>NZ_JBFAXK010000083.1:0-1045 GCF_040680715.1 Nocardia sp. NPDC051981 | reverse complement strand
ACGACCTGTGGTGCGTGTGTGGAGCAGTGTCCGGTGGATATCGAGCATGTCGATCACATCATCGATATGCGTCGTTACCAGGTGCTGATCGAGTCGGAGTTCCCTTCGGAGCTGGCCGGGTTGTTCAAGAATTTGGAGAACAAGGGCAACCCGTGGGGTCAGAACGCCAAGGATCGGCTGAACTGGATCTCGGAGGTGGACTTCGAGATCCCGGTGTTCGGTCGCGATGCTGATTCTTTCGACGGGTATGAGTACCTGTTCTGGGTCGGTTGTGCGGGTGCGTATGAGGATCGGGCGAAGAAGACCACCAAGGCCGTCGCGGAGTTGTTGGCGACGGCGGGTGTGAAGTTCATGGTGTTGGGTCAGGAGGAGACCTGTACCGGTGACTCGGCGCGTCGTGCGGGTAACGAGTTCTTGTTCCAGCAGTTGGCGATGCAGAACATCGAGTTGTTGAACTCGGTGTTCGAGGGTGTGGAGCAGGCCAAGAAGAAGATCGTGGTCACGTGTGCGCACTGTTTCAATGCGCTCAACAACGAGTACCCGCAGGTCGGCGGCACCTATGAGGTGGTGCATCACACCCAGTTGCTCAATCGTCTGGTGCGGGCCAAGGCGTTGGTGCCGGTGTCGCCGGTGGCGCAGAATGTGACCTATCACGATCCGTGTTATCTGGGCCGGCACAACAAGATCTACAACGCGCCGCGTGAGTTGATGCAGGCCTCGGGGTCGAGGTTGGTCGAGATGCCGCGTCACGCCGAGCGTTCCATGTGCTGTGGCGCGGGTGGTGCGCGGATGTGGATGGAAGAACAGCTCGGTAAGCGCATCAACATCGACCGGGTCGACGAGGCCCTCGACACGTTGAACGGCGGTAATGAGCCGTCGATGATCGCGACGGGTTGCCCGTTCTGCCGGGTGATGTTGACCGATGGTGTGACCGCCCGTAAGGACGGTGGCGAGGTCGGTCAGGGTGTCGAGGTCGTGGATGTGGCGCAGTTGATGCTGCAGTCGATCGACCGTGTCGAGGCCGCGACGCTGACCGAGAACCTGA
>NZ_JBFAXK010000082.1:0-1045 GCF_040680715.1 Nocardia sp. NPDC051981 | reverse complement strand
AAGGTCCTCGTAGCCAACCGAGGCGAGATCGCCGTGCGTGTGATCCGGGCCGCCAAGGACGCCGGTATCGCCAGTGTGGCCGTATACGCCGAACCGGACGCCGATGCGCCGTTCGTGAAGCTCGCCGATGAGGCGTTCGCGCTGGGCGGCCAGACCTCGGCCGAGTCGTACCTGGTGTTCGACAAGATCCTCGACGCCGCCGCGAAGGCCGGCGCGGACGCGATCCACCCGGGTTACGGCTTCCTGTCGGAGAACGCCGATTTCGCGCAGGCTGTGATCGATGCTGGGCTGATCTGGATCGGTCCGTCGCCGCAGTCGATCCGGGATCTGGGTGACAAGGTCACCGCCCGCCATATCGCCGAGCGCGCCAACGCGCCGATGGCCGCGGGTACCAAGGACCCGGTGAAGAACGCCGACGAGGTGGTGGCGTTCGCCAAGGAGTTCGGTGTGCCGGTGGCCATCAAGGCCGCTTTCGGTGGTGGCGGTCGCGGCATGAAGGTCGCGCACACCATCGAGGAGATCCCGGAGCTGTTCGAGTCCGCGACTCGTGAGGCCATCGCCGCCTTCGGTCGCGGTGAGTGCTTCGTGGAGCAGTACCTGGACAAGGCCCGCCACGTCGAGGCGCAGGTCATCGCCGACAAGCACGGCAATGTGGTCGTTGCGGGTACTCGTGACTGCTCGCTGCAGCGTCGCTTCCAGAAGCTCGTCGAGGAGGCCCCGGCGCCGTTCCTGTCCGACGAGGTGCGCTCCAAGATCCACGAGTCCGCCAAGCGGATCTGCCGCGAGGCCGGTTACTACGGCGCCGGCACCGTGGAGTACCTGGTGCAGGGCGAGACCGTCTCGTTCCTCGAGGTGAACACTCGCCTGCAGGTCGAGCATCCGGTCACCGAGGAGACCGCGGGTATCGACCTGGTGCGCCAGCAGTTCCGCATCGCCGAGGGCCATGAGCTGTCCATCACCGAGGACCCGACCCCGCGCGGTCACTCCTTCGAGTTCCGCATCAACGGTGAGGACGCCGGCCGCGGCTTCCTGCCGGCGCCCGGCC
>NZ_JBFAXK010000081.1:0-1065 GCF_040680715.1 Nocardia sp. NPDC051981 | reverse complement strand
ACTGTCGATGAGCGGAAGTCGGACGAGCAGCGTGAGCAGGGTGTCGAGTCTCAGCTTGCGCGCAGGGTGCTCCAGCGACGCTGGCCAGGGTGGCATCGGTTACCACAGGAATCTCCACAGCGGTGCGGGCATACGCTTTTTGAGTTCATCGAGGCTTTCCCACCCCTTATAGATGAGGTTGGGGGCGTACAGAAACGATTCCAGCGCGACAGCGAGCGCGTCGTTGTCGTCTTGCGGCGGGTTGGCTACCCGCAACACCAACTCGTACTCGCTCAATGCGAGCAACTCCGCGCCCCAATGCCCAGCCCACCGGCGCAACAATGTTGCGTGGTCCGCGCCGTCGAGATCGAAATCGCGGGCGCCGCTCCAATTCAACAGTTGCGGCACCAGCCAGGGATTCGGCGCGGGGACGAGCGCCAATCGATCGGCCTGATCGAACTCGTCGACGGCAATCCACGCATCAGCCCAGTCGAAGCCGTCGTAGTCGCGATCTTCCTCTGTGAGCACGTAAGCGCTCTGAAGAATCGGGTCCTCGGCGTCGCGCGGCCCTTCGTCATCGCGCGGCCCCTCGACCCGGGCGCGTTCGAGCCATGCTCGTCCATCCTGCACAGCTCCCGCGGCGACCTGTCGGTCGCCTGGCGCATTCAAACTTGCCCCGATGAGTCCCAGAAGCACGGGCCATAGTCCGGTGCGCTCGTAGACCCCACGCGCCCGCTGCCACAAATCGGTGGCCGGGTATCCCGGCTCGACTTCGCACATCCACACCGTGTCACCACCGACCGTCCTAGACGCTCGTGTCAGCGGCGGCAACTCGACCCCGAGTGTGGCGAACAATGCAGTCGGATCTTCGTCTCCGACAACCACATCAACGGACACAGCCGCAACCGAGTCCGGTCGAAACTCGGCTGCCCCAAACGCACTGAACATGACTCGATCCAAGCACATCACAGCCATCTGCCGCTGACCGCACGGATCGACTCAGCCAGGAACAACGCCTCGAAAGATTCACGGATCAAGGCCATCTCGGATCCATCGACAGGATCACCAAACGCACCATCATGCCGA
>NZ_JBFAXK010000080.1:0-1128 GCF_040680715.1 Nocardia sp. NPDC051981 | reverse complement strand
GATGGGTGTGACAGGCCGGGGCGCTGGATGCCTCCATCGGTTTCGGCACAGACACAAGATTATTGGCTGTCACATGCTCGGTCATCGGCAATAGCGTGCACTGCTGGCGGCCGTACGGCGCTCTGCCCGTTGCTCTTCCGATGCCCAGCGCTGGCCGGTTCGGTCAGCGCGGTATGCGGCATGACCGGATGGTTGCGATCCAATCACCGTGCCACCCGGCATGCTGCTACGAAGATTGGGCGTCAGTAAAAGAACCAGACGAGACCCCGACGCTCTCGCAGGCACTCATGTGCCCACTCTGATAGTTCGGTGACGGTATCGAGCACGTCATCATCGACATCCGCCGACAAGGCCGGTTTCAGCTCGTCCCGCAGCTCGGTCATCACCTCGAAGTCGATGCAGCCAGCAATCGGGTACGGAAACGCGCTGGGCAGCGGCAAGTCGTCTCCAGCCACGAAGTACTCACTTGGCTCGCATGTCACACCGACATCGTCGAGTGCTTCCTCGACCTCGCTGAGCCACTCGGAACTCATGTCGTATTCGTTGTCCAACGGCTTGCCGTAGTGCTCACACATCTCCTTGAAGACGTAGATGTAGATCGCGGCGTCGTTGGAGAGATTGGCCACGCCATCCAGGTAGGCGGGCTCCATGATCATCTTCGTCAACGCTTGCCGGGCCGGAACTAGGTTGCCCCATCCTGCGGCTTCAGCATCCAGACGATCGAGTCCACTCGCAATCTGAGTTGTCAACTGCTCCAACAACTCACAGTCACCACTACCGACCATCCGACGAAGCGCCTCCAGATCGACGCTGTAGGCATGCATATCGGCACCCACGATTACCCCATCCCTTCAAACACTGAGCCAGACCGTAACACTCGCTGCCGACACGGCCTGTTCAGACAGCGTCCGAACCCTTCTGCGGCCCTGCATATTCAGGTCCAGGGTGCGCAACCCGGCATCGATTCACACCTCCGTGGTTCTTCACGCCAGGTCGGGAAACACAGCACACCTGAGTTCCAGATGTACGAAACTCGGCATGATGGTGCGTTTGGTGATCCTGTCGATGGATCCGAGATGGCCTTGATCCGTGAATCTTTCGAGGCGTTGTTCCTGGCTGAGTCGATCC
>NZ_JBFAXK010000079.1:0-1202 GCF_040680715.1 Nocardia sp. NPDC051981 | reverse complement strand
GGTGAGGGGCCGGAAAGATTTCGGACAGCGCATCTTTGGTTTCTCTACGCTGCCTGGTTCCGTTCGAACCACTCGGACTCTACTTCGTTGGGAGTGCGGTAGTCAATTGCGGAGTGGAGCCGAATCTGGTTGTACCGCAGCTCAATATAGGCGATGATGTCTTTTCGTGCATGAGCACGCGTGGGATACTCGGTACGGTTTACTCGCTCGTTCTTCAGGGTTCCGTTGAACGATTCCGCCCAGGCATTGTCGAAGCATGTCCCGGTGCGGCCTACAGATCGTTTCGCGCCGAGTTCGTTTGTCACGTCGGCGAATTCGGCGGAAACGTACTGCGATCCGCGGTCACTGTGGAATATCGTCACCCCGGGCCGAAACGGAACATTGCGTGCAGCCATCCGCAGCGCATCGGACACCAATTCCGTGCGCATGTGCTCGGCCATCGCGTAGCCGACGACCTTCTTCGAGAAGCAGTCGAGCACGGTCGCCAGGTACAACCATCCCTCCCAGGTGCGGATATAGGTGATATCGCCAACTAATTTCGTCCCCGGAGCATCGGCGGTGAAGTCGCGGCGCACCAGGTCCGGCAGCTCGGCCGCATCGCCGGCGAGGGTGGTGACCGGCCGGAACGGGCGTGGCTGGCACGGCACCAAGCCCAGCTCCCGCATGATCGCGCGGACCGTGTCCGGGTCCACGACCGTGCCCCACCGGGTCAGTTGGGCGTGGATGCGCCGATAGCCGTAAGTGCCGTCGGAATGTTCGAAACAGAACTGGATTTCAGCGGCGAGGATTTCGCGGTGCTGCGCGGTGGCCGAGGGCTCGCGCCGATACCAGTCGTAGTAGCCCGAGCGCGAGACCTTCGCCCACCGGCACATGTCCACGACGGAATGATTGCCTTCTTCGGAGGCGATGAACGCGTACTTGACACTCACCGGTGCTTCTTCGCGAAGAAGGCCACCGATTTTCCCAAGAAGCGGTTCTCCTCCTCCAACTCCCGCACCCGTCGCTCCAGCTCCTTCAACCGGGCACGCTCGGAGATCGACAACTCCGAATCGGTGACATGCGCGCGCCGGAAATCGCGCACCCAGTTCCGGATCGTCTGATCGGTCACCCCGCAATCGCGGGCGACATCCGCGACCGCCCGCGACTTCTCCACCACTTCCCGGGCCGCAGTCTCTCGAAACTCGGGACTGAACTGCCGCGAC
>NZ_JBFAXK010000077.1:0-1272 GCF_040680715.1 Nocardia sp. NPDC051981 | reverse complement strand
GGCCAGCTCGCCGAGATGCCTTGAGCGGGAGCGTGTTCAGAAGAGTCCGGGCGATCAACCCGTGAACGAGGCGGGCTCCTGGTAAGCGAGGTGTTGTCTACGCACAACGCCGCCCAGGAGCCCGCCTGTCTGTCTACACGCCAACGCCCCCAAGCGCCAGCGGTTGTGCCTCACCGGGCTGCCGATGCCACGCCCGGACACGGTCGTATCCATCGGATCTCACCGACACCGAATGGGCGGTCCTCGAGCGCGAGGCGCGGGCGGTGATGACCGAACTCGTTCGCGTGTCGGGTCGCCCGATGGTCCACGATCTGCGAGCCACACTCGACGCGATCGGCTATGTCGCCCGCTACGGCATCGAGTGGCGCGCCCTGCCGGTCGATTTCCCGCCGTACCCGGCGGTGTACGCGTTCTTCACCCGCTGGTCCGACCGTGGCCTGCCCGAACGCCTGGCCGGACGGCTCCGCGGCCGGATACGTGCCGCCCTCGGCCGCGGTGAACTGCCCACCGCCGCATGCATCGATTCCCAGACCGTGCGTGCCGCCGAGACCGTGTCCGCCGGGGCGTGCGGGTACGACGCGGGCAAGAAGACCAAGGGGCAGAAACGGCATATCGCGGTCGACACCCTCGGGCTGCTGCTGACGGTCATCGTCACCGCGGCCTCGGTACAGGACCGCGACGGCGCCCACCCGCTGCTGGCGCGGCTGCGGGAGAAGTTCTCCGCCGTCACCCTGGTGTGGGCAGACGGCGGCTACGGCGGTCGGCTCGGAGTGTGGGCGAATTCCGTACTGTCACTGACGGTGTCGATCGTGAAACGTACCGACGACGTGCAGGGTTTCGTCGTGCTGCCGCGCCGGTGGGTGGTCGAGCGGAGTTTCGCGTGGCTGACCCGATACCGGCGGCTGGTGCGGGTCTACGAGCGTGACCCGGCCCATCACGAGGCGATGATCTGGTGGGCCACAGTGCATCACATGACACGGAGGTTGACCCGGGAACTGGCCGGCATCCCACCAGCGCGCCGGTGGGGTGCCGGTCCACCGCTACCGGAGCTGGTCAGTGCCGACGCGCGGGGCAAGGTGGTGGAACTGATCGCCGCGCAACCGTGGCGGGCGTGGAAGGGCACGGAACTGGCCGCGATTGTGGGTGTCGACAACGTCAACAGCTTCCGGGTCCGGTTGTCGCAGTGGTCACATCAAGGCCATATCAGAAAGCTCGGGCCGGCCCTCTACGGGCCAACCCTGGCCACCATTTAACCCTTTGTCACCAGGCTCT
>NZ_JBFAXK010000076.1:0-1328 GCF_040680715.1 Nocardia sp. NPDC051981 | reverse complement strand
TGAGGTTCCCCCCGAACGGTGGACAGTTAGTTACGCAGCGTTCGCTGCGGCTGTCATGAGTGACCGCTCGTAGCAGATCGGGCTGATTCCACCGATCGCGGAGTGTCTTCTTGTAGTGTTGTAACGGATGATCCATTTGTCAACTGCGGCAGCGAGTTCGGCTTTCGTGGTGAAGATGTGCCGGTAGTAGAACTCGTGCTTGAAAGTTGACCACAGCGCTTCGGCTGGGCTGTTGTCCCAACATATGCCAGTGGCGCCCATCGACCGCAGGATCCCGTGGCGGGCGCAGGCTTTGACCGTCAACCCGGCGGTGAACTCACCCCCACGATCGGAATGCAGGATGGCGCCGTGCACCTGGCCGCCGCGCACGGCTACGGCCTGCTCGATCGCGGCCTCGACCACATCGGCGCCGATGTGGTCGGCGACGGCGTGCCCGAGCACCCGCCGGGTGTGCCCGTCCCGGATCGCACACAAATACATGTCACCCTCGCCGCAGGTCAGATACGTGAAATCGGCGGTCCACACGGCGTCAGGGCGGCCCTGATCGAACACCCGCGACACCAGATCCGGCGGGAACGACGCGTCCGGATCGGCCACGGTGGTGCGGACTTTGAACGTGCGCGGGCTGATGCCCTCGATCCCGATCTCGGCCATGATCTTCGCGACGGTCTTCTCACTGACCTGCTCGCCGCGTTCGCGCAGCTCGGTGGTGATCCGCGGGGACCCGTAGGTGCCGTCGGAGTCCGTGTGCACGTCCAAGATCTTCACTGTCAGATCCGCGCGCCGCTGCTGCCTGGGTGTCAAAACCGTTGCGGCCCTACGCTTCTTCCACTGGTAGAAGCCCGAAGTAGACACGCCCAGCAGCCTGGCCATCAGGGTCACCTCGAACTGCTCCGGGCCGATCGTAGTGCCGGCAATGGCGGCTACCGCCTCTGCATCAGGGGCGGCGTACTTCGCCATCAGATCGAACCGGGCCGGTTGTTCTGCATCGCGGCAAAGTACGCCGAGGCTTTTTTAAGGAATTGAATATCCTTGTCCTGCTCGGCAACTCGCTTCCGCAGCGCCTGCAACTCGGCTCGCTCCGCCGCAGACAACGGCTCGTCACCGTCTCCACCCCTGCCGACGGCGGCCTCGCTGCGGCGGCGTTCGTCTTTCACCCAGTAGCTGAGCATTCCGGCATCGATACCCAGTTCCCGGGCAACGTCGGCAATCGTGCGGCCAGTATCGATCACACGATGCGCAGCCTCGACCTTGTACTCGGCCGTATACGACCGACGCTTACGAGGAGGCATATCGGACATCCTTCCAGCAGGACCTCCGTCCTGCTA
>NZ_JBFAXK010000075.1:0-1349 GCF_040680715.1 Nocardia sp. NPDC051981 | reverse complement strand
TGGATCGCCCCGGGTTTGAGGGAGACCGTTGGATCTGGAGAGGATCAACGGTATGGCTGGGAATCGGAGATATCCGCAGGAGCTGCGGGAACGCGCTGTAGCACTGGTGTTGCAGTACGAGCGTGAGCAGGGCGAGGCGAGGGGCGCGATGGCTCGTGTCGCGCGTGATCTGGGTGTTCACAAGGAAGCGTTGCGGCACTGGGTGAAACAGGCGAAGGCGACGCGAGCAGCGGCCGGCGAGGCTGCGTCGGTGCCGGTTCCGGAGTCGTCGGAGGCCAAGGACGCCCGGATCCGGGAATTGGAGGCGCGTAACCGGGAATTGGAGCGGGCGAATCAGATTCTCAAGGCGGCATCGGCTTTTTTCGCCCGGGAGATGGACCCGCCACCGCCGAAGTGGTGAGGTTCGTCGACGAGTATCGGGAGCGGTTCTCGGTGACCGATATCTGTCATGTGCTGGAGTTTCGGCAGCAAACGTATTTCGCGGCGAAGAAACGGGAGCGGGAGCCGTCGGAGCGGGCGGTGCGTGATGCCGAGATTCTCGCGGAGATTCACCGTTTACGAGCTGCTGATCGGGGTCGCCGACGGGATTACGGTGCCCGGAAGATGTGGCGGGAATTGCTTCGTGCGGGCGTGCAGGTGGGGCGGGGCCGGGTGGAGCGGTTGATGCGCGCTCATGGTCTCGCGGGCCTGGTGCCGATACGGCGCAAGCCGCGCACGACGGTGCCCGGGAACGAAGACAGGCGGCCGAAAGACTTGGTGGACAGGGACTTTCGGGCACCGGCACCGAACCAGCTGTGGGTCGCGGACATAACGTATGTGGAGCTGGCCGAGCGCGGCTTCTGCTATGTGGCGTTCGTGACCGATGTGTTCTCGCGGGCGATCGTGGGCTGGCAGGTATCGGATTCACTGAAAACCGAACTGGCGCTGGATGCGTTGGAGATGGCGTTGTGGAACCGGCGGGATCGGTTGAGCAAGGCATTGATTCATCACGGTGATCGCGGTGTGCAATACACGGCGCTGCGTTACGGTGAGCGTCTCGCCGAGGCGGGTATCGCGCAATCTGTTGGCAGTACCGGTGATTCGTACGATAACGCCCTTTCGGAATCGGTGAATTCGCTGTTCAAGAAGGAATTGATCGGCAAGTACGTGTGGTCGGATGTGAGTGAAGTGAATCGCGAGACGGCGGAATGGGTTTCGTGGTATAACAACGAGCGGTTGCATTCATGGTGTGGTTATCGTCCACCGGCGGAGTTCGAGCGGGTCTTCTGGGAAGGCCGCGGTCAGCAACTGACGGCAGCATGAAGCACAAGAATCGGTAGTTCGGTCTCATCCAAAGCCGGGGCGGTCCA
>NZ_JBFAXK010000074.1:0-1360 GCF_040680715.1 Nocardia sp. NPDC051981 | reverse complement strand
TACTGCAACGACACCTGTGTGAGTAGGTGCTGGTAGATGTGTTGTGTGGTGTTGGATCGTGTTGTGGCCGAGTTGGATTCGTTGATGTCGCGGATCGGTGGCCGGTTCGCGCGGTCGGAGCCGCGCGAGCGGGCGCGGGAGTATGTGTCGGGGTTGCTGGCGGGTTTGGAACGTAAGAACGGGTGGACGCTGGCCGAACGTGCTGGTGAGACGGGTCCGCAGGGGATGCAGCGGCTGCTGCGTGCGGCCGATTGGGATGTCGACGCGGTGCGTGACGATGTGCGCGACTACGTGGTCGAGCATCTGGGTGACTCCGAGGCGGTGTTGGCCGGAGATGACACCGGTTTTTTGAAGAAGGGCGTGAAATCGGCTGGGGTGCAACGCCAATACTCTGGAACGGCCGGTCGTACCGAGAATTGCCAGATCGGGGTGTTTCTGGCGTACACGTCCGAGCATGGGCATGCCCTGATCGACCGGGAACTCTATGTTCCCGAGTCGTGGACCGCCGATCGGGACCGTTGCCGCGAGGCCGGGATTCCCGACGAGGTCGAGTTCGCGACCAAGCCGCGGCAGATGATCGCGATGCTCGACCGCGCGGTCACCGCGAAGGTTCCGTTTCGGTGGTTCACCGCCGACGAAGCCTACGGGCAAGCCGGTTACCTGCGCGATTGGTGCGAGGACCACGACGTGTTCTACGTGCTGGCCACCCGCTGCGACCAGCAGGTCACCACCCGCGCCGACCGGATCGCCCGCGCCGATGACCTCGTGGCCGAGTTCGCCGATCGCGCCTGGCAGCGGCTCTCGGTCGGCGCCGGCGCACACGGACCCCGCGAATACGACTGGGCGCGCCGCCAGATCGACGGGACGTGGGCGTCCGGGCGCGGGCACTGGCTGCTGGCCCGGCGCAGCATCGCCAACCCCACCGAGATCGCCTACTACCTCTGCTACGGCCCGGCCACCGCCCGCCTGGTGGATCTGGCCTGGACCGCGGGCACGCGCTGGCACGTGGAAGAGGCGTTCCAGCAGGCCAAAGGTGAGGCCGGGCTCGATCACTACCAGGTCCGCGCCTGGCGCGCCTGGTATGCCCACATCACCTTGTCGATGCTCGCCCTGGCCTGGCTGGCCGCATCGAAAACCGTTGCCGCAAAGGGGGACTCGCCGATCCTGGCGAAGACATGATCGCCCTCACGCTACCGGAGATCCGCCGCCTGCTCATCGCCTTCGTCCTCACCCGCCACCACCACCCCGACCACACCTGGGCCTGGTCACGCTGGCGACGCCGCCGACAACACCAAGCCCGCCTCTCCCACTACCGCCGCCGCGGCCACCCACTCACCTGAACGCGAGTGTCGTTGCAGTA
>NZ_JBFAXK010000073.1:0-1361 GCF_040680715.1 Nocardia sp. NPDC051981 | reverse complement strand
CCGTCCAGGCGCTCCAGGGCCCACTTCAGCACGCGCACGTTGTCGCCGAAGCCGGGCCACAGGAATTTCCCGTCGGCGCTGCGCCGGAACCAGTTGACCTGGAAGATCTTCGGCAGCTGCGCGCCCGCGTGCTCCCCCATCGCCAGCCAGTGCGCGAAGTAGTCACCCACGTGGTAGCCCAGGAACGGCAGCATGGCCATCGGGTCGCGGCGCACCACGCCGACCTGACCGGCCGCGGCGGCCGTGGTCTCCGACGACAGCACCGAAGCGGTGAACACCCCGTGTGCCCAGTCGAAGGACTCGGCGATCAGCGGGATGGTGGTGGCGCGCCGGCCGCCGAAGAAGATCGCCGAGATCGGCACGCCGCGCGGGTCGTTCCACTCCGGGGCCACCGAGGGGCACTGCTCGATCGGGGTGCAGTAGCGCGAATTCGGATGCGCGGCAGGGGTTCCCGACTCGGGTGTCCAGTCCTGGCCGTGCCAGTCGATCAGGTGGGCCGGGGGCTGGCCGGTCAGGCCCTCCCACCACACGTCACCGTCGTCGGTGCGGGCGGTGTTGGTGAACAGGGAGTTGCCGCGATCGATGGTCGCGATGGCATTCGGGTTGGTCGTGGCGCCGGTTCCCGGTGCGACGCCGAAGAATCCGGCCTCCGGGTTGACCGCGTACAGGCGGCCGTCGGCCCCGAACCGCATCCACGCGATGTCGTCGCCGACGGTTTCGGCCTGCCACCCCGGCAGGGCCGGTTCGAGCATGGCGAGGTTGGTCTTGCCGCACGAGGACGGGAAGGCCGCCGCGATGTAGTGCGTCTTCCCTTGCGGCGAGGTCAGTTTCAGGATGAGCATGTGCTCGGCCAGCCAGCCCTCGTCGCGACCCAGGACCGAGGCGATGCGCAGCGCGAAACACTTCTTGCCCAGCAGCGCGTTGCCACCGTAGCCGGAGCCGTAACTCCAGATGGTGCGGGTCTCGGGGAAATGCGCGATGTACTTGGTCTTGTCACACGGCCACGGCACATCGGGCCGGCCCTCGGTGAGCGGCGCACCCACCGAGTGCAGGCACTGCACGAATTCCGTGTCGCCGGTGAGCTTTTCCCAGACCGGCGCGCCGGAGCGGGTCATGATCTGCATCGACACCGCGACGTAGGCCGAATCGGTGATCTGCACACCGTATTTCGGCTCGGCGGCATCCAACGGCCCCATGCAGAAGGCGATCACGTACATGGTGCGCCCGGCCATCGCCCCGCGGTAGTGCTCGGTCATGACGGTGCGCATATCGACCGGATCGACCCAGTTGTTGGTCGGCCCGGCATCGGCCTTGTTCGCCGAGCAGATGAAAGTCCGGTCCTCCACCCGTGCCACATCATC
>NZ_JBFAXK010000072.1:0-1452 GCF_040680715.1 Nocardia sp. NPDC051981 | reverse complement strand
AAAACGCTCGACTGGGACAACCCAGCCGAGCGTCTCGCTATGCTCTTGTCCACCACCAACTAGCAGCGGTGTTGCGACGACCCCCAGAATCCGCCGTATCCGGGTGGGGGCTCAGTCGTTTCGGCGAGGCAGAGCATTGGTCGGTTCGGTCAGCGTGGCATGCGGCAATGTAGTGCGTTTGGGGGGATATCGATGGATTGTCTGCGGCAGCCGGGCCCAATGACTGAACCGGCGGCTGTATTGCCAGTCGGCGTCGGAACGCGTGTGATGATGAACCTGTGATCGATCAGCGCTCACGACTGCGCAGCCTGCACTGGATCAAACGGTGGATCTACCGCGGGGACAAGCCTCATACCATCGCAAAGCTACTCAACAGGTACTGGTCGAGCCAGTACCGCTCAGGAAGTCGGCTCGCGCGCTCGCGCGACGTCGAACTCGAGGTCAGGGGACGTTCAAGCGGTCGGCCGATCAGATTTCCGATCGTCCTGGCGGACATCGACAACATCTGGTACGCCGTGTCCATGCTCGGCGCGAACGCGAACTGGGTCCGCAACGTGCAAGCCGCCCACGGAGAGGCGGTCATTCGCCATGGCGGCTCGTGGAACGTGCGTCTCACAGAGGTACCCGCGACACAGCGCGCGCCAATCCTCAAGCGATACCTCGACATCGCGCCGGGCGCACGTCCACACTTCCCGATCGATAGGTCCGCGCCATTGAGCCGATTCGAGAGCATCGCGCCCAACTACCCCACTTTCCGCGTCGACGGATTCACGCCAGGCGAGCGGACGTGAACCATGTTCCGGCTCCCACGAACGCCCCGCTCATGATGTGGCGCGCCAGCAGCGTCATCACGGCCGACGGATGGATTCCATTGCCGCGTGAAATCTATTCTCGCTCAGCCAATGTCATGTAACCGGTCGCGATCGGCGATCGGGTGAGCCGGTCCCAGCCCCGTGGGCCTCGAGTGGTGCCACGGACAAGGACGAAACAGGTCACTGGGGCCTCCAATCACGTTATCCCGTGTCACCCATACTCGTGATCGGACCTCCTCGGCAGCAAGGACTTCCACCATGCGAAATGCCTGAACATCGGCGTTATGGTGCGTCGGCCGACCTCGGATGGTCACGGCCAGTGGATCTTTCGATGCCCCACGCTGGCCGGTTCGCTCAGCGCGGTATGCGGCATGTGCGTGCCGTGGCTGACTGACGTCTGGGCGGTCCGAACGGCCTTGCAAGACGTGGTGGCATGCCTGAAAAAGTCTCGCCATCAGTCCTTTTGCCCAAGGGATTCGGGGCACACCAGGTTTTCGAAACGTCTTCGATTCACAACCGGGCGGGATTACCGTTCCTCACGACCCGGAGTTGCCAGGTCGCGAGCAGGAGTTCGAAGAATGAAGTTGAACAGTCGTGGTGTGCGCCGGATCGCTTGCGGAGCACAGGGATTGGTGGCTGT
>NZ_JBFAXK010000071.1:0-1509 GCF_040680715.1 Nocardia sp. NPDC051981 | reverse complement strand
GGCAGGTGAATCGGGGTCAACGCGGCGGCGAGAAGGACGAACGAGAACGGGACGAGCAGGTTCTCCAACGGGGCAGTCGCTTTGCTCGCGATGCCGATCACCAGGCTGTTGATGGTGTCGGGGCCGTGGAATCCGTTCGTGCGCTCCCTACCCGCGATGCGACGCCAGGAAATCCATTCGGCGGTCACGAGGACAAGATATGCGGGTATCGCAATCGTGAAGATACGAGCGTAATCCACCGTTGGGTCCTCGTCGGGGTGTGCGTGGCGGGTGCTGCGGGAGACCGATACTCGGACGCGCGGGCCTCCCGCAGGGATCTGTGCTGCGGGAGGTTTCGGTGACGGCGAAACGGCTCGGAATCCCAGTTCCAGTGGAAATGTCGATTATCCGGTGAGGACGCCGCAGAAGAAGGCCGGTGGGGGGCAATGAAGGAGGTCGTCGAGATAGCCCGACCCGGTGTAGGGCGCCCATGTTGCCGACCCCGTCCCGGGCACACTCGAACCCCCAATCGGTGCGGCGGGCTGAACGGTGATCGGTGTAGCGACGGCTGCGCCCTTGGCTGCGGCCAGTCCGGCGAGAAGCACGGCGGCGGCGAGTGATGCGCGAAGCCTCGTTCGCGTGTCAAATTTGGACACGGTAGGTCCCCCAACTGGGTAGGTGTAGAGGTTCCCGAGGCTATAGATTGTGAAGTATTTGTGTTTCATATTGTGTGCCCCTATTTTTCGGGGCACTGTTCCGGCTGAACGTTCCCCCCGAGACCTGAACGACCAGCACACGGACATGCGCATTCAGCAAACGCACTGGTTTGTCGCATCCCGCGCGGTTCGAATCGGCCAGAGCGGGTGCGGCCGGCGGCCGGAACTTGGCGGCGCCGAACGTCCGCTATTGCCGCATACCGCGCTGACCGAACTGGCCAACGCGGGCGCCAGCGACCGGAACCTGGTGCGGTGCAGAACATCCGCAACTGCTGAGTTCTCTGCCGCATGCGTGCCGACCAGATCACCCAACATCCCGACGGCCGCGTCACCATCACCTTCGAATGCCGATCGAACTGGCCGAACCACTCGACCAGCTCGTCGTCGAGCAGCTGGCCCGCCGCGGCCAAGCCTCCTACGTCAGCCGCCCCGACAAATGGCTGTTCCCCGGCGGAATACCAGACAAGCACCTGGCCGCCGAAAACATCCGCGCCCAACTCGTCGAACGCGAAATTCAACCCAATCACGCCCGCAAAGCGGCGCTGTTCCATCTCGCCGCCATCATTCCGACGTCCTGGGCGACCTGATCGGCCTGAACCCCGTCACCGCGACCCGCTGGGCGGCGATCCTCGGTCGGCCACTGCTGACGCACGCCCGGCGCAGTAGACGAATCACGCTGAGCGTGAAGCTACTTTGGGGCTGGGGCCAGCCTTATTCTGGGTTCATCGCAACGAGTTGACCAGCGGAAAGAGCAGGGCTTCGCGGTCGGTGAGCGCACCCGGCCCGGATTCTGCTGCTGGTCTGTCGTTCTCGA
>NZ_JBFAXK010000070.1:0-1795 GCF_040680715.1 Nocardia sp. NPDC051981 | reverse complement strand
CCAGGGCCGAGGTCGCGGCAAACTTCGTGTAACGCATACTTCTCGTCGCTTTCTTGATCGGGCGCTTCCCTCCTGGGAGCGAGGTCCTCATCGAGGTCTCAATGCGTGACGAAGGCAACCATCCGGCACGCAAAGAGACCCGGTTCGCCGGATCGTGATGTGTCGGACGAAACCGATGCCGCCGAGGGTATGGCTCAGCGGGAGGCCGGTGACGACCCCGGTTGTCGCGGACTTGGAGCTGGTTGTCCGCAGCAGTGAGCGAGTCGGCGTCGGTCTCGACCACGACGGAGTCGCCGTCGAGCTTCGCGTCAGTGGATGGACGGAAGGACCTGGCCGATACCCTGATTGATGCCGTCGAGCCGGGAGGGGATGACCGGAGCCGGATCGGCGTGCACGATGCCGGCAGTGGTGCGGAGGGGCCGCGGTGACGGCGAGTTTGCTGAACTGCATGGCTTTTGGCCTTCTTGCAGGAATACTTCCCACTCCCGGTCGGGGACGCGCTTGTGAAGCGTCCTAGTCGAGTGTCCAGTA
The DNA here is from genome assembly GCF_040680715.1 of Nocardia sp. NPDC051981. Lineage (NCBI taxonomy): Bacteria > Bacillati > Actinomycetota > Actinomycetes > Mycobacteriales > Nocardiaceae > Nocardia > Nocardia sp. NPDC051981. Next base: position 1,264 of record NZ_JBFAXK010000070.1, on the reverse strand, counting down.
ATTAGGAGCTGAGTGGTAGCCAAATGGCGTTTTGATAGCCGAGATCACTGACTCCCGAGGCCATGATTCGGATCACTTGTCAGCGAGCGGAAGTGCCCGCGCAGCCGCGGCTCGTTCTCACACCACAGGCCGGTGGACACCAGCTCGTCGTCCGCCACCACAGCCCTGGTCGCGGTGCGCGACAACGTCTTTCGCTGCGCCCGCGCCGCCTCGGCGGCATCCAGCTCGGCATCCTGGGGGTGGGGGGCGAGTGAGTCGAGTTCCGAAGCGGATCAGCCCCTTCCAAGAAGCAGGGCAGCGCGTGCATCGCTGCTGGTAGAGACTCTGCTGAGCTCCTATCCGGTGTCCGAGTGGGGGCTCAGTCGTTTCGCGAGCGCCACCTGCTGGCCGGTTCGGTCAGCGCGGTATGCGGCAATACAGTGCGTTCACCGAAGGTCCTCAGTACGTGCCGGAGGTGCGTATTGAGTGTCGGTTGCAGGGAGTACGTTGCTGGGCATGACGCTTGAACTTCCAGCGCCGGAATTGCTCTGGGCGCGGATAGTTGCCGAGGGGCGTGCCTTGTTGAATCGCGAGGGCAATAGAGCCCAAGCGATCGAGGTACACCAGTCCGAGGAGACCGCCTGGGTGGCCGGGGACCGGTTGGTCTCTGAAGACGGGGCTGGCAACTGGTTCGTGCTGGTTCGCGGAGATGACGAGCGGGCGTTGCTATTCGGCGGGGACGAGTCAAGCGAGTTGTTCGAAACCGACTTCGATCCATGGGCGGACGCCCCAGAGTGGGCGCTGACGATCGATCGAACTGTCACTCATCCGAGGCTCTCGGACACAGACACGGTGACCTTCGCGCGTTGGTGGAATGGGTCAGCCTGGGTCAGCACCCCATTCGAGGAGCATCTGCCTGAATGGTCCGCTGACGACCCCGACGCCGACGACGGCCTGTACATGGGCTTGCGTTCGATAGTCGATCCGGCGGGGAACCCTACACCGGACTCGTAGACGACCCAGAATATAAGCGAGCTTCACAAACGCTCATCGGCAGAAGTGGACGTTCTGCGGCGCACCAGGTTCCGGCCGGCATCGCCTCGCGCTGGCCGGTTCGGTCAGCGCGATCAGCGGCATTACCGTGCGTTCATGCTTTCTAGTCAAATACGTTGGTGAGATGCACGTGTGACGGAAGACTGAGGTTCAGCCGTTCGACCGCAGCGCGGACACTGGCGTCTAGTTCCCAGTGCAGGTCCACGACATAACCAGGCCAATCGTCCCAGAG
>NZ_JBFAXK010000069.1:0-2254 GCF_040680715.1 Nocardia sp. NPDC051981 | reverse complement strand
TCACGCTGGCGACGCCGCCGACAACACCAAGCCCGCCTCTCCCACTACCGCCGCCGCGGCCACCCACTCACCTGAACGCGAGTGTCGTTGCAGTACTAGTGGTGCAAGGCATTCGAGAGTGTTGAGGGGGATTGAATCGTAATGAAGACGATCATCGTGTGTGCGTCGGTGTCGCACGGCAATACGAAGAAGGTCGCTGATGTGATGGGGGAGGTGCTCGATGCGCGGGTGATGAGCCCGGAGAAGGTCGATGCGGCTACGCTGTCGGATTGCGATCTCGTGGGGTTCGGCTCGGGGATCTTCATGGGGGCGTTCCATTCGGGGTTGCGTGAGTTCGTCGGAGCACTGCCGAAGGCGCAGCGCGGCAAGGCATTCGTTTTCGCGACGAGCGGATTTCCGGAGCCGAGTTTGCGGCCGTTCACTCGTCCGCTGGTGCGGCTGCTCGAGCAGCGAGGGTTCGAGGTGGTCGACACGTTCTCGTGCCGTGCGTGGGACACGTTTGCGCCGTTCAAACCGGTGGGTGGAATCAGGAAAGGACGACCGAACGCCGACGATCTGGCGGCGGCACGCAGCTTCGCCGAAGGGCTGCGGACTCGAATCGTCGTTACGTCCTGACGGGTCCGGCCGGATCTCGATGCCGACATCCGCCCTGATGGGGGCGGGTGTCGCCGACCGCTCCGCCTGCGTTCGCTGCCTATCGCGGGCATGACCTTCCGAACACGGAATGGCGGGAACCCTGGCTGGGTGTGTCACGGCGGAGATCGGGCGCCGCCGGTAGCACCCAGGCTTGAGTCGGGGTGTGGTGTTGGGGCACGCCCGCGCCACACTCGACCTGCGCCGAAAAGTGCGACTCGCAACGGTAGATGGAGTGTTGTCGCACCCCTCAGGTGGCGCCGGCGCCCGGAACCTGGTGCGGCGCAGAACGTCCGCTCATGCCGATGAGCGCCTGATTCCACGTCGGCCCTCAGATGGTGGTCGAATACGCTGTGCCGGTGTTGCACTCGTCGTTGTCCTTCGCCGCGGTCGCCGGTCTGCTCACCCTGGTTCCGGGTCTGGATACCGCGCTGGTGCTGCGCGCTGCGGTGAGCCGTGGCCGCCGCCACGCGTTCGCCTCTGCGATCGGGATCGGGTGCGGCACGCTGGTTTGGGGTGTGGCCGCCGCCGCGGGGGTCTCGGTGCTGTTGACAGCATCGGCGCTCGCCTACACGGTACTGAAGACTGTAGGGGCGATCTATCTGGTGTGGATGGGTATCACCATGATGCGAGATGGTCTCCGACGCCCCGTGGCGAATCCGGAAGCTGCGGTGGATGATTCACCGCAAAGCGTGTTCGGTGCGTGGGCGCGTGGGCTGGGCACGAATCTGCTCAATCCGAAGGTCGGTGTGTTCTACGCCGCCATGCTGCCGCAGTTTCTGCCCGACGGGGTCCCGCACCTACTGATGGGCAGCGTTCTCGCGGTGGTGCACAACATGGAGGGCATGGTGTGGTTCACCGTCATCATCAGTGTTGCAGGTGCGGCGAAGATCTGGCTGAACCGACCAAGCGTGCGACGTGTGATGGACTCGGTAACAGGAGCCGTATTGCTTGGGTTCGGCCTGAGGTTGGCATCCAGTCACCGGTGACGCCCGCGCCGAGTTGGTACCAGCGATCGGACCCGAAGCGGTCAGCGTGACATCCTGTCATGCCGCTGATCGCTCGGTTCGGGACGGTCGCGCCGCCCGTCGGCACGGCACCAGGCTGACGACCGGGGTTTCCGGGGATCAACCGATCGCGGCCACCGGTGGCCAACTATCGGCCGCAGATGCCGAAAAGCCCAGGCATCGCCGAAGCACTGAGGTCATGCGCGAAGGCATGGAAGGCGCTGTGACAGCGGTTATCACGCGCCCCGAGCGAGGTACGCTCTCACCATCAGCAGGGAATCAGAAGTGGACCCATGAGTGCCTCCCGAAGTGCGGTGCCTCCATGCCGACGCCGTCCACCTGGCGCGCACACGCGACACCGTCACATCCTATGCGAATGGCAACCTGCCTCGTGACCGCGCGGACCGAGCACGCCGAACGCACTCACATGCCGCATACCGCGCTGACCGAACCGGCCAGCGCGGAGCATCGGAAGATCAACGGGCAGAGCGCCGTACGACCGCCAGCAGTGCACGCTCATGCCGAGTTCGAGGGCATTGGCCGGATCATCTGGACGCATCGGACGACGGCTTCGGATCTTCGACGAGCCGGACCGCACGAGCGGACGGTGGCGC
>NZ_JBFAXK010000068.1:0-2525 GCF_040680715.1 Nocardia sp. NPDC051981 | reverse complement strand
AGCGTCGAGGCCCGACCGGAGGTTCGGCATAGGGGATCCCTCGAAAGACCGCGACCGCGCCATCCCAACTGCCCCGCACCACCCCGGCAGCGGCGCTGACCTCGACTCGATCCTCGCGCGAAACAGCATGACCCTCAAACACACTCGCCATCAGAACATCCTCGGCAGCAGTCTTGGAATCGCGCCACCGATTTCACGGCCGCTGCTCACCCACCAACGCACTCACTGTGGGCTGACCGCGCTGACCGAACCCGCCAGCGCGGAGCATCGGAAGATCAACTGGCCGTGCTGATCCGAGGCCGGCGGAACGTCTACTACTGCCGAATGTCGTGTAGTCGACGGAGGATTTCGCAGGCGGTCAGTGCCAGCGTGTAGGGGTTGACATGTGGACGCGCGATTGGCGTCTCGACGCCTGGACGCCAATACCCGGGACTTGAAAACCGATACGGCCCTTACATTTACGAACGCTCGGCCAACCATCGTCTTGGGCAATTTCGGCGATCGATCGCGCCAGATTCGTCCAGTCAACTCATAGAATGAACTCTGTCCGGGCGGCCCGTGATCAGTCCGGCGATTTGGGGGACTCGTGACTGCAGCACTACTGGCAGCGCTTACAGGGATCGTGGGACTCGCGATCGGGCGTCTCTGGGATACGAAGTCAGAGTCCACTCGATGGCGACGGGATCAGAAGACCGCCTGCTACCAGCGTCTCGCCGAAGAGTTCCAAGCCAGCTACGAGGCGATCCGAATCATCGCTCTTACCGACTCGAACTCCACAGCGCTCCAAGCTCTCATCGAACACACCAGAACCGGCGTGTTCGCCGCATGGGACAGTGCGGTCGCGGCGATTTGGTTGCACGGATCGGCGGAGGTAGTAACTTCGGCAACGCAACTCGATGACGCCATCGGAGCGCTCTTCTACTCGGCGGTTGAACGGCAACTCGCGACTCAGGAAGCCTGGAATCAGGCACGAGTGCCGGCCCGCGAGGCCTTGGAGCGATTCGTTGAATCAGCCCGTAAGGAGCTGGATCTTCCTTCGGTTCCGGTAAGGCTCTTTACGGATCCTCCTTCGATTCCGCCCAGTCCTCCGAGCTGAATGACAGGCCAGAAACTCGGTAACGCGGTCAACTCCGAGCACCTCGATTCAAGCTTGAAGCCTGCCGATTACTGGCCGCGGTGTGTCTGGTTGCCGTGGGTAGTGGGGTAGATGTCGCAGTGTGGGAACAGATGTCGCCGGGTCGATCCCCTCCACCCGGCGGCACCACCACTTTGTTGGCCGGAGTCCAAATGCAGGCCTGACGCGACACACCCCTCACATGCCCATACTGGGTCCGCTGTCGGCCAGGCCGAGGCGGAGAACATCCTGTAGTGCCGCATACCGCGCTGACCGGACCGGCCAGCGCGGGGCGACGCTGGCCGGAACCTGTTGCGCCGCGGAACGTCCGCTCATGCCGATGACCGAGCATCGTCCTGCGTCGTTGTCAGAGTCCGTTGCGATCATTGGTACATGGGTAGCCACTGTGTCGAGTTGCGCATTGCCGCCAGGAACGATGTTCTATCGTTCCTGGGCGCAACGTCGTTCGATGAAGAACAACTCCGCCTCCTCGGCATCATGAGGGAGCGCGCCGTCGTCTACCAGGACGATCTCGATTTCCTTGACATCTTCTGGGATCTGTCCATCCCCGACGCCCTCGACCACCTCATCGAGGGTCGGGCTGACGCTGCGGGCGAATGGGCGGGCTGTGCGTACAACACGGCGCTCCAACTCATCATCGCCTGCAACAGTTCCGATCCCGTGGAGGTCGGGTGCTTCCGCAATCCCATTGTCTACTTCAGCGAATTGGACGACGAGCTGGGACGTTGCGGTGTACCCCAAGAACTACGGCCCTTCCAGTACCTGTTCGCTGGGCCACCCATCGAGATTCCGTTCCGCATACCAGGCTCGTTGGAGGGGTATCCGGAAGTTGGCCACCTGTCGTTGTCTCGAGCGAAGGACGTTGCCGATGCCTATCGGGCGGTAATCGACAAGATCGACAAGGGTTTCGTCGACGATCTCGAGGTCTTGACGAAGGGACTCGAATTCGAGCATGACGAATGGGTGCGTAGTCAGGAAGAAGAGCTCGACTGGTACAACCCGGACACCATCTTCTTCTGGACCAACTGATTCCATCCACACTCCCTCTCATACCGCACCCCGCGCTCACCGAACCGGCTCGTGCAGGCAGCTGAAGATCAACGGGCAGGTCGCCGTATAGCTGCCAGCTGTGCGCGCTCATGCCGCTTACGGGTCGGTCCGAAGCGGCCGGCACGGTCCAGCTGAAGATCGAACGCCCCGAGATGATCTCGGGGCGTTCGTGCGTCCGGAACGTCCGCTACTGCCGATTATCAAGTGGTGGTTGCCGAACGAACGTTGGTATCGTGCGGGTGATGTCCCGGCGATCGTCGAGGTGGACCGCGACACGGGCACGACGCCGTCCACCCTCGGCTGCGCACTCGGCGGTAGATCGAGGAGGAGCGCGCGCATA
>NZ_JBFAXK010000067.1:1247-2745 GCF_040680715.1 Nocardia sp. NPDC051981 | reverse complement strand
CCCGACACCCCGGATCAGCAGCCACCGCCTCGAGCACCCGAACCCACCGCGCGACCAACGACTCCACCGTCGAACGATCGAACACATCAGAACGGAAGCCCAGCCGAAGCCGCATCCGGGAACCGGGCACGACCGTAATATCCAACGGATAATGCGTCGAGTCCTGGGCGCTTACCCCGGTGATTGTGAGATCAGTGCCGGGAAGACTCAGCAGATCAGGGTCCAGGGGATAGTTCTCGAAAACCAGCAGAGTGTCAAAGAGCTCATTGTTCCCCGTCATCCGGCAGATATCGCTCAATCCCAGATATTGGTGATCGAGGACTCGAATTCGATCTTGCTGCAACTGCTCCAACAGCGCGGACACGGAAACCGAGGATTCCGGGCGCAATCGAATCGGAATCGGGTTGATAAACAAACCGATCATGGACTCCACACCCGGCAGTTGCGCCGGACGCCCCGACACGACCGTCCCGAAGACCACGTCGTCACGGCCGGTCATCCGCGACAACAACACCCCCCATGTACCCTGCAGCACCGTCCCCATCGTCGTCCCGCACTGCCGCGCGACCGAAATCAACGCACTGGTCAACTCTTCCGACAACCAGGATTCGACGACATCACGCTCGCCGGCACCACCCGCGGGCACCACTGTCGTCTGCTCGGCCAGAAGCGTCGGTCCGTCGACCCCTGCCAGCACCTCGCGCCACACAATTTCCGCAGCGTCGCGGTCCTGGGCCGACAACCAAGAGAGAAAATCTCGATACAACGGTGCGGGCGCCAGACCACGCGAGTCCGCACCTGCGGCATAGATTTCGAATAGCTCCCGCACCAACACAGGAACAGACCAGCCATCCCATATCAGATGATGGCTGGTAATCACCAGTTGATGCTTTCGAGACGACAGCCGTACCACCATTATTCGGAGCAGCGGTCCAGCCTCGAGATCGAAACGACCTGCACTGTCCTCTTCGAGCAGGCGACTCAATTCCTCATTTTGGCCGATGACGTCCAGGTCGCTCAGATCGACGACGCGCCAGGGTATCTCAACTCGGCGAGGGATGATCTGCACCGGCTGATCGAGCCCCTCATGCACGAACCCAGCACGCAAGCTGGGGTGTCGGTTCACCAACGCCTGCACGGACGCTCGCAGCGTCGCCGTGTCCAGAGGTCCGTCCAACTCCAGAACCATTGGAACGACATAAGGATCCTGAGCCTGCCCGCCGTACAGGGAGTGAAAGATCAACCCCTCCTGTAATGGAGTCACCGGAAGGAAATCTTCGATGTCCCAAGTCGAATCTTCCGATTCCTTGGCGCCGTATTCCCCATCGATATTTGTCATGCCAGGCCCCTTGAAGACTCGCCAGTTGATAAGCGCCGTTTGCGGTAAAGTTTTTGAAGATGATCGATTTGTTGTTGTGTGAGTGTTGTCAGGGCCACGTCGGACGGGGACAGACCGCCACCGGTTTCGTCAACGCAGGTGGTGATGGCGTTCAATGCG
>NZ_JBFAXK010000067.1:0-1150 GCF_040680715.1 Nocardia sp. NPDC051981 | reverse complement strand
GATCGATTTGTTGTTGTGTGAGTGTTGTCAGGGCCACGTCGGACGGGGACAGACCGCCACCGGTTTCGTCAACGCAGGTGGTGATGGCGTTCAATGCGGCGAACCACATGTCCGCTAGCTCGCCGACCTCGTCCTGGGCCAGGTGCGCGCCGGCGAAGGTCCAGTTCGCGACCAGTTGCGGGCCATCAGCGGTGTCGTAGGTGATCGCGTTCAGCTCGAGCACATGCGACAAAGGCATCCCCGCCGGAGAGCCCCCAAGGAAACTGCCCTCACCATTGGGTCCGGGGACCGGGCTCCAGGCGCTCGCTTCTGCCGAAGACGACACGCGTCCGAGGTAGTTGAATCCGACATCCGGGCGGCGTGTGGCGGCAAGTTCCTCCCGCGTTTGTGTGTTGAGGTAGCGGAGCAATCCGTATCCCAGCCCACCACCGGGTATGGCACGGAGCTGTTCCTTGATCTGTTTGACACCACGGCTCGCTAGAGGCCCACCGGCAAGGAAATCGTCCCAGGACAGTGCCTCGGTATCGAGACGAACCGGATACATGCTGGTGAACCAGCCCACGGTACGAGACAAATCAATATCGGGAGCCAGTGTTTCCTCGCGCCCGTGTCCTTCAACATCGACGACTAACGGGCCGAAACGCCGACCACGCCGCCGTGACCACTCCACTACCGCGAAACCGAAAGCGGCCAACAGAATGTCTTGAATACCGGCATGGAACGCCGCAGGCACCCTGCCCAACAGTGGGACAGTCTGTGCCACCGTCAGACGAGCCGACACCATGCCCGCCTCAGCGTGTACATCCCGCACCGGATCAAGGTCTCCCTTCACCACTGGTTCGGCACCCGCTGATATCTGACGCCACATGGGCAGTTCGGCTAGACGCGCGGGCGTCTGCGCATCTGAAGCCAGCAGCGTCGACCAGCGACGGAACGAAGTCCCCTTGGCCGGCAAACTGATCGGCATACCGGCACGGATCGCCTCCCATCCCGCCGCGAAATCCGGCAGCAGAACCCGCCACGACACACCATCAACGACTAGATGGTGAATTGCGACAAGCAACATCCCGGGCTGATCCGGCCCACGGTCGAACCAGACCGCTTGCAACAGCGAGTCGTCTGCGACCCCCAAGCGATCAGCAGCCGCCTC
>NZ_JBFAXK010000066.1:0-3004 GCF_040680715.1 Nocardia sp. NPDC051981 | reverse complement strand
GTGAACGCTCCGGAATTCTCAGGAGCGGGCGTGTAGGTATGCGTGCGGTCCGCACGAGCGCCGTCATAAACGTCCGCTTCTGCCGCATACCGCGCCGACCGAACCGGCCAGCGCGGGGCGTCGGAAGATCAACGGGCCGTGCCGATCCGAGGCCGGCGGAACGTCCGCAACTGCCGAGTTGAGTGCGTCTACGATCGGTTTCAGGAAGCGAGTTATGGATGCACGGCCACTCACCTCCGTGTTGGCCGATCGGTGTCCTGGAAACGGGCGACAGCGGTGTCGAGCACCCCACCGAACTGTACTGCTGTCGTGATCTTGGGACATTCAAGAATGATCGCGTCGTGGATCAGGCCCTCGACGTCTGCCCACCCACCGCGGTAGAGAACGATATTGAGCGCGTTCTGTTCGTCGCGGGTCTGGAGAAAGACCCCAACCGAGTCCGGATCGGCGACAACAGCCCGGTCGATCTCCAGTCGCTGGGACCAGGCCGCTGCTTCGTCCCGCCAGGTGATGGGACCGGGCACGAGCCCGGCGGCGGTCCAGGACTGCAGGCGCGAGTTGATCTCGGCAGCAGCTTGGTCCAAGTTGACGACGTAGTCCATGTTCATGATCTTCTAGTGAGTATCCCAGCCACCTCCAATGTTCGAAACGCACTGACATGCCGCATACCGCGCTGACCGAACCGGCCAGCGCGGGGCATCGGAAGATCAACGGGCCCTGAGTCTTCGAAGTCGGCAGAATGCACGCAACTGCCGCATAGTGCGCGGTTCGAAACGGCCACCGCCGGACGCCAGGCGCGGATTTACCTACCCAGCTCGCGGGCTACGTTGTTCCTTGTTTCAGCGGGCCGTCATCGTAGAAAGCGTCCGGTACAGGCATGAGATGGAGGGTCTGCCGGACTGCGCCAAGGTACTCCTCGAAGGCGCGGCGGGCCGGGACGCGGGCAAGAGCCCATCGTTCGGTAGTAAACCTTGTCGTGACTGCGTCAGTATGAAGCGCGGTTAACTGGCGGCCCAACGCGGCCGCGGCGGTGATGGTGGCCGGAGCGCCGTGGATCCAGACGGCGGTGGCCGCATCGTGCCACCGATGGTTTCCGGTCGTGAGAATGGTCCGCACGGTAGTGGCGTAATCAAGGTCGGTCGGGTCGGCGAAGGCGATGGCCTGGATGTCGTCGTAGCTGGCACGGAACGCTTCTGACAATCCCTGGTAGGCGGCCATCGTCTGGTCGCGACGCCAGCGTGCGGTTTCGGCCCGCGCGTCCCACAACCGCCCCAGAGCGACGCCGAGTAGCGCCGCGACCGCAGCGATAACCGCTGTCCCCATGGGATACCTCCCCCGATGCGGCCTTGATCCAATTGCCGCCCATGCCAGAGTATCTCCCGCCTGCCACTTGAGCCGAGATCTGTTGGCATCAGCGAAATCTGACGCTAGCAGCGAGCGTATGGAGGTATCGGGACTGCGCGGATAGGCATCCTGAAATGCCGCATGCCGCGCTGACCGAACCGGCCAGCGTGGGCCGGAACCTGGTGCGGTGCAGAACGTCCGCTACTGCCGATGTGCGGAAGTTCCGAAGTCCCTCGTTCGAAGTTGTTCTAGCAGTGGGGATTCGATCACCTTGCGCTGGAGAAGGCGGGTAAAACAGCCCTCGGCTCATGACGCCGGGCTTAGCGTCTGGGCATGAGCTGGTCTTCACCGATTTCCTCGCCGGGTGACCCGTACTACTCGCTGCCGAATGAATGGGATTTCGCTGACGAACGCCTTGCCCTGCTCGGCGCGGCCTATGACTCAGCCAGTATCGCGCTCGCGCGACGGCTGGGTGTGCGTGCAGGATGGCGGTGTCTGGAAGCCGGAGCGGGCGGCGGGTCCTTTGCACGATGGCTGTGTAGTGCCGCACTGCCCGGCGGTCGAGTGCTCGCGGTCGATGCCGACCCGCGTCACCTCACCGACCTACCCGGCCGCGGCGGTGAAGTCGCCCAGCTTGACCTTGTCGCCGATGACATCCCTGAACGCGCATTCGATTTCGTCCACACTCGATTCGTACTGCTGCATATTGCCGACAGAGACATCGTTTTGGAGCGACTGGCCCGCGCGCTGGCACCCGGCGGCGTTCTCATGCTCGAGGAAGGCGATGGGCTCGGTGTACTCGATGAAATGCCAGGTGCGTTCGGCGAAGTATGGCGCGCCTTCGCACGCTCGACCGAAATCGCGGGCGCGAGTCAATCGTGGGCCCGGAGCCTGCCTGCCCAGTTGGAGGAACTCGGGCTCGTCGATGTTCATGCCGAGGCGGATATCCCGATGTTTCGCGGAGGCTCACCGATGGCGCGCATGTGGAACCTGACCTGGGCACAAGCCCACGACACCTTGGTCACTCTTGGTGTCCGGCCCGAGGTGATTGCCGCTGCGCGGGCCGAGCTGCAAGACGAACAGCGATGGCTCTACGCCCCACCTACGGTCCGTGCATGGGCCCGCCGAGACGACATACCCGATCTGTGAGACAGGCCGTCCACTACTGCCGCATACCGCGCTGACCGAACCGGCCAGCGCGGGGTGCCGGAAGATCAACGGGCAGAGCGTCTCACGGCCGCCGGCAGTGCACGCTCATGCCGAATGCCGCGCATCCTGCTCCGTTGATCTGAGCAGCGCGGCAGACTGCGAGGGCCAGGATCCGAACGTGCTCGATGAGATAGGCAAGGTCACATACGCGGTGGAGGTAGCGGCGCGATACGACTGGACTTGGGCCGGTATGGATCTGGAGAGATTCTGCGTGTTCGCGCAGGCCGCGGCGTGCGCCTCTATAGCCCGACCCAACCTCGCGAACTACCGCTGGGCGAACCCCATTCGGCACTGGCTACGTTCGCGTGGTGGTCCTCGAGTGGGCCGGATCGGTGGGTGGGCCGAAGACGGCGCGAAGTACCGTTCGCGTGCCGGGTGCCTGGCCGATGTCGGCGAGCATGGCGATGAATTCGTGGAAGTTGGTCTTGATGGGGTTGAAGGTTCCGATGTT
>NZ_JBFAXK010000065.1:0-3501 GCF_040680715.1 Nocardia sp. NPDC051981 | reverse complement strand
ACGTTCCACGGCCTCGGATCGGTACGGCCAGTTGATCTTCCGATACCCCACGCTGGCCGGTTCGGTCAGCGCGGTATGCGGCAGAATAGTGCGTTCGGGTCGGGTCGAAACGCCGCATCGGCGTAAGTCGGAGGGCGCTGATAGGTTGCGATCATGCTCGCGCTCGAGGTCTTCGACGGATATGTCAGCTGGCTCCGTGACAACGTGCCCCACGCCTACGAAAACCTCGCTCCACCAGCAACTCCCGCCGAACTCGACGCCTTGGAACGCCACCTCGGCTACCACCTCCCCGCCGAAGTACGGGCCGTACTGGCCGTCCACAACGGCCAGAAGTCCACCGACACCGCAGAACACACCGAATACGCCACCCCGTGCCTGCCCACCCTGTCGCTCCTGTCCACCACGTTGATCCGAGAATGCTGGGACCGGTGGAACGCTCTTCGTGACACCCCCGACATCGAGCAGCTCCAGGACATGGGCGACGTCTTTCCCGGCGCCGCCGGCCTGGTCAAACCGCTGTACTCCTCACCGGGGTGGATCCCGCTGTGGTCCGACCCGATCAACGCCGACTACATCGGTCTCGACCTCGACCCCGACGTCCGCGGAACCACTGGCCAGATCATCAACTTCGGCCGCGACGAGGAACGCCACTTCATCTGCGCACCCAACTACACCAGCTTGCTACAGATCCTGCTCGACGAAGTCCACACCGGCGCCTGGCCCGCCACCGAGATGGAAACCGAACTCCCCGACGGCAGCTGGGCCGATCTGCCCTGGTTCGGCGCCCCCGACGATCATTTCTTCAACGCGCTCTACGGCCGCTTCAAAGCCCAGACAACATGACCTGACACGCTCGGCATTCGGAAGTAGCGGACGTTCCGCTGGCCTCGGATCGGCACGGCCAGTTGATCTTCCGATGCTCCGCGCTGGCCGGCTTGGTCAGCGCGCCATGCGGCAGAAGAGGATGTTCTGGCGCTGCATGGCAGAAGGTCCCCGAACCCATTCTCAAGTACGGATATCGAGGCTTGACCGGTGCCAGATGGTGAGGTCGCTACTGGTAGCGACCGCCAGGGTGAGCCCGGAGCTGGAGAATCCGGCGGCGCGGAAGGTGGAGTAGTTGGAGTGGAAGATATGCCACCAGCCCTGGCCGGGTGGGTCCTTGTAGATGCCGCCGTCAGCGGAGAGTAGGACGCGGTCATTGGGCCAATCGGGAGAGACGATATCCAAACACCAACTGTCGGGGGTGGTGTGGTGGAGGCCGCCGCCGAAGAGACCGGCGATGTGCACCGGGGTGCCCGCGATCGGTCCGAGCCCGGGGCAGGTCAGGCCGGGGGAGCAATCGGGCGTGCTGGTGTCGGGATCGGGATCGTAGTCTCGGGCGATTTTCTCTCCGGTGACCGCGTCGAAGAGTCCATGGCCGTTGGAGGACACCACCATCACCAGATCATGTCCGTTGTCGGGATGGACCGCGAAGCCGATGCCCAACAGCCCGCCGACCGGAGTCCTACCGGCGGACAACGGTTTCCAGGGCGCTGGGGTCGGCTCGACGGGCGCGTCCAGGAAGTGATCGCGCAGCTGTTGCTGATAGTCCGAGAGCAACACATCTCCTATCGGTGGTACCGGAAACCGGTCAAACACTCGACCGCAAGTCGTCGGCCGGTGTGAGATCGACATTCCCGTCGGAGTTCAAGTCTCGCTGAGCACACGATCGCTCGGTATTCGGCAGTTCAGTGCGTTCGCCCCGACTCGGATGGCAACGGCCAGTTAATCTTCCGCCGCCCCGCCCTGGCCGGTTCGGTCAGCGCGGTATGCGGCAGATCAGTACGTCCGGTCGATGCTGGAAGGCTCCGGCCAGTTGATTGCCCAGTTGGGCAGCGCTGTCCTGGGTGCAGGTCTCAACTTGCGGGATATCGGTACTCATCGAGGAGGCGGAAGAACACATCCGTCGCCGTCTCCCCGTCGCACAGGTGCTGCTCGATGGCCGTAGCCCAGCCCAAGGACATGCCCCACCCGTACTTCGACTCCAGCCAACGCGCGAACGGCCCGATCGGTCCAAGAGCGAACTCTTCCGGTATCGAATGCACTTCGAGCGCAACCGAATAGCCAACGAGTATGGCTTGGAGCTCCTGCAACGATCCGCCACGTGCCCACGCCAGCGGGCGTCGTCGGACGCTGTGATCGAGCAAGTCGTAGACGTCGCGGCAGTCTGCTAACGCTTTCACCGGTCCACCTCATCACAGCAACTGCCCGACTCGCAGCGGTCATCTCGCAGCAGATCACTGCGTTCGCCGGCGGGCGCTGCGGCCGTCCCGATCCGAGCGGTCAGCGGCGGAGTAGTGTGTTCGGCCGTCTGCGGAAGAGCAGGGTTCGCATCTGGATCATCTTGTGAGCGTGATCGCCCATTCAGGTAGCGGTTCGCAACGTTCGAGCCAGTCGAGCGGGATGTCATCGGAGGTTGCGCGGGCACCGAGGATCCCGCCGATGATCGCACAGGTGGTATCGATATCACCGCCGGCCGCAACGGCTGTCCAGCATGCGTCGGCGAAATCATGCCCGTGATGAGCGACGACCCAGAGGCTGAATGGCACGGTATCGAGCGCAGAGGTGTCGTGGCCGACGCCCAATTCCACAGCGGCAGTGCCAGAATCGTCGATGGACTCCGCTTGCCTGAGCTTGTCTCGGACAGGCCCGTCGGGCATCTGAGCGGCGACCATATCGAGGAGTTCGGCACCATGTAGTTGCGGTTTCGCCGCGGAAAAGGCGGCGGCAATTGCCACCGCGACCGCCCCGGCCACGGCATCGGGGTGGGCATGGGTGACCTCCGCCGAAGCCGTGGCCTCAATGACTACCCGATCGATGTCGTCGGCAAACCACGCGCCCAGCGGCGCTACCCGCATCGCGGCACCATTTCCCCAGGACCCGCGGCCGTCGCGCGCTTGTTGGGCGAGTTCGCGCCAGTGATAACCCTTTTGGCGGATCAGCCGCAGGATCCGACTCGTTCCGGGGCCGTATCGGCGATAGATGTCGTAGTGGTCGGCGAACGATTGGGCCAACGCGTCCTGACCGATGCGGCCGTGTGCACTCAGGACTGCGAAGATCGAACACGCCATCTGAGTGTCGTCGGTCCACAACCACGGACCGGGCAGCACTCTCCGCTCCTCAAGCGCGCCATGGTTGATCGGATCGTCGAAACACGACCCGAACGCGTCCCCCACCGCCAGGCCCCGCAGCGACATCAGCGCCCGTGATCGGCCATCAAAGCTCATCCGACCAGTCTGGCAGGAACCACGATCCTCACCGCAGAATCGATCTTGAGGTAAACGCAACATAATCGGCAGTAGCGGAGGTTCTGCACCGCACCAGGTTCCGACCGCCAGCGCTCCGCGCTGGCCGGTTCGGTCAGCGCGGTATGCGGCAATAGCGGACGTTTCGTCGGGATGATCGATTCGGGAGGCACAACAGCCACGGGATCCCTGCGCAGTGGTAGCGTTCTGCGCCTTT
>NZ_JBFAXK010000064.1:0-3520 GCF_040680715.1 Nocardia sp. NPDC051981 | reverse complement strand
CGCAGTGGTCACATCAAGGCCATATCAGAAAGCTCGGGCCGGCCCTCTACGGGCCAACCCTGGCCACCATTTAACCCTTTGTCACCAGGCTCTTACACGAACTCGGGATCACCCGCCGCGGTGCGCTGTGCGATGCTCTGCAACGCCATCCGTACGTCATCTGACGGATTCCCGGCGCTCGCCCGGCTTCCGCGGCTCCTTCGCCGGCGACGAGTCCGACGCCGTCGCCTGTCCCGCCCGACACCGGCGGCGAGGGCCTTGCCAGTCGAATGCCAGTGTCGTCGTGCAGGCTCGATGGTCGGAACGACAACGAGAGGACTATCGAGCAGTGAGCACCATCGTGGTCTCGCACGGACTGCAGGCCCGTGCGGACAGCGTCTGGTTTCCCCCCTTCCGCGCCGAGCTGACCGGTCGGGGGCATCAGGTCGTCATCCCCAATCTGCCGAATACTGATGCGCCGCAGCGTGATCCATGGCGCGAGGCGTTGGCGGTGGTAGCCGCCGCGAGTCGGCCCGAGGACACCGTGCTGGTCGGCCACAGCATCGGCGCGGTCAATGTGCTGCGCGTGCTCGAGGCGCACGATCCGGCCGCGGGGGTCTTCGCCGGTGTCGTCCTGGTCTCGGCCTCGGTTCACGAGGTCGGCTACGACCTGCTCGCCGGCTTCTTCGCGGGTGACTTCGACTGGACGCGAATCCGCGCCGCCGCCAAGCAGTTCCGGGTGCTCCAGGCCATCGACGACCCGGTCAACGCGCCCGACCCGCTCGAACACGTGGGCGTTCTGATCCGCGAGCTCGGCGCGGTCGCCACCGTCCTCCCCGACGGCGGTCATCTCGGGGCCTACCCGGAAGACCACATCGAATTGCCCGAGGCGGTCCGACTCGTCGAGGAATGCCTTGCCGCGCCCCGGGCGGTCCCCGCCGGCTAGCGCCCGTCAGGTGTGCACGGCACCGGAGGCCGATCCCCGGAACCGTGTGCCGTAGGCGCGAATGTCACTCGTCCACGCAGCGGACGTCGCCGTCCACGGTCTGATCGACGACCGTGAACGGCGGGCACCGCCGCACATTGCCCCACTCACCCGCGATGCACGAGTCGTACTCGTGTGGGTCGTCGGTTGGAACCCGGGTACCGCTGTGGCACCCCTCCGTCACCGGTGCCGCCCCGGCCAAGCCCGCGCCCACGGCCACGGTGGGGGCACTCAACGCGAGACCGATGACAACAATCCCGATTGCCACTCGACGGCGATCCATCAACCCTCCTGATCTCCAGAACTGCCGGGAACTCTCCGAACCGCACCCATGGGCGGTCCCCAGCATCTGATCGGTACGGCGAGCAATGACCGCCCGCCACGAAACAACGACCAAGTATGACGATCGGTCTACCGCCGAGGGAATCCGACAAGCATCACACTCGCCGCGACCGGGGACTCGCCCCCGCGTCGGCATGAGCCCGGTCACACCGCGGCCGCCGATGACTTCCGGATCGACGAACGCTCCCGGCGCCCGTCCGTGTGATCCGGATCTGCGGGGGTTGTTCCCGACCGGTTGCACGCTGCTCCGCGAGAGGGCAGGGCGATCTCCCCGGCCGCGCGGTGGTCGGATTCGGCAGCGCCGTCGATGTAGCCGGCCCTGCGGGCGGTGGTGTCGGAGCCTGTGCCGCCCGACGATTACCGTGCGGGTGTCGTCACCCAGGAGGGCAGGGGTTCCCGCGCCGATAGCCATTCGCGGGGCACTCCGCGCAGGTCGCCGTCGGTGCCGATGCCGGTGTGGGCGGCCACGATTCCGCCGACGATGGCGGCCGTGGTGTCGGCGTCACCGCCCGCCTCCACGCACGCGGTGATCGCGGCCGGGTAGTCCCGGAGGAAGGTCGCGGCGGTCCAGAGTGTGAACGGCACCGTGTCGTGGGCGGTGACCTGTGCGCCGTTGCCGAGGTCGTACGCCGCCTCGGCAACCGATCGGCCCAGCAGCTTCCGCGCCCGGCGCACGCCGTCGGCGGTACGCCCATCGACCAGATACGGCTCGACAGCGTCGAGCAATTCGTGTGGCGCACAGTGTTTTCCGCGCGTGGTCGCCGCGTGGCTCGCCGCGACGGCGACGGCCATCGCGCCGATGATCGCTTCCGGGTGCCGATGCGTCACCTCGGCCGAGAACGCGGCCTGCGCCGCCACCCGGTCCAGTTCCCCGGGGAACGCCGCCCCGAGCGGGGCAACCCGCATCGCCGCGCCATTGCCCCAGGACCCGCGCCCGTCGAACAGCGCGCCCGCCACATCAGCCCAGGGTCGGCCATCGCGAATCTGGTGCAGTAGAGCGACGGTACCGCCGCTGTATCCCCGATAGGGCTCACACCGATCGGCGAACGCCGCCGCCAGCGCATCGCGGTCGATTCGGCCCCGCGCCCGGATCTCGTCGAAAACTGTGCAGGCCATTTCGGTGTCATCGGTCCACTCCCACGGTGGGGCCGGTGGCCGACCGGCGATCAATTCGGGCACCGAACGCCCGGGCACGAAGAACTGCGCCCCCAACGCATCCCCGACGGACAGCCCTTCGAGACTGTCTCGGGCACTATTCGAATGAAAAGACATACGGCGGACATCCTGCCAACCGCGTTGAGTCGTCGCAATGCTGGAACCAGCGCGTGTGCCGCGTCCCGGGGAGCCGGGACACGGCACACCGCCGGGTGGATCAGCTGGTCAGGTCGGTGATTGTGGCGGATTCGTTGTGGGTGAGGGTGATTCCGAGATTGGTGGCCGCGCGGTCGAAGTCGTCGTCGGGTTGCTGGAGTTCGACGGCGGCGCCGGCGGAGAGGACTTCGACATTGAGGCAGAGAGATTGGAGTTCTTTGAGCAGGACCTTGAAGGATTCGGGGACGCCCGGTTCGGGGATGTTCTCGCCCTTGACGATCGCCTCGTACACCTTCACGCGGCCGACAACGTCGTCCGACTTGATGGTGAGGAGTTCCTGCAGGGTGTAGGCCGCGCCGTACGCCTGCATGGCCCAGCACTCCATCTCGCCGAAGCGCTGACCACCGAACTGCGCCTTACCACCCAGCGGCTGCTGCGTGATCATCGAGTACGGACCGGTCGAACGCGCATGGATCTTGTCGTCGACCAGGTGGTGGAGTTTGAGGATGTACATGTAGCCGACGGCGATGGGGTAGGGGAACGGCTCGCCGGTGCGGCCGTCGAAGAGGGTGGCCTTGCCGTCCTCGCCGACCATGACCTCGCCGTCGCGGTTGGGCAGCGTCGAGCCGAGCAGACCGGTCAGCTCTTCCGTGCGGGCGCCGTCGAAGACCGGGGTGGCGAGGTTGGTATCCGGTTGTGCGGATAGCAGTTCCGCGGGCAGACGCTGCGCCCAGTGGGGGCGGATGCCGTCGGTGAGCCGAATGTTCCAGCCCGCCTTGCCGATCCACCCGAGGTGGGTTTCGAGGATCTGGCCGATGTTCATACGACGCGGCACACCGTGGGTGTTCAGGATGATGTCGACCGGCGTGCCGTCGGGCAGGAACGGCATGTCCTCCTGCGGGA
>NZ_JBFAXK010000063.1:0-4278 GCF_040680715.1 Nocardia sp. NPDC051981 | reverse complement strand
AGATGCATAGGCTTCGCCGACTTCAAATCAGCTTGCCCCGTTGATCTTCGCGCAGTCCGCACTGGTCGGTTCAATCAGCACGATCAGCGGCAATAGAGTGCGTTCGGTAGCATCCGACCTGGCCTCGCCGGTCGACGCGGACTCTTACGGGCTACGCGAACCCTGCGGTGCTGGACTGCTCGACCACCGCCTGCAGTTGGATCAGGATCAACCAGTTGCCCGGCTCCCGCAGCGAGGTTGCCCGGACTCGGTAACTACCTGGCTCGAGGTCGATACGCAATTGATTGTCGGGCTGGATCTCCGCTCCCGACAATGCTGAGTCGAACAAGATGACAGGTTCTCGGACCTCCCAGACCAGGTCTTCGTCTCTGTCCCATGTGATGTCACGCAGTACACGCCGCGCCAGACTGACTAATTCGTCGTCGGAGCCGGACTGTGCCCCGCGCAGGAACAACCGTTCCGTGGGGAGGTATGTCGTGCGGGCAGGTTGGTCGCCGAGAACCAGGGCGTGCTGGGCGCCGACCTCTATCACACCGATGTACCCTGCGACCGCGCAGGCGCGGCCGTAGTCGCCCCATGTTTCCACCGCCCCGTCGGTGTGTTCGACTCCTTTCCATTGGCCGAGTTCGGATTCAGGCGCAATCAGAAAGGGTCCTCCAGCGGATTCGACCCATGTAAAAGGCATCAGCCTCGCTCGTCAGTCGTTCGCTCGGTTATGGCTTCCAACATTGTGGACCGTCTGGTTCGCGTGCTTCCCAGGCGGCTGCTGCTGCATCAGCGCACGCTCGTCGGCAATAGCGGACGTTCCACCGACCTCGGATCGGCACGGCCAGTTGATCTTCCGATGCCCGCGCTGGCCGGTTCAGTCAGCGTGGTCAGCGGCATAGCGTGCGTTCGCCGACTGGAGTGGCGGCCGGCTCAGAACGCGCGGGTCGCGGCACTACCGGGCCGCAGGAAGTCGCCACCACCAGTGGTTGTCTGGCAGACCAGTCGGAAGAGCACGCTCGGGAACAGGCTCGACCTCGAGCGCACGTTCACGCAATGCCTCATCCATTTCGTCGATGTCCTCACGATCGATGACCTCTAGGACTGCGGGGTGCTCGTCCAGCAGGAATTGAATCGCTGACCGGCGCAGACAGGGTTCGTACCAGCCATCGGTCTGGCAGCGAATCGCATAATTCAAGGCGCCGTAGACGTAGCCGCCCAAACTACGACTATCGGCCACCAACGAACTGACCGTCGCATGATCGTCAGGGGATGGGAATCGCGAGGCCTCATCCCCGGTCATCCCGCAGTACGCTCCGACCAGCGAGGCCATCGCCTCGGCGAAGAGCGAGCATCGAAGCCCGTCCTGCTCCTCGGAACCGATCGTGTCGAGTTCCGATACCTCCCGTAGTTCGACGAGAGCGTCGTTCATCGATTCCCGCGCTGTCGGGAACGAAAAGATGCTCATGACACAGCTCTTCGGCGTTCCGTAACGGGCGATATGGGCCGTCCCGGCGTCAACGATGACGACGGCTTCCATCACCTTGAGTTTGTGCCGGACCGGAACTGTCCGATGGAAGACGAGCTGTCGTGCCCCACCAGGCTGAGTCGGAGCGCTGACCAGCGCGCCATCACGGACCGTTGCGGCCGCGCTGTCGAGAAATGCCAGGATGATCGTCTTGCCGCGTTGTTCAGCACTCGGAACCTCGTCGGCATAGCGCCGGGCATGAGTGGCGGCGACGATCGGCTCGTCGTAGCCCAACTTGTCTGCCACCGCTCGAATGGCGGCGAGAAGCGCTTGGAGGCTGGGATCGAGGTCGACGAGCAGACGTTCGACCGCCATCGAAGCCCCCTCGAGCGACCCAACCTGCCTGGACTCCGTTGGCCGACGTCGTGTCCAACGGGGCAACCTGGGCATCTTGTCGTACCTCTCACGGTTCACAGTGCGGCGTTCTCTTGGTGCCGCAGTCTGTCGAACTCTACGCATGTCGCCAACACGTGAAAGATCTTCATGTGCTGTCGGCATTTCGGTGCTCTGCGGCGACCAACTGGTCCGGAGCACAAGCCGGTTAGCTGGAGACCGCCCTTGCGATGACGCCTCACACAGCGCCGTGTTCCTTAACGGCATGCGCGCCGCGGAACCGGACAGAGACCAGACTCGTCTCGGCCGCCGCACAGCGGGACTGATCCAGGATCCGGTAATCGGCATTATGGTGCGTTCGGCTGCCGACTTGAATCGCGTCGGCTTGTATGCAAGATTTCTGGGATTCATCTGTTTTGGGGAGGGTCCGTGGGATTCGGCGCAGCACTGAAGAGTGCTCTGACACAGTATGTTTCGTTCAGCGGGCGGGCGAGGCGCAGTGAGTTCTGGTGGTTCACGCTGTTCTACTACGGGCTCCTCTTCGGTGCAGCGATGTTTGGCAGAGCGCTCTCGGGGGCTGGCGGCTCGCTCGTGTCGATCCTCTTCCCCATAGTGCTTTTCAGCCTGTTCCTGCCGTCCGTCTCGGTTCGGGTTCGCCGCCTGCACGATGCCGGCTACAGCGGGTGGTGTCTGATGGTTGCCCTGCTCCCCGTTGTCGGTGGTCTGATCCTGCTCGTGTTCTCGTTGCAGGACGGTGTCCCCGGCCCCAACCAGTACGGGCCCGACCCCAAGAACCGCCAGGCCATCGACTACCGCCCACTGGTCGACTACTGAGGTTCGGTCCAGAACGCACGCTCATCGGCAGAAGCGGACGTTCTGCCGACCTCGGATCCGCACGGCCAGTTGATCTTCCGATGCTCCGCGCTGGCCGGTTCGGTCAGCGCGGTATGCGGCAAAGTAGTGCGTTCGAGCGGTAGGCGCTGCTTGTGTCGCGGACCGCGAGAGTCTGTCCCACCGTCACGGCGTATCAGTCAGCGTCTGCCCTTGTGCTCGCCGGGGATTGTCACGGCATGTCGTTACCATCGCCGCCATGCGCATCGATTTCGACCGGACCGCCGAGATAGTTCGTCTGGCAGCAAGTTTCGACTGGTCGTGGTCCGAGGGTGATCTAGACACGTTCTGCGAGACCGCAGGATGGACAATCGATTCGCGGCGTCGGTCCGGCGCAAGTGTCACGACTGACCTTGCACATGATCGTTCGGACGGCGAAGTACTCATACACGACAACCTGATCAATGACATCCACTTCTTCGCCAGTGACGTCGTGGTCGAGTCAGTGGCCGAACCCGATCAGGTAACCCGAAGTCAGTTCTTGCAGTTGGCTGAGCTATTGATTATGCATCTCGGTTCGCCAGTGCCGGGAGAGCCGGCATCGATCGTCGATCGTCTCCGATGGGATCTGCCGAAGCTCGTCGTCATAGCCAGCTTCACGCCTGATGCGATTCACATGAGACTTCGGAATCCCAAGGCTCAGCAAGATGACGACGATTGGGATGCGCACCTGATCGACAGTGCCTACCGTGGCGCGGACCGCCTATCGGCCGCCGAACAGGAACTCGAATCCTGGTGGAGAGAGACTTGGGGGCGGCGCGTTGATCTCCGGTCTCGAGGCAAGGCGCTTGGGCTGCTGTCGGCGGCCGATTTCGGTAGTTGGTCCGAGAGCCATGTCGTGTATGCAATGAGCAAGGTGACGCACTCCATGAACTGGCCTGCGCCAGAACAGGATGCGGTCAGCTTCTTCACCGACAACGGGGACAGCCAACTCGTCGCCCTCAGGTCCGATGAGGACGGAGACAAGTTCGGGTTCGGCGAGTACCAGCTCATCGAGCTGACGTTCTCCATCGACGAAACGGACCGCGATGCGGTGTTCGTCACCGCACTCGATGAATGTGTGCAGTTGCTGGGTGTGCCGGATCTGGTCGGCGGCCCTGAGGCGCAGGCGATCTGGCGCCGCGGTGCCACGATCACCACTCTCGGCCGCGGACTTCGTCCCGCCACAATGTGGCTGCGCATCGAGCCGATGGCCCCCCGCGATGCTGCGGCCCGCGCCGCACGGGAGTACGGATGCTCATGGCTGGCGTGGCCGGACGAATCGAATCGCCGGGATGTGGGAATCATCGGGGAGAAGGAACCGGTGATCGCGGACTTCGCGCAGTTCGAAACCGGCATGGACCGGCTGTTCGAATCGTTGACCTGGGATCTGCCGCCACTGCATCCATACGCGACGTACGTCATCTGGCAACTCACCAGCGCCGAACACACCGACTGGATAGCACAGTGGACCGCCCCGGCTTTGGATGAGACCGAACTACCGATTCTTGTGCTTCATGCTGCCGTCAGTTGCTGACCGCGGCCTTCCCAGAAGACCCGCT
>NZ_JBFAXK010000062.1:0-4376 GCF_040680715.1 Nocardia sp. NPDC051981 | reverse complement strand
CTGCCCTCTGATCCGGGCTTCGCGGTCATCGGCAGTAGCAGACGTTCCGGGGCGTCGGATCCGCTCTTCCCGTTGATCTTCCGATGCCCCGCGTTAGCCGGTTCGGTCAGCGCGGTATGCGGCAAAATAGGGCGTTGAGGGCCGCGCATCCGGTCGTGGTCGTTTGGGCTCATGGGCAGTGGGACGGCTGATCCTCCGGGGCCCTCACCCGGACAGTTACGACAGCGAAGATAGCGAAGTGATCATGGGCGAATCGGTTGTCCGGCGCGTGGTCTGCCCGGGCCCTTCGACCCGGTGACCAGCGGCCACCTCGATGTCATCGGCCGCGTCGCGACGTTGTTCGACGAGGTGATCGTCGGCGTCGGCAAGAACGTCGGCAAGCGCGCGCTGTTCACCGCCGAGGAGCGGATCGCCATGATCCGCGTGGCCACCGGCGAGTATCCGAACGTTCGTGTCGAGGCCATCGACGGGCTGCTCGTCGACTTCTGCGTGCAGCACGGCGCGCGCGCCATGGTGAAGGGCCTGCGCGCGGTAAGCGACTACGAGTACGAACTCACGATGCCGCAGATGAACCACCGGCTGTCCAACGTGGAGACGCTGTTCGTGGCCACCGATCCGGGGTACAGCCACCTGTCTTCGTCGCTGATCAAAGAGGTCGCGGGGCTCGGCGGCGACCTCTTCGGGCTGGTCCCCGATCATGTCCGCGATCAGCTCACGACGCGACTGGCCGAGCGCAAGGCGAAGTCCGACTGACCGCCTACCGGCTGTCATCGGCGTCATTGAGCATCGTGACCGGGTCGCCACCCTCGAATCAGTACGGCCAGTTGATCTTTGCCTGCACCACGCTGGCCGATTCGGTCAGCGTAGTGCAGGCAGAAGAGTACGTTCAGGCTCGATGGAGGCCTGGCCTTCGGAGGCGCATCTGAGTCCGCGAGGCGCTGTGGCGCTCCTCCAGATCGTTAGCAGCACAAGAAGATCCGGCAGAATCGGATAGGTTGATCATGTGATTACCGCGTTGATTGCCGTCGCTGGGACGTTATTGGGATCCATTGTTACCCACTACTTTCAGCGGGCGTCAGCTCAAAGGACGATCCGGCAGAGCTTCTCGGAACGCCTGCGGCAGGATCGCTTGAATGCATACAACGCGTTTGCGGCCGCAGCGATCGAGTACCGCCATCACCAAATCGAGAGGTGGCATCGGCTGAGACAGGATCCTGATGCAGAGCTGAACACGAGATCGGAAGCCTTTTCCAAGAAGGCAGCACTGAGAACGGAGTTGCTCCGTGTCAAGTTGCTGTCCGACGATATCCGGCCGCATCGACTGGCAGAGCAAGCGATCGAAGCGATTCGAGGGATCCAGCGAAGCGGGGCGGCCGCGAGCGATGCGGACGAACATGAACGACGCTATCTAGCAGCTACGGCGGCGATCGACGCGTTTGTTCAGTACGCGGCCAACGATGTCCAGACCCTGCCCGCTATGGCCGCCAGTGCTGTCGATTCCGTCGACCAGTGATGCTGCAGGATGGAATCGGTAGTTGCGGATGTTCCGCCAGCCTCGGATCGGCACCGCCAGTTGATCTTCCGATGCCTCGCGCTGGCCGGTTCGGTCAGCGCGGTATGCGGCAGAACAGTGCGCTGCGATGCAGCGGATAAACGGTCAGTCGAGCCGTTCTAAACGTGCACTACAGCTGAGGAATTGGCCTAAATCAGCTGTTCAACAGCGGTTTGTGCGGGCTTACACCGTCGTCCGCAACTCGGCAGTAGCGAACGTTCCGCCGGCGTCGGATCGCCACGGCCAGTTGATCTTCCGATGCCCAGCGCTGGCCGGTTTGGTCAGCGCGGTACGCGGCAAAACAGGACATTTGGATTGCCTTACGCGAGGCATCGGCGCATACATAGGCGGGTGGCCCTCGCCGTGACTCTGGCCCACAGCAACGTCCTCGAACCTCCAGCCCGGCTTGGCCTTTGCCGCAATGCGTGCCTCTCTGCACGGGTAACTCCGGGTAGCATGTGGTGAAACGACTATGGAGGGGGACATCATGTCGTCGAACAGTCACCGAGAGCAGGCCGATGATCCACGCGCCCGGTGGCGCCGCCTGCCCGTCGAACCCGCCCAGTACGTCGAGGAGACCCATGTCGACGGGAGTTCGTCGAGCTACACGGTACCCACGGTCGACCCGACCCAGGACTTCATTCGCCTCTACGGCTAGTGATGTGTCAGGCTGCCTTCGGTAGGTAATCCGGGCCGTCGGATTTTCGATCTGACAGCGAAGTCGCGCACGGCCCAGGCGGATTCATCAAGGGATCTCGGGGAGACGATTTCGAATCGCACGACATTCGGCATTACCGTGCACTTCCAGCGGTCGGTCA
Organism: Nocardia sp. NPDC051981; assembly: GCF_040680715.1. Classification (NCBI taxonomy): domain Bacteria; kingdom Bacillati; phylum Actinomycetota; class Actinomycetes; order Mycobacteriales; family Nocardiaceae; genus Nocardia; species Nocardia sp. NPDC051981. The sequence continues at coordinate 2,006 of NZ_JBFAXK010000062.1, read as the reverse complement.
GTCGCCCGAGATGGCGCCTGCCCGTTGATCTTCCGAGGTGCCGAGCTGGCCGGTTCGGTCAGCGCGGTATGCGGCAATGTAGTGCGTTCGGTGAGCTGGAGTGGGCTGCCCCTTTGATTCTTTCGGCATCACCGTGTCGGCTACCAGGGCACTACGCCGTCGCGGCCGATGAACGAGCCAGAAGTGGCATCGACCTTCAGCATCGCGGCCTCGACCACGGGCTCGGCGCCTTGCACGGCGGTCAGCGGCGCCTGCGCGCGGTTGATGGGCGAGAAGTCGGTCTGCACGAATCCTGGATCGACGGAGAACACCCTGATGTTCGTGTCCGCGAGAACCTTCGACAACGTGATGGTCAGGCTGTTGAGTGCCGCCTTGGAGGCTTGATAGGCGGGCACCACCATATCGGCCGGATCAGCTTGCGCCTGGAGAGTCAGCGATCCCACGAATGACGACACATTGACGATCCGGCCCGAGTCACTGCGCCGAAGCAACGGCAGCAATGCCTCCACCGTATGGAACACCCCGATCACATTGGTCTCCAGCGTCCGCCTCACCGACTCCGGATGCGCATAGTGGCTGGAACTCGGCGCATCCCATTCAGCAGCGATGCCCGCATTGTTCACCAGCACATCCAACCGCCCATGGTCGCGCGCAATGATGGCGGCGAGGCGCTGCACCGACTCGAACGAGGCGACATCGAGCTCCTGCCCCTGCGCGTCGACACCCTGCTCACCCAGCCGCCGCGCCGCGGCCGCCGCCGCCTGCTCCGACCGGCCCGTCACGATGACCGTGTACCCCGACAATCCCAATGCCAGCGCCGTCTCGAACCCGATGCCACGAGTCGAGCCCGTCACCACCGCAACCTCGGCCACATCAATTCCTCTCCGAATGTGCTGTCTCGAAATACCTTCCCTCCGAGGATCGGTGCAAGGACCCCACAGCACCGGCGGAAAAACGACCTGACATTTCGACCGGACCCAGGAACAGCAGATGCCCCGGCCCCGGCCGCAAGGCCGATCGGCCGACCAGATCCGGTTCGCCGAGATCGTCGTCGGAGGCACCTTGCCGTGGACCGGCATTCTCGCGAAGCGCTGCACTCGGCATGAGCGCGCACTGCCGGCAGCCGTGCGGCGCTCTGCCCGTTGATCTTCCGAGGCCCCGCGTTGGCCGGTTCGGTCAGCGCGGTATGCGGCAGAAGAGTGCGTTCACCCGACGCGACCTGGCTTCCGGATGCGGTGCGCAAGTCGGTGCACTGGTCGTTCAGGTTTCGGGGACCTTCAGCCAGAACAGTGCCCCGAAAAATAGGGGCACATGATTTGAAATGCGAATACTTCACAATCTGTAGCCTCGGGAACCTCTGCACCTACCTAGTTGGGGGACTCACAGTGTCCAAATTCGACACTCGAACGAAGCTTCGCGGATCACTCGCCGCCGCGGTGCTCATCGCCGGACTGGCCGCAGCCAAAGGCGCAGCCGTCGCTGCTGCACCCATCGGTGGCGGCCAACCGTTCCCAGGCGGGTCTTCGAGCCAGCTCGCGACGGGGTCGGCGGCACCACTATGGACCTCGCCCGTGACGGGCCCGATCCTCAATGCCCTCTTTGGATGCCCTAGTCTTGTTTTCCCCTGGGAGGCCTGCGGTGTCGCGTCCGGATAGGCGAAATCCCCGCTGAGACTTGGGATTCCAAGCCGTTTCGCCGACACCGGCACCTCCCGCAGCACAGGATCCTGCGGGAGGTCCAACGCACATTCCGACGAGGACCCCAACGGTGGATTACACTCGTATCTTCACGATTGCGATACCCGCATATCTTGTCCTCGTGACCGCCGAATGGATTTCCTGGCGTCGCATCGCGGGTAGGGACCGCACGAACGGATTCCACGGCCCCGACACCATCAACAGCCTGGTGATAGGCATCGCGAGCAAAGCGACTGCCCCGTTGGAGAACCTGCTCGTCCCGTTCTCGTTCGTCCTTCTCGCCGCCGCGTTGACCCCGATTCACCTGCC
>NZ_JBFAXK010000061.1:0-4934 GCF_040680715.1 Nocardia sp. NPDC051981 | reverse complement strand
GCGCCACCGTCCGCTCGTGCGGTCCGGCTCGTCGAAGATCCGAAGCCGTCGTCCGATGCGTCCAGATGATCCGGCCAATGCCCTCGAACTCGGCAATAGCGGATGCTCTGCACCGCACCTGGTTCCTACCACCAGCCGCTCGGCGCTGGCCGGTTCGATCAGCGCGATATGCGGCTTCCAGAAAAGAGTGGGTAGGGCCGGGTCTGAGGTCACGGACGGTTTTCGCTGAGTGGACCTGACGGACCAGCGCGCGAACCGCGCGGTCCTGGTCGACGGGCCGGACATCATGATCCGGGCGGTCGGCACCCGGCCGGGCGAGGCTGGAGGTGTCCGGTGATCGCAACCGCGCCACCTGTCCGGCTGCAACGAATCAACTGCGGATCAATCGGCCGACTCATCAACAACGCGCAGGTTGACGCCCTGTGTAGGTGTCGGCGAGAAGCGCACGATCGGAGCGGCAGAACGCGCACGTCGGTTGCGGCAGAACGCGCACAAACCCGGCAAGCGCTCAGCCGTGCAGGGGACCGATGTAGGTGCCCGGGTGGGTCGCGCCTTGGGGCCATACCGTGATCGAGCCCAGGGCGGTGGGCCAGGCGGCATGCAGTTGGGTGGTGGAATCGGGTGGGGTGACGATGATTTCGGTGGGGGTATCGGTGCCGGTTACGTAGGTCAGGGTGCTCTTGGCCCGACCGCCCGGGGGCAGGTGGACCGGTTGGCCCTGTTCGGTGGTTCGGGGCAGCGAGGCGCGGCCATTGTCGCCCACCGCAGCCAGGTCGACTCCCGGGAAGCCTTGCAGAACACAGGATTCCTGGGACAGGCTCGTCAGCACGATACTTGCGGTGCGCTGACTGCCGGTGGGCTGTCCGAGCTCGGGCTGCACGGTGAGGCCCAGCCGTGAGACCCCGCACCACGGCTCTTCCGCCTGCGCCTGTCCCGCCGCCATGCAGGGGACTACCGCCCCGGCCACCACCAGCACTGCCGAAGCCACTGCCCTGAAACGCATTTGCCGATCCTTCCGCGTCATCGTCATCGACAGTGATCTTGCGGAAGGAACCCTATGGACGACTAATGATCCGCTGAACACTGCCATCCTCGGTGGAGGCGGCGCCCGACTCCGCTCAGATCACCGACCGGATGGCGCCGCCGCTCACGAGCACCTCGTCGGCATCCGCCCGGAAACCTGCGCGGTGTTGGCTGGGATCGGGTTCCGGCAGCTGTATGGATCGGACTTCACCGCATTCCGAAAACGGCAGATCGACAAGGGGGGACAGGCCAGAGCACCTCGAGTTACGAAGCGGTCGCGCTCTATCGTGCGACCGGTTCGAGCGCCGTTACCGCGATCACGACGACGCTCCAGGCGTGCGCGGGAACGAAGATCCCGATCGGCGCTGCGGGCGCGACTGTCCTTATCGACAGTGTTCGTACCCGGCCGAATGCTGCGGAGTGGACATATCATTCGCTGAATCCGCAGGCGGTGGACCGGCAATGGAACTGCGCCGTACTTGTCAAGCCCACCGCCGTGATCGAGATCGAGTTGGCGGACGGCGATGCGGGTGCCGTCGCGGACGCGGTCGTCAAACGGGTCGGCGGGTGAGGCGGGGTATCGCCAAGGCGATCGTTACGATCGGAAAGCCGAGCAGGGCAAGGCGGATCACGTGGTCCATGAATCCTGCCGGGCCGGTGCCGAGGAGGTCCGGTTTGACGACTGCTCCGAAGACGCCCAGCACGATCACCAGGGCACAACCTGCAATCGCCAGGATCTGTCCTGGTCCTCGGCGCACGATCAGCAGGATCGCACCGACGATCAGTAGGAGCGCTGCGCTCGGATCGAAAACGGCTGCCAGCCAGTAGTAGCCGCGCAACCATCCCCGTGGCATGACGGTGTACAGGTCGGCGAAGCCGGCGCTGTAACCGTCACGCAGGGCATGAACTGCAGTGAGGGCCCCCACTGTGGCCGCCAACCCACCCAGAAAAGCCAAACTGGCCACGGCTGCACCACTTTTAACCACGCCCGATAGTACGCATCAGATCAGGACTCCGCACCCGCGGCACCAGCGGTCCACCGCGGGCAGGTTAGGCGAGGGGCGCGATGCTCGCCGAAGAGTCCCGCAGGGCCTCGATCCGGTGGCGTACCTGGGGTCGGCCGTCCCAGTAGACGACAGCGCGACCGATATCGGCGAGCTCCTCTGGCAGCGGCGTCGTGTCCGGCAACACCCGCCAGATCGAGGCGGGCGATGAGGCCGCTGACCGGGCGTGCGCCATGGTGGAGCGGGAGTTGGCCGCCGGCACCGCGTTCATGAACAGCCGTGGGCTGCTGCATCTGGACGTGCACTTCTGGAACATCCTGACGGACGGTCGACGCCTCTACTTCGGCGACTACGGCCTCGCGCTCTCCTCGGCGTTCGACATCTCGCCGGAGGAGGCCGCGTTCTTCGACCAGAACCAGAGCTATGACCGCGGCTTCACTTCCACCTATCTGGTGAACTGGCTGCTCACTGCCCTGTACGGGCTGGAAGGCGGGGAGACACGCGCCGCGATGGTGCGCGCCATCGCCGAGGGCAAGCCGCCGGAGGGCATCCCCGAGGGAGCCGCCGCGGTCCTCACCCGGCACGCGCCGGTCGCCGCGGCGATGTCCGCGTTCATGCGTGCGTTCCAGCAGGCGAGCCGGAGCACCCCGTATCCGGACGGGGAGATCGGCCGCCTGCTGGATGGCCAGGCTTCTGTGTTCATTCAGCCGGTATGACGGGCCAGGTGGGCTCGGCGGGGATCTCGGGTACGACCTGGACGGGCCACCATCCCCTTTGATGGTGCCTCGACCCCCGATAGCCGCTGTACCGCAGTGTCTTTCGTGGCGCAGACCGCCCTCAATTCGGCCGTAGCGGACGTTCCGCCGGCCTCGGATCGGCACGGCCAGTTGATCTTCCGTCGCCCTGCCCTGCCCTGGCCTGTCGGTCAGCGCGGTACGCAGCTGTGCGGACGTTGTGCGTGTTCAGGTAACGCGAGAGATCGGTCGAGGTAGGTGTCGGTGGCGCGGTGTTGGATGGCACTGTGAGCGAACTATTGCGCCGCTTTCCCGACATTCCGATCCTTCGTAACCGCTGTCGGGCGATGGCAATGCTCGATGCTGTGCTCAGCCCGGAGTGGGAGGCCCGCTACTACTCGTTCGACAGCCGCTGGGGCGATGCCGAGGAGATGGCTTCGATGCGTAACGGCTCCGGTGATGACTGGTTCATCGTCTTCTCCGCCGTCGGTGTCTATGGCCGCGGGTTCGACCATGAAACACCCAATGCCCCACAGGTACTCGATGCTGTGCCTGCGGTCTTCGGTCCCTACGTCACCGAGCCTGCGTTCGCCGATCACGACGGTTCGCCCCTTGCCACGGTGTGCTTCTGGCGTGAACCTCGTGACACCGGCTGGGGCGTGTCTGCCGCCGACCGTGGCGGTCGCGGGTTGTTCGAGCTGCTGGTCGACGGTACGCCCGAGGGCTACCGGGAATGGGCCCAGGATTACTACGAGGCCGAGGTGAGCTTGGCGGCCGTCCAGCACGTGTACGCGCTGCTGCCACTGACGCCCACGGTGGTGACGGGGCTCAATCCTGATGCCGACCTCATCGATCTGGAGCCAGACATGATCGAAATCGGCTACCCACGTTGAGCATTCGACGCCCGCTGGCCTTGGCCGTCCGCCCGATACCCTATCCGCTATCGGGCGAATAGTGACGGCAGGCAGGCTGAGGCTCCCGGTCGAGTCAGCGCGGCCAGCGGCATTACGGCGCACTCGAGTCGACTGAAACTAGCCCGGGAGCTCGGCATTGCGGGTCCCGCAGCCCAATGAGCAACGACCCAGAACATATGTCCACAAATAGCGTGGCCAGCTGGGCGAACTCAGTCCCGGCCCTGAGCGTGAGCACGCGGATTCGGCTCTGGTTCATTCGCTACGATCCAGCGACCGGTTGCCGGGACCGCGCACAGGATGAGAATCAGCAGGCTCACGATGATCGGAATGAACAAGAAGCCGAAACCTCTGTTGAAGAGTTGGGCAACGCTCGCGATCAGTGCCAGCCCTGACGCAAGGATCAACAGGAAACGACCTGTTTTCATGTAGGCCAGCAGAAGGGATCCGCCGACCGACCAGGCCAGCCCGATGATGACGGCGATGATCCCCATGACGATCAGGTCTGTGTCCCGGCCGATCTCGGCTGGATATTCGCGGGCGTGATCTTCGATTGCGACGATCATGTAGAGAGCCCACATGATTCCGGCGATTCCGGTGAGTGGACCGAGGATCAGCGCGGTGATGGCTGCGGTGACGGCGGTCGCGCCGTGTGGGGCCGGCGTCGGTAGCTCCGGTTGATCGTGCCGATCTTTCACACCCGTTCCCCTCGTCGTTTCGCGCGAACCTACCTCGCCGTGCAGGGAGTTGGCGATGCAGTGTTTCAGGTGTCTTGACCAGCACCACGACACGGCAGTCGTGTCGGTCGAACCGGCGGCGTTCTCGGGATCGCGAAAGACGCTGCAGCGCGATCGCGCAGTGTCGGCGGCGGCCCACATGGAACCCGTTCATAGGATCGATCTTCTCGACCGCAGCCCGATGGTGGTTTCACCGATCGCCTCGACTTCGTGCCGTCTGATCGTATCGCTAACTGACTCGAGGAAACTCGTTCCTTCTAGCCCGCAACGTGTAATGTCCGAGCTCGGGTCGGCTGAACTTCGAGGGGAGAGCGAATGAGAATGCGTGCCTTCGCTGGCATGGCCGTGGCCGCAGCAGCGATTTCGATGGTCGGTGCGAGTACCGCCAATGCTGATGCGGTGAATCCGAACGACTACATGATCGGTGACACTGGATCGCCCCGGGTTTGAGGGAGACCGTTGGATCTGGAGAGGATCAACGGTATGGCTGGGAATCGGAGATATCCGCAGGAGCTGCGGGAACGC
>NZ_JBFAXK010000060.1:0-5551 GCF_040680715.1 Nocardia sp. NPDC051981 | reverse complement strand
TCCCGACGACGAGTGAAACCCCGTGGGACACGTCCTGCGATAGCCGCTGGGCACGCGCCTGAACAATACGGACGCGCCGCAGCTCGGGACATCCGGTAATGCCGCGACCAGCGCGGTGCGAATCGGCCAAACTGTCGCCCTGAAGATCACTGGGGCCGACCGGTTTTGATCTCAAGCCCACCGCCACCGTCGGCCAGAACGCACTACTCTGGCGATGAGTGGGTGTTTGGTCGTGTCAGTAGAAGAACCAGACGAGATCCCGTTGCGTGCTCAGGCAATCCTGCGCCCACTGGGAAAGTTCGGCGGCGGTGTCGAGTGCGTCGGGATCCGCATCAGCTGAGAGCGCCTTCTCCATCTCGTTCCGCAGCAGGTCCATCGAATCCAACGAGACCCATCCGGCCGTCGGATAGGGAAACGCCCGAGGCAACGGCAAGTTCCCGCCCAGGAAGTACTCGCTCGGTTCGCAGCACACGCCGACGTCAGCGAATGCCTCCTCGACTTCGCCGAACCACTCATTGCTCATGGTGTATTCGCCACTCTCCAAGGATGCGCCGTAGTGCTGGCACATCGCTTCGAAGACATAGATGTAGATCGCGGCGTCGCTGGAACGATCCGGGACGTCCTTCCAATACTCGGCGTCGAGGATCATCGTGGTCAGCGCCTGCCTGGCGGGAACTGATGCTCCCCAGCTTTCGGCCTGGTCATCGAGATCGTCGAGTTCGGCCCCGAGCCGATTCAGCAAATGCTCCAGCAACTCCCGATCACCGCTGCCGATCATTCCACGCAGCGCCTTCTCGTCGACGCTGTAAGCCCGCATACTGACACCCACGAGTTTCCCATCCCTTCAACAGGATCAGACCGTAGCAGGCATCTCCGACACGGCGTCAGATCGCGCAGGTGTTGATCCATCCTGCGGTGAACGCACTAATCTGCCGCGACCCGCTCGTTGGTCGACTGTCCGAACCGGTTGGCCGACAGCAGGTTCCCAACACGCGTGCATGCAGATGACCCTGCGATTTACTGCGAAGGCAGTAGGTGGTCGTCTGGATCGCGTTCGTACGACCGCGCCGTTATGGTCCTGCCATGACACCGACTTGGGCCACGGGCGACAATTGCGAACTGCCTGCCACTGCTACTGGATGGCTTGCCGACGAACCACAGCCGGGGTTAATCCTGGTCGAGTTGGTCGACGCCCACGGTCGCCCCCACCAAATGGTCGACAAGAGCGTCATCTTCAGCAGCGACCTGCTGTTGCCGTCGTCGACCTACCCGCGCTCGGTCAGCATTCGGTGCACGATCGAAGAGATCAACGGCGACATCGCTACGGTCTGCCCATGGTGGACGATGAGCCGCGCCGGCTTGCCTTTTCTATTCGATGTCAGGTTGGAGGTCCTCGTTCCGTGGACGGAGAACGACGAGTGAACCCCGGTCACCGTTGACGAACGGTCGAATGGCCATGACGCATGGCGACCGAACATCCTGCATTGCCGCGTCCCGGACGTTCGGAACCCGGGCCACCGGAGCGGTCCCGTGCTATGGATCGATGAGTTCCAGGCCGCAGTCGTTCTCGTGGGTGAAGCCCGCGGTCTTGGCGTCGGCGAGGAGTAGGTCGGTTCTGTTCAGTGGGACGAAACAGAGGGCGTAGGAGTCGCCTTTGGTAATGCTGACCAGAGCCATGCCCGCTTCGCGGCTTTGGCGGGCGATTTCACGGAGGTAGGCCGAAGTGTCACTCGGATATTGCGTGGGGCCCTCCGCCGAGTCGGGGCTCTTGGTCCAGGACATCACAGGGCGTGAGGGGATGCGGCGCAATCGATCCTCGATGTCTTCGGGGGATTCCCGCCAGTCGAACCACGCCAGGAACGGGTCCAGGCCCCAAATCCCGCCTGCTAATCCGGTGAGGACAGCGGTACGCCCGAACTCAAGGCCGGACTGTTCGGGTAGATCGAGCCAATTGGGATATCGGTCCCGGACCCAGTCCGGAATATTGAGCGCCTGATCGGCCAGAGAGGCCAGGTTCCCGGCCAATCCGCCACCGGGCGACAGCAATACGGCGACAGAGACGAGCGCATACTCCACCGATCGCACCGGCGACCGATAATTCGCCTGGCCATACCCTTCAGACCAGGTGTACCCGGCATACGGCGAATCACGTTGCTCCACAAGATCATTCTAGGGGGCGAAAACGGACCAGTGCGGCGGTGCTGGTCACCCAGCCCCTGGATCGTACGGGCACGGTGAACGAATCCCAGACCGGCGGGTCGACTATCGCCTTTCTCGGCCAGTTCGCCGAATGTTCTGAGAACATCCGCTTCTGCCGCATACCGCGCTGACTGAACCGGCCAGCGCCGGGCATCGGAAGATCAACTGGCCGTGCCGATCCGACGCCGGCGGAACGTCCGCTTCTGCCGATTACACGACGCCGAAACAGTCCCGGCACCGCAGGTCGTGGGCGCGGGTCAGCGCGTTCCTGCTGTGGAAGCCGTTCGCCGCGATCGTCTACATGATCGCGTTCGTCACCGCCGAAGAGGTGGCCACTGACCCCAGCACCGCCGCCACCGACTCCACGGCCGCGCAGAAACTGCTGGTCGGGGTCGTGCTGCTGTGCTCACCGTGCCCGACCCGATCGCATCGGACTCCACCGGCTCCGCCGACACACTCTTCAAGGCGCTCACCACCGGATCGGCCACCCTGTCCTCGGATCCGACCTGCACGCCCGGGACCGTCTGCAAGAAGTGACCGGGGCCAGACCTGGTCGCTGAAACTTCGGGCCGAAACGAGGTGCTCCGTACGGGGTGAGGCAGTATCTTGCGAAGCGCAACTGTTTCACATCAAGTATCGGGGAATACTCATGCGTCGCACCCTTGCCCTCGTCGTGCTCACCGCCGCGGCCCTCACCGCCGGAACGGGTTCGGCCGCAGCCGAATCGCCGTCGACCGGTTCGGCCACGGGTTCAGCCGGGTCTGTCGTCAATGTCATCTGCGCGGTGGTCAAAGTGATCCAGCCCTCGGCCTGCACGGTCTCGATTCCTGAGAACAACGGGGGTAAGTGAGTCCGCGCCAGCGGGAGGATCGCCGATTCGCTCGGTCCGGCGGGGGTGGAACCAGAACTGAAGACGTGGCGCCGGAGGACATCCGAATGTGGTGTGTCGCGTAGGTGGTTCCCCGTTCGGGCGGGATCGGCCTTGGTGCATTCGTGATCACTTTGCGGTCTGCTGCGAGTCCGCGATCCCGGTGAGGATGCGGCGCAAGCCGTAAGAGAACTGTTCGGCCGGGCTCAGGTCGGCGGATTCGGTCATGCGCGAAACCCGGGGATATGTGCCGCTTTCGATGATCTTGCGCATGTAGGGGGCGACGGCGGCGCGCCACTGGTCCTCGGTCTGACCGGTGCGCCGCTGGGTCTGTTTCTCGGCGAGTTCGCGTATGACCGCGCCGCGCACGTAGTCCCTGATGAGCCCGACGGCCGAGGCGGCGTCGGCGATGTCGGAGGTCAGCGGGGCGGCTGCGGTGAGGGCGTGTTCCAGGCCGCGCAGCCAGTTGGGGCCGAGCGATGGTCGGGTGGCCAGCAGCGGGGCGAGCCAAGGGTGCCGTAGCCACAGCTCACGCTCGTGGTGGGCGTACGCCTCGAGGTCGGCGCGCCAGTCTCCCGTCAGCGGCACGTGGTCGCCCTGTACCGCATCGGCCATGAGGTCGAGCAGGTCGTCGCGGCTGTCCACATAGCGATAGAGCGAGGTCGTGCCGGTCGACAGCTCGGTGGCGACGCGGCGCATCGACAGCGCGTCGAGCCCCTCGGCGTCGGCGATGGCGACCGACGCGGCCACGATGCGCTCCACGCTCAGGGCCTGCCTTGTCGACCGGTACGGCTCACGTTCCCAGATAAGCGACATGGACAGGAGTCTACAGAAGTGGATACAGTGTGCCCATGAACGGGAACGCTGTATCCACTGATGTTTTGATCGCCGGCGGCGGATCCGTCGGGCTGATGCTCGCGGTGCTGTTGCGCCACCACGGCGTCAAGCCCCTCGTCGTCGAGGAGAAGCCGCAGCTGTCGCCCCACCCCAGGGCCACCGGCATCGGGTCGCGGTCGGTGGAGATCCTGCGCGAGGTCGGCCTGGATCACGCGGTCAACGAGGCTGCGGTCGACTTGCGCGCGGGAAAGATCAGAGGGCGCACGCTCGCCGAGGCCGACTTCACCGAAAGCGCTGAGTGGAAGGCGAAAACCGCTGCCGAGCTCACCTACACCCCAGCCCGAATCCGCGGCACCTGCGCACAGAACCGGCTCGACCGCGTACTGATCACCAAGGCGGGCGACGTGGAGTTCGGCGTGGCGCTGGACTCGTTCGAGCAGGACTCCGGCGGCGTCACGGCGACCCTGTCCGACGGGCGTGTCGTGCGGGCGCGCTACCTGGTGGCCGCCGACGGTGTGCGCAGCCGGGTTCGGGAAGTCCTCGGCATCGGCCTGACCGGTCCCGGTGTGCTCGGTCAGGAGACGACGAGTGTCCTGTTCGATGCTGATCTGCGTCCGCGTAAGCCGTTCGCAATGTGCAATATCGAGCATCCGGACGCGACCGGCCTGCTGGTGACCGTCGACGGCGAACGCGAGTGGGTATTCCTCACCCGCCTCGACACCGAGCCGACTCCCGACCTCATCCGCACCGCGCTCGGCGACCCGTCGATCGAGGTGGAGATCCGCAGTGTGCTCAGGTTCCGGGGGCGCGGCCAGGTGGCCGATCGGCTCTGCGTCGGGCAGGTCTTCCTGGTGGGCGACGCAGCGCACGCGATCCCCCCACTGGGCGCGTTCGGGTTGAACGCCGGCATCGCGGACGCGCACAATCTGGCATGGAAGCTCGCGCACGTACTGCGCGGTGAGACCGGACCCGAGCTGCTCGAGACTTATCACACGGAACGCCATCCGGTGGCCCTCATGACGATGGAGCAGGCGCTCCTGCGGTTCAACGACCCGTCCCTGCACTGGGGAAAGGACATGGCACAGGCGCGCAAGGCAGCGGGAGCGATCAACGCACCAGTAGTGCACATGGGCTACCGGTACGACGGCGCGGAGCTCCCCTCCACCGAGGACGTCACCCTCGACCTCGACGGGTCGCCGGGATCCCGCCTGCCGCACATGTGGGTGGCCGAAGGGGTGTCCACGCTGGATCTCGTCGGATCGCAGTGGTGCGTACTCACAGCCGATCCCGACGTGGAGGCCGACGTCCCGGTCCACGTCGTGGAAGGCTGGCCGTACGGGACGGTGCTGGTCCGCCCTGACGGTTTCGTGAGCCGGTCGTACTCCTAGCGCGTCGTATGCTGCCGCAGCCCGCGCGGTTCGAACCGGCGGCGGCAGTGTCTCGAAGATCAACGTCGCCAGTAAACGCACTACTTTGTCGCATACCGCGCTGACCGAACCGGCCAGCGCGGGGCGCTGGCGGCCGGAACATGCTGCGGCGCAGAACGTCCGCTACTGTCGATGAGCGGAAGTCGGACGAGCAGCGTGAGCAGGGTGTCGAGTCTCAGCTTGCGCGCAGGGTGCTCCAGCGACGCTGGCCAGGGTGGCA
>NZ_JBFAXK010000059.1:0-5590 GCF_040680715.1 Nocardia sp. NPDC051981 | reverse complement strand
CGCGTTCCCGCAGCTCCTGCGGATATCTCCGATTCCCAGCCATACCGTTGATCCTCTCCAGATCCAACGGTCTCCCTCAAACCCGGGGCGATCCAAGGTCTCATTCCCCGACAGGATTGTGGCTGTCGATGAACTTCAAGAAGCGCGGAATGACCTGGTCCGGATTGGCCCACAGCAGATCGTGTCCAATGCCCGGATAGGTTTCGACTTCAGCCGTAGGGATGTGGGCGTAGACACGAGCGGCGCCATGTACCGGATCGCTGACGACGGTCTCGGCACCGTACAAGATGAGACTCGGCGCGGTGATGGCGGCCAGCTGTTCGTCGGTAAGGGGCCGATCCCACGGCACTCCCGAGCGGTACTTCGTCGTCGCCATGACTACTGCGAATTCGTCGTCAGTCATCTCGAGCCCCGGCATCAGCCACTTGTTGAACTTTCGCATGCGTTCTGGTGTCGGCCGCATGCCTGCCTTGAGGAATTTGAGCAGCAGCCCCCAGCTCGGTTTGGCGAACGTGGCTCCGCTGGGCTCGAACATGGTGAGGCTGGCGAGGCGCTTGGAGTGGTACACCGCGACTACACCGGCCAGCCAGGCGCCGTAGGAATTTCCAGCGAGGTGCACTCGCTTCTCGCCGAGACCGTCGAGCACCGCAACCATCCACGTCGCTATATCCTGCGCATCGTTCAGCGGTGCGGTCTGCTCGCACAGCCCGGCCCATCCGATGACATCCGGCGTGTACACCACGTGGTCGCGCGACAGCTCTTCGATGAACCGGTGCCACACCATTCCGTTGCCACCGATGCCCGGCAGCAGCACGATCGGTGTGCCCTCTCCGGATCCGGATTTTCGTACTCGTGTTGTCCCGAAAGGGGTTTCGACATCGAGGTCGACCGAGGGCGCCGGCCATTGCGCTGCCACAGTGTCGTACGCGGCCAAGAAAGCTGCCTTCGCCTCGGTGTTCGTGAATCGCCCGATCTTCGGCACGAGCCTCCCCTTCGTCGTCGTTACGGTATGTCCATATCACTTAATGCGGTACGAACGTACCATGGATGCGGTATGCACGTACCATCTAGACCGAAGGTTCCTCGATACGGAAGGAAGGCGGCAGGTCACGTGCCACGATTGGTCGACCACGAGGTTCGGCGACGTCACATCATCGATGCCGTAAGGCGAGTCATTGTCACCGGCGGCCTGGAAGGGGTGACCTTTCAAACAGTCGCCGCCGAGGCCGGGATCTCGGTTCGGCTCGTACAGTACTACTTCGGTACCAAGAAAGAATTCCTCCTGGCGACCCACCGATCGGTCATGGAGGACGCCGGCGCTCGGTTCATGCAACGGTGGACCGCCCTCGGCTCAAACGCCGCACCTCGCGAAGCCCTCCGGGCGGTTTTGACCGAACTACTGCCGCTCGACGATCAACGTCGAGAGGAAGCTCTCGTGCTCGGTGCCTTCGGCTGGGCGGCCATCACCGGTCAAGGCATCACCGCGGAGGAAACCTTTGCCGCACCAAGAGCTTTGGTCATGGTGGTTGCGGATCAACTCAGACGAGCGCAGCACGCAGACGGCTCGAGCCTGAGAAACCCCGAACTAGATGCCGAGCTCGTCGCGATGGCGATCGGTGGACTCGCTCAAGGCATGCTTCAGGGGTACGGCACCGCAGACTCCGCAGTCGAACTCGTAGATCATCTTCTCGATCGCATACTCGGGACGAGTTCGAGAAACGATCAACACCAGCGATAAGAGACCATCTGTGCCCACCGGCGGGTCGGCCGCTCATCGGCAGAAGCGGACGTTCCGCCGGCCTCGGCACGGCCCGTTGATCTTCCGATGCCCCGCGCTGGCCGGTTCGGTCAGCGCGGTATGTGGCAGTAGGGGATTCTCGGCTGAGACCTCTGCGGCGCGATCAGGTTGTCTGTGCGGTGGGGGCTCGTGTTCAGAACTTGATCACGATCTCGAGGCAATCGTCGATCGTGCGGCCGTCGAGCGGGTCGAGAATGACGCCGTGGATTTGGGCTTCGACGGCTTGAACGAGCAGCACCGGCGGTCAGGACCGGATCGCCTCCGCCTACGCCGAGACGGCTCAGGTGGAAGGCGACTTCGCTGGCGAGCAGTTGTTCGAACTGCTTCAACTTTTCAGTGCTCGCGGGAGTACGGGGTACCTGTTCGTAGAGCAGACGATACATGTGCGGCGCCGTGGTGTGCAGGCGGGCTCCGGCAGTGCTGCAAGCGATCTCGGTACACAGAAATACGCAGGGGATTCGGGAACCCTCTCAAACCATCAACAGGGAACCCGCAGGCCAGCTAGTGCAATGCGACCAACAACCACAAATACCCAGGTGGCAGGCCGAAATGTACTTCGACGTCTAAATCTGAGTAGCGCAACGGTTCTCACCGAAGCCCCGGTCGCCTCGCGACCGGGGCTTCGGCCATTCCGGGCGGATCGCATTGCAAGCTGCGGTGAACACCCGCGACCTGGTCAGCTGAACCAGCACACCCCGAACCCTCCCGCTTCCCTGTCGCGGGAGGACTTTCGTGTCCTAGATCTTCTGCCAGAGCGCCGGGGTATTCGGCGGGGTCCAGTCCGGAGCGTCCGCGGTATGCGCTTGAAGGCAGCGGTACTGGGACCCGTTGTAGGACACCACGTCACCGACGTTGTAGTGGATGCCCTGCTGCCAGGCGGCGGGCGCCGGGGCGGTCGTAGTCGGAGCCGGGGCGGTTGTAGTCGGCGGCGGAGTGGTCGTGGTGGGCGGCGGAGTGGTCGTGGGGGTGCCGCCGCAGCCGGACGCGTCCGCCACGGTGACGGTGCTGCGGGTGGTACCCCAGACCGAGCCGTCCTTGAAGATGACGTTGGCGGTCAGCTCGTGGCTGCCTACAACGGTCGGAATCCACTGGATGACCGGATCGATTCCATTCACGACCACCACGCTGCCGATCGTCGGCTGCTGCGGGGTCTGCTGCGCGAAGTCGATGAGCTCCACCCGGGCGGCGTCGGCGGTCAGCCCGCTCGACGAGAACGACACCAGATAAGCGGTGTTCACGCAGTGGGTGGGCCCCGGAACCGTCGGGGGCGCAGGGATTTCCGCGACCGCCATGCCCGCGGTGAGCACCGCGGCCCCACTCAACGCCGCGAGTGAGCCGATTCCGAACCCCACCCGAGTAAACCATGAATGTTTCACTTTATACTCCTAGCCGTACCTCACACTGCCAACGCAGCGCTTCGGCAAGCTAACAGCACTTCTCTTGTGCAACAGAATATTTCATACCAATGTGACCTACGTTACGTACGGCGACCGACTGGGTCCGCAGAACCTCGCAATGCAGAGGTTGCTAACAGCACGCGTGAGGAACAGGCCCAGAACAGCTCCGCCTCCGCACGTCCGGATGGTTCTTGCCGTGGATGTCGGAGGCGATCGCACCGCCCACGGTGACCTGCCGGGTCCCGGCAACAACGGAACCTATAAGCCCTGGGGCAGAATGGCTCTGATCAATGTGTCGAGGCTGACTCCGGCATCGGCATGGGCATCGACGATCCCGGTGTCGGGATTGATGTTGTGGATGCGGTCGAAGGCAGTCACGTCGACGATCAGGCCGCCACCGTTCTGCGCCGGATCGCCGTAGCTGCACCACAATCCGCGGGCGATGACCCCGCGTGCGCCCACCGTGTCTCTGGGCCGCCGTCGATCTCAGCGCCGGCGCCTCGCGCTGGCCGGTTTGGTCGGCGCGACATGCGGCAGTTGCGGATGTTCGGTGATCTCCCGCGACGTGTTCGATAGGCACGGCAGTCTCCTTCAGCGAGCCATGGTGAGCTTCGCCCGCAACGTCGGTCTGCACTACCCTGCTGATGGTCGTCGTGGCTTCGAATCCGCTATTCATCCGCGTAGTGCGCAGCCTCCCGACCGAAAATGCCTCGGGATGGTCAGGATTGGGGGAATGTGGTGCGGCTGCCTTCGCCACAGGTGTTCCGGTATGCGATGAGCGCATACCCGCCGTTGTTGTTCGCCGGTGTGCGGGTCGAGCACGTCGCAGACGACTGGACCTCCGTCCGGGTGGCGCTGCGAGTCCGGTTCTGGAACCGCAATCACAATGGGGCCGCGTTCGGCGGCACGCTGTTCTCGATGACCGACCCGTTCTTCGGGCTCATGGCGCAAGGACAGCTCGGTAACGGATATCGAGTCTGGAATACCACCGCCGGGATCGAGTTCTTGGCACCAGGACGCGGGATCGTCACCACCACAATGGAACTCACCCGTGCGCAGGTCGACGAGATCCGACAGACCACCCGCGACGGTGGCAAGTCGATCACCGCGCATGCCGCCACGATTCATGATTCAGATGGAAAGATCGTCGCTCGCGCAACCCAGGACCTGTATGTCCGGAAGGCTCGAACCGATGCGGGTGCGCGAGCAGCTGCTCGATGATCAGACCGCCGATCTAACCGCAAGTCGCGAACCCGAGCTCTGATCCGCATCACCTGTCAGACAAGTCCGTAGGTTCATTGCATTCGGCAATAGCGGACGTTCTGCACCGCAACAGGTTCCGGCCACTGGCGCCTCGTGCTGGCCGGTTCGGTCAGCGCTGTATGCGGCTACTTACCGCGCACTGCTGGCGGGCCTACGGCGCTGTGCCCGTAGATCTTCTGATGCCCCGCACTGGCCTGTTCGGTCTGCGCGGGACGCCGGAAGCGGACGTTCGTC
Organism: Nocardia sp. NPDC051981; assembly: GCF_040680715.1. Lineage (NCBI taxonomy): Bacteria > Bacillati > Actinomycetota > Actinomycetes > Mycobacteriales > Nocardiaceae > Nocardia > Nocardia sp. NPDC051981. The sequence continues at coordinate 898 of NZ_JBFAXK010000059.1, read as the reverse complement.
GGCGAGCCGGTGGTCAGCTTCACGCAACGTCATAGCCGAAGATACGGGATGGCTCCGTATGAGCCGACGCGGCAGTGTTTCGCGCTACTGTGTGCGACCGGTGGGCCGTCTCCGTCGTGCGGATGGTGTGGGACTCCGCTTGCGGGGCGGCACAAGCAACAGAGCTGAAATGACCAATCCGGTGACACCGACCATGGTCCATATGACGGCCCTGTCGTGCTCGCCTCCGTGCTGCTGCTGACGGATTTCATCGTAAGTGAGTCTTTTGTAGCCTGAGCCTTCCACCAGGACCTGGCAGGAACTGTTCTCCGTCATGGGCGCACCGTTGCAGGTTGGGGCAGGCAGTCCATGCAGCAGAGTCGGGACATTGACCAAAAGCACGATTACCGCGGCAAGGCCGAGGATCAACGCCCAGGCGTGGACGTGTATCAGCCCCAGCATCTTTCGGCCGGGCACGACTACCAGCACAGCAACCTACCTTCCTGTCCATTTATGGCTCGAGAGGACTCTGCCACCTCGCCGAATCCGCACCGCCAGTAGGTCCGTGACAGATGCGATTCCAGGCCGATCGCCCTATCGGCGGAGTCCTCCCACACAGAAGCCTATGCCGCCCTCCGACATCGCCGACCATCGTGAAATCGGCAGTAGCGGACGTTCCGCGGCGCACCAGGTTCCGGTCGGCACCGCCCCGTGCAGGGCGGTTTGGTCAGCGCGACATGCGGCATGCGGATGTTCCCCATACCTCGAGGATTGAGGCACGCCTACCACGGCGGGTGCCCGCTGTCGCCGGTTGCCGCCGTCTAAGAGCCTGGTGACAAAGGGTTAAATGGTGGCCAGGGTTGGCCCGTAGAGGGCCGGCCCGAGCTTTCTGATATGGCCTTGATGTGACCACTGCGAC
>NZ_JBFAXK010000058.1:0-7164 GCF_040680715.1 Nocardia sp. NPDC051981 | reverse complement strand
CTGGCCGCCGCGCGCGCCCGCGGTCGCGTGGGCGGGCGCCGGCCGAAACTGAGTACCGAACAGGCCAAACTCGCCCAGCGCCTCTACGACGAGGGCCAGCACACCGTCACCCAGATCGCCGACATGCTCGGGGTCAAACGCGGCACCCTCTACGGCCACCTCGACAAAGCCAGCGTCGGTACCCGGCCCCGCTCCGGGCCCACCGAGCTCCCGCCGGCCGCCTGGGCATGACACCTGGTACCGCCAGATCCCTTGTCTTGGTGTTTGTTTCGTCGACGGGTGGGCTCATCGGTTCAGGGGTCGCCGTAGTATTCGCCGAAAATCGGGCGCATATCGGAGTAACCGCAGCTGAGGGTGCGATCGGTCGTGACGCCAGGTCCAAAGATGCACGCCGCCGATAGACCACTCCAACCAGGGGATATGCCGAACTTCGTTGGATTTTCGGCGATTACTACCGGAACCCCGTTTGCTGGCATCCGGCTGGCGGGGAATCGAAACGTATCGAATCACCGGGCTCGGACGGCTCCGGTCTCGGGCCGCCCAGGGTATGCGGCGGTACCTGAACGCACTCAACTCGGCGTGACAGCGGATGCCAGACATACCGAAGAACGTCACCGCCGTCATGTCGACGTGGGTCGATCCACCACTGCCGACACTGTCGTACAACGCCTGCTCGAACGCAGGCGCGGTCAGAACATCGATCTCGCCGCAGACGGTACCGGCGACGCCTTGTCAGGATCCTCCTGACGACATATCTTGATGTCAGGGATTTCCTGACGAAAGGTGTGGCTCGTGAACCACTGCTCCTTCTGCAAGCGCTCAGCCGAGAGCGTCGACACTCTCGTCGCTGGTCCGGGTGTCTACATCTGCAACGACTGTGTGTCCTTGTGCGCCGATGCCGTCGAGAACAAGCCCGCCGGATCGAAGCGAGCTGTACCGGTCTGGGACGGAATCGACGACGAGGCGCTGCTGGCTCATTTGCCGCGTATCGAAGCGATCCGCCATCTTGTCGACGACGACCTGCGCGCCTGGGTCGGCGAGGCGCGTCGTCGCGGCATCTCGTGGGACCGGGTCGGCGATTCGCTCGGCATGCGCCGTCAGTCGGCTTGGGAACGGTTCTCGTGAGCGTCCGGTACCGGCGGGCAACGACGGGAGAACCCGCGTGGCGCATGCGAACGCTGCACTGAGCCCGACAAGCCGCAGGACACCACATGCGGGGTCCACGTTCGAAACAACGGAGAGTGAGAGCCCAGGCGGTCGCGCAACGAACGGATCACCCCCGAGGGCCGGTAGGCGCGCCGGCGGCTGGAACCTGGTGCGGTACAGAACGTCCGCTATTGCCGAGTTGAGTGCGGTTGGTCAGCGCTTCTCGAGTTCGTCCGCTCGCTGGCGGAGATCGCGCAATGGCAGAACCCCGATTTCTTGGTCCGCATGATTGGTCCCCGGCAGACCTCTGCGACATCCGGCGAGCGATCCAACAGCCCGGTGAGCCGTTAGCGCCGTGCCGAAGTCGGTGTCGAAACAGCCACGCCACGAAGTTTCGCGAGGCTACGCTGCAGTTCGGTCGCTTCAGCCGGAGAAAGCACAGATCCGACGGCGTCGGCGAACGCGCGGTCCAGTACCGTGTTCGCCTGCGCGAGCAGCTCTTTCCCCGTGGGCGTCAACTCGATGATCGACGAGCGCCGATCACCCGGATTGGCCCGACGGGCACACAAACCCCGCGCCTCGAGCCGGTCCACCGCCTTGCTCATGCCGCCGACGGTGACCAGCAGCCGGTCCGCCAGATCCTGGACCCGGGCCGGATCCGTCGCCGCGATCACGCGCAGCGTGTCGTACACCCCGATCGAGGTACCCAACTCCTCTCGCAGCCGCGCATCGGCCAGATTCCACAACCCGATCTGCGACCGGACCAGGTCATCGAACAATTGCCGCATCTCGGCCATGTGACGCACCCCACTCTCGGCAATGTGTATTACCAGGAATTATCTCAACACGAAGTCAAGTTCTCGGTAATGCTACCGCGAGCCGTTCCATACCGACCGAGAGGATCGACCAATGAGCAAGGCGCAGCGCGAGACCGTCCACCAGCTGGTGCGCGACACCCCACTGGATTTCACCGCCGACCTGACGGTAACCCGGTCGCTGTTCGGCGAATTGCAAACCGCTACACCGCTTTCCGACGATGTGCGACTGAAGGAATCAACACTGGGCAATATCCCGATCGTCGAGATCGACATCGCGGGCATCGAGACCGACGACGTCGTGCTGTATTTCCACGGCGGTGGCTACGCCGCCGGATCCGCCTTCGGCGGTGCGGGTTTGGCCTCGGATATCGCGCGGCGCGCACACGCCCGCGCCATCGCGGTGGAATACCGCCTAGCTCCCGAACACCCCCACCCCGCCGCCACCGATGACGCCCTCAAGGCCTACAGCGCCCTGCTCGACAGCGGAGTACCACCCCAGCGCATCGCCTTCGCCGGCGAATCCGCAGGAGGCGGGCTTATTCTGGCCACCCTGCTCGCCGCCAAGCAGGCCGGCCTCCCCCAACCCCGCGCCGCCGTCGCCATGTCCCCATGGGTAGATCTGACCAACACCCGCGCCAGCCGTGCCACCAAAGCCGCCGCCGACCCGGCCCTGACCCCGCAGGATCTAAAAGCCTGCGCCGCCTACTACACCGGCACGGCCGACCCCTCCAACCCGCTCATCAGCCCGCTGTTCGGCGATCTCGAAGAGCTGCCGCCGCTACTCATCCAAGTGGGCGGTGACGAAATCCTGCTCGACGACTCCATCGACTTCGCCGCCCGCGCCGCCGCAGCCAACGTATCCGTCCACCTGGACGTGACCCCCGAGGTTCCCCACGTCTTCCAAGGCATGGCCACCATCCTCGACGAAGCAGTCCAGGCCTTGGACCGAGCCGGCGCCTTCCTTCGCTCGCAATGGATCACGCCCACCCCGACGCCGAACCTGAACCCGGGCAACAGCCACTGACCAACGCCCACGGCGCATTGTAAACGCACTATTTTGCCGCATACCGGGCTGACCGAACCGGCCAGCGCGTGGCATCGGAAGATCAACTGGCCGTGCCGATCCGAGGCCGGCGGAACGTCCGCTACTGCCGAGTTGAGTGCGTTCAGGTGCCGCCGCATCCCCTGGGCGGCCTGAGCGCGGAGCCGTCGAGCCCGGTGTTTCGGTTTGTTTCGATTCCCTGTCGATCGGGGCCGTTTCAGCAAACTTCCCGCGTACCGTTGTGTGCTGGATCGATGACGAACCAGGACGGTGCTGTTCGGGGAGTAATCAACCGGCAAAGGAGAAAGGGTATGGACCAGCAGCAGTTCATCGCCACCCGGCGCGAGTTCGACGAGATCGATACCGACGGCGACGGTTTCATCACCTTCGATGACGCGCTCGTGTGGGGTATGGCCCAAGACCCGGAAGTGCGGGAGATCGTCGGGCGCCGTATCAACGAAGACCACATCTGGGCCGAAGGGCAGGTCTCCTTCGTGGCCTTCCTGCGCTACAAGGAGCTGACCGACCACTGATAGGCGTGGCGAGCAGGGACATCGTGGTGACGGTGGGCGAGGACTGAGGTTCCCCCGGGGTAGTGGATACCGATTTAGCAGGATCGAGGTCCTGCTGGGGAAGGATGTCCGTTATGCCTCCTCGCAAGCATCGGTCGTATTCGACCGAGTACAAGGTCGAGGCTGCCCATCGGGTGATCGATTCCGGCCGCACGATCGCCGATGTCGCCCGCGAACTGGGCATCGACGCCGGCATGTTGAGTGTCTGGGTGAAAGACGAACGCCGCCGCGTCGAAGCCGCCACCAGCCACGGTGACCAACCGCTGTCTGCCTCGGAGCGAGCCGAATTACAAGCTCTGCGAAGGCGAGTTTCCGAGCAGGACAAGGACATTGCGTTCCTGAAAAAAGCTTCGGCGTACTTTGCCGCGATGCAGAACAACCGGCCCGGTTCGAACTGATGGCGAAGTACGCCGCCCCGAAGGTCATGCCCCTGGCTGACGCCACCATCGACGCGCCGCAACGGTTCGATGTGGTGCGGATGGCCCGGCTTCTGGGAGTCTCGACGTCGGGCTTCTTCGCGTGGCGCAAACGCAGGGGCACAACGGAATTGACGGCTCGCCGACAGCGCCGCGCCGATCTGACGGTGAAGATCGTCGAGGTGCATGCCGATTCCGATGGCACCTACGGATCTCCGCGGATTACCAGCGAACTGCGTGAACGCGGCGAGGTGGTGAGCGAGAAGACCGCCGCGAAGATCATGGCCGAGATCGGGATCGACCGTTATTGCTCAGCCGGTTCGACAAACGAGGAGCGCCGAGGTCGAACTGGCCTGCCACGCCGGTCACGTCCAATATCCGTGTGACGCAGTACGACCCGTCGATACACATCGCGCAATGGCGGCGGTTCGCGAAGTCCTGGGCCGTGAGCAGGGCCCGGATCCCCGCCACGCCGAAGAACGAGACCTCTCTCAGATCGACCACCGTCGATCCGCCGGCACCGAGGCTGCCGAGCAGCACCTGCTCGAACGCGGGGGCGGTCACGCCGTCGATCTCGCCGCCGATTATGCACACGTGAGTGTGGTCGGCCGTGGTCGAGACCGTGATGGACAGGGGGCCGCTCGAGGGGAGGTGATTCATCACCATCACCTGGTTTCGGGGGCGCGCGGGCTGAACGCCGTTCGCGGTGAGCGCCCTGCATCACCGCGAGTGACCAGGCTGTTGTCTGAACCCTGTATGTAGCGTACCCCGGCCGAGACCGGCCAACCGGACGATTCGACCACGGGCCCGACCCGGCACCACGTCTCCGACCGCGCGGGGCCCTGCTTCACGGCGAGGTCCCGCGCCGGATCTCAAACCTCCTGAGCCGCAACCAGTTCCGCGACACCTGCCAGGAGGGGGCAACGACGGCACCGCAGCAAACCTGAACCGAGACCACAGACGAGATTTACCGGAGACCGTGGACCTCGGGCCAGGCTTCCAGTGGGTCGCGGGAGTACCAGTGCCCGTCCCATTCTCGTCCCAGTCGCAGGCGGCGTAGAAGTCCTCGTCGTCGGGCAGCTCGGGGAAATATGCGGCCAGCACGGGCCTGCCGGGGTGGAAGCGGCGGGCCCGTTCCACGCACCGTGCGGATTTCTCCGCTTGGTAGGCCCGCTCGAGGATCCGCTGCTCAAACCCCAGGCCGTCGTCGAGGGGGTAGTGCAGCTGGTAGTAGAAGCGCGCGATCGCGGGGTTGCGGTAATAGACCCAGTGGATCCACGCCGCACCGCCAGGGCGCGCTCGGCGAACCCGCTGCACGCGCGCGGACCATCCGGGTCCCCGTGCGCGGACTGCTGGACCCGGGTCGCCGCGGTACCGGCCACGGCCGCCCGCTTACGCCGAACCAATTCATAGCGAGTGACTATAACCAGCGTGATGTGTACGAAGTGCAGCGACATCAGGCCATCCCGCTCGCAGCACTCGAGCGGACGCGCCGATGGCGCAGGCGGACGCGACCGTTCTCCCCGGCCACGCCAACGTTCGAACTGCAGATCGGACACGGTCTATACCGGATGCCGGTCGGCGTGGGCACCGACCTGAGCGCGGGTGTCGAGGCCGAGTTTGTGTTGCACCTGAGCGATGTAGCGGTCGATGGTGGCCTCGGTGAAGAACAACCGGTCGGCGATCTGCTGGTCGGTCAGCCCGTCGGCGACCAGCAGCATGATCGCGGTCTCCATCGTCGTCAACGCCGGCAGGTGGTCACCACGTTGGCGGCAGGCTTCGTGCCGCACGGCGGGGCTGTGCGGGCCCAGGTGTGACCGGCCTACGGCGAGGGACTTGACCGCGTCACCCAGGGCCAGATCGGTGAGGTCTTCGATGATGTATCCGGCAGCGCCGGCATCGACGGCGGCCAGCATCGCGTCGGGTTCGGTGTCCGAGGTCAGGATCAGGCAGCGAGTCGCCGCTCCGGTGGCCCGTAGGTGTCGGCAGAGCTCCAGGCCATCGCCGTCGGGCAGACGAGGGTCGATGATCGCCACGTCGGGCTCGAGGCCGGCCAGCAGGGGCAGGGCCCGGTCGAGGGTGCCAGCTTGACCGACCACAGACACCGCCGGATCGATCTCGAGCAGGTCCGCGACAGCGTCGCGGACGGTGCGGCTGGCATCGATCAGAACCACGCGCACCGGATGGCGCCGTGAGGGCGGCGGGCGGACGGAACCGGTGTTCATCGCTTCACGATGCGCCGCCGCAGCGGGGCACCACACGATGCCAACGACACCGCTGATCGGGACCTTCGACACCGAAAGGCCCACGACCTTGGCAACGGCAACATGGCTTTCCGGCGTATATGCCGGATAGTGTTGCAGCCCTGCGAGATCCAGCGCATCTCCCGGCACGATGTTCGACGCGGCAGTGCCGTCAGGAGCGCCCCTGACGGCACTGCGCACAATGTCGCGGCCATGACTTCCCAACGGCCGCACATGGCAGGTCAGCGCAACGCCACCTCCTGTGTTTGCTGACCTGTCACCAATCGTAATTGCGGACATGCTGCGCGGGCTGCAATCGGCTACGAGTCAGGCTCCATGTCTTGATTGCCAAATATTCGCTGATAGCGAAAGGGTCACCGGCGAATGGTGAGCAGCAGGTGATCTAAGGCGGTGACTAGCCCCACATCGGGTGGCGGCAGGGAGGGTAGTTCGGCGACGAGGTGGGCGGCGAGGTCTTGCAGTGGGTCGATCCGCCGGCATGGAGGCTGTCGAATAGCGCCCCCTCCGAAATTCCGGGGCGGTCCGGATGTCGATCTCGCCGCAAACCCGGCATATGTGTGTGCGATCGACCATGATCGCGACCGAGGCAGTCATGCCAGAACCGGGGCGATGACCCATCACACCACCCGATTTCGGCGCGCGCCGATTCCACGCCGTTCGCGACACAAGCGCCCTGCAATATCGCGAGTGACCAGTCTTTTCGATGAAGCCCTGGACGTAACCTACGCCCCGGCGGGTGTACGCAGGGGCGCGGCGGGTACTCGATGGTCACGGTTGAAAACCAGCAGCCCAGTCTGTGCCTCGCTGTCGCGGTGAGGGGCCGGAAAGATTTCGGACAGCGCATCTTTGGTTTCTCTACGCTGCCTGGTTCCGTTCGAACCACTCGGACTCTACTTCGTTGGGAGT
>NZ_JBFAXK010000057.1:0-7693 GCF_040680715.1 Nocardia sp. NPDC051981 | reverse complement strand
CTGCCCTCTGATCCGGGCTTCGCGGTCATCGGCAGTAGCAGACGTTCCGGGGCGTCGGATCCGCTCTTCCCGTTGATCTTCCGATGCCCCGCGTTGGCCGGTTCGGTCAGCGCGGTATGCGGCAGTTGCGGACGTTCCACGGCCTCGGATCGGTACGGCCAGTTGATCTTCCGATACCCCACGCTGGCCGGTTCGGTCAGCGCGGTATGCGGCAGAATAGTGCGTTGGCACTGTCAGTTTGCGCGGGCCAACGTGGTGCTTATGCTCGCAGGATGTCGGCGACTGCTACCGCTCAGGTGATCCACGGTCTTACCGGGCTGGCGGAAGAGGACATACTTTTCGAAGGCTGTTGGCCGTTGATCGCGCAGATTCTAGTGCGTCAGGGCTTCTCGTGGTCTGCCCTGACCGATCTCGTGGCGATGGAAGCCCGCGACGACAGCGTGATCGAGACAAAGCTCGGGGAGCTACACGGCCAGATCGACCGCTATCTCGGCGGTGCGCCGCGTCTCGATCCCTGGGATGTTGTCGCCGGGACCTATGGTCGCGCCTGGCGAATGGACCTGATCGATCCGATCTCGGCCATGTGGAGGATGGATAACCTCTGGTGGCGGATCCGCAAGCTGGGCCATGAGGACCGCGCCGGACTTCGTGTCATTTGGGCAGGAATGGGGGTCAAGGAGCAAGACGACGGAATCTCCCTGTCGCAAGCTATCGACAGCCTCGGAGTTGAAGTGCTCAGCGAGGCAGACTTGCTGCTCCCGCCGGGGGCAGTGGACTACGAGCTCTGCAACGCCCTGCGGGAAGCCCTGGACGCCAACGGATACTGACCGCTGCGAGCACCCCACCGATAGCACGCTCATCGGCAATGGCGGACGTTCTGCGCCGCACCAGGTTCCGGGCGCTGGCGCCACCTGAGGGTGTCACGACACCGCCATCTACCGGTGCGAGTCACACTTTTCGGCGCACGTCGGAGTGCGGTGCTGGGGTGTACCCCAGGCCGACAGCCGCCGGGCGCGTACAGGGTCCGGTTTTGCACACGAAAATGAGGGACCGGTCCGAGAAGCCCCGTCGATGTGACAGGAGGGCGTGACACTGGGCCAGTGACAAGGGGCGGAATGACGAAGTTGCCGAGGCTGACGCTTCGCGCAGCTCCTGTCGAAATGGAGCCCGCCGGAGGAGTTCTGACTGCCGACGCGGCCCGCACCAGCACGCCCAGGTCGAGGAACTGCGGGATCCCGCAAAGCTCAGCGAGTGGATCAAGCTATTCCCCTGGCTCGACGCCGGCGAGGGACGACTCCCTCATGAAGGACATCCTGGGACGCTGCATGATCGACGGGCGTTTCAGTGCGTTGCTGCGCCAAGGCGGTGCGGACGTGACCCACGTCCAGGTCCTGTTGCGGGGCATGGGCTGCTGGAACCGCAGGCTGCTACTTCCGGGCCGGGCCGCAGAAACCGCTGTGGCCGTACAAACCGCTCTCGGCCAGTAGGTGCACGCTGGCAAGCTGGGCGTATGAAGTCTTCCGGTGGGCAAGAGCAGAGCATCGCGATCAGGGACGCCGATTCCCCGGCCTGGTCGGTTCGCGCCGCAGCTGGACGGCGGCTCGCGATATCAGCCAGGGTGGACGAGGTGGCGGACGTCCTCCATCGTCTTCTCCTGGACCAGGACACCGCAGTCACGCAAGAGACTGCCGTGGCCCTGCTTGCACGCAAAGACATCGTTGGCCTGCGCTGTGTACTGCTGGCCAGGAGCTATGCCGCCGAGATCTCGACCGCGGAAGAGATCCAGGCTGCTCTTGACTGCTACCCGGACTGGATGACGGCTGAGGGTGCCGACCGACTGATCAAGCAGCTGCAAAAGCTGACATCAGACGACGACCCCGGTGTCCGCGATGAAGCTCAGAGGATCCTTGCCTCACTACTGCAGCGCGAAGAATGAGAACGGCCGAATACGCGAGGATGGTCGGCTGACCATCGTTTTCCGAACGGGTGTGTAGGGTCAAAAAAGTTGGACAGAGTCGGGCTCGGTGGCCAGTTCCAGCATCGTGTTCGCCGGATGCTGCGCCTCTCAGGGTGCGATGACAAGGTGTTCGATCATGTCGCCGCGAACGGTGAATTGGTAACGCAAGTCGACGGTGCCGCCGGGGAAGTCGCCTTCGAGGTGCTGAGTCGCGATGTAGTGGGTGGCGTCCAACCGTTGGGCCGCTGTGAGTTCGATGGTGTAGGTGAACTCGGTGGCGGACCGGTTCAGCCACTCTTCGATGGCCGCGCATCCGTCGTAGCTGTTCCCGTCGTCGACCACCGTGGCATCGGGAGTGAAGGCGGAGCACGCGGTGGTTTTGTCGTGGGCACGGTGTGCGGTGAGGTACCGGTTGATCACCTCGGGCAGTGCCTGCGGGGCGATGGTCTGGGGCTGATTGGTGCTCACGGTGGTTCCCTCCTGGGGGTTCGGTGGTCATACGGTCGGGGTTGTACCGCCGTCGATGACATACTCGGCGCCGACGATGGCCGAGGCGCTGTCGGAGACCAGGAACGCGACGAGCTCGGCGACTTCCTCGGGTCGGTTGGGACGGCCCAGCGGGATGCCGCCGAGGGAGTCCATGAGTCGGCTCAGGGCGGCGTCTTGGGTGATGTCGGCGTCTTGGGCGATCCGGGCGATCAGGTTGTCGGCGGCGGCGGTCTGGGTGAAGCCGGGCGAGACGGTGTTGACGCGGATGCCGCGTGGGGCGACCTCGTTGGCCAGGCCCTTGCTGTAGGTGGTCAGCGCGGCCTTGGCGGCCGCATAGGCCAGGGTGCCGTTCCACAGCGGCATGCGGCGCTGAATGGAAGTGACGTGCAGGATCACGCCGTGCCCGGCCGCGATCATGGCGGGCAGCAGGCCGCGGTCGAGGCGGACGGCGGCCATCAGGTTCGTGCTCAGCTCCGTGGCCCAGTCGTCGTCGCCGAGAGCGGCGAATCCACCGCCCGGCGCCTCGGAACCGCCCAGGCTGTTGACCAGGATGTCGATGCCCCCCAAACGGTCGTCTACCTCGGCGATTACGTGGGCGGCGCCCTCGGCGGTGGACAGGTCGGCGGTGATGAAGAGCTTGTCCTCGACGTCGGCGGGACGGCTGCGGGCGGTGACGAGAACCGTCGCGCCGGCTTGGGCGAGGCGACGCGCGATGGCTGCGCCGACGCCCTTGGTGCCGCCGGTGACCAACACTCGCCGCCTGTCGAGGGATGCATCGCTGGACACGGTCATAGGGCCTCCCATCTCGAGAGCGGGTGTGAACGACACAGCCCCGCAAGTAACTGCTAAAGTAGAAGTTAGTAACTTCGATTCTAGCAGTAACTTAGGGGATGGTGTCCATGGCGAGCCGGATCAGATTGGAAGACCGGGAGTGTCCGCTGTCGACGACGGTGGCGTATGTCGGCGAGTGGTGGACGCTGCTGATCCTGCATGACGTCTTCGACGGTTACACCCGCTTCGACCAGTTCCAGGAGAACCTCGGCATCTCCTCGAGCATGCTGACCACCCGGCTGAAAGCCCTGGTCGCCGACGGCCTGCTGGAACGCCGCCCGTACCAGAGCAACCCAGAACGCCACGAGTACTTACTCACCGACCTGGGACGATCTCTGCGCCCCGTCCTCGTCGCTCTCGCCGCCTGGGGCAACTCCCGGCTCGCAGTTGACGAGCGCAGCATGATTCTCGTCGATGCGAACAGCGGCGAGGAGGTCGAACCTGTCGTCGTCGATGCCAAGACGGGCCGCCGCCTAGACGACAGCAACGCGTACGTCTTCACCGCGGGCCCCGCAGCCAGCATCGCCATGCGTGGCCGTTACCCCACGCGGCGACCGTCGCACACCACGTAGGTCGCCGTATCGCCGGAGCCGAAAGGGTTGAGGAGCAACTCGGCTACACCGGGTCTGCCCCGCAGGGGCCGAAGTGCCCAGGATGTACGGACTGCGATTCGACCGCGTACCGGAGGACGTCACGATCCCGAACCCAACGGATCCGCCGCTCACAAGCCGCTGACCATCGTTTTCCGAACACACCGGCAGATGCATCGCAGGCGGGCGCAATGGCCTGAGAGCATTGTCTGCATGGATACTCGGCCTGTCGGCCCTGAGTCCTCGGGCGGAGAGCCCGCGACCGGAGTGCCGGATCCTCAACCGCTCGAGGCTTCTGCTGGGGATCAGTCACGCGGGGCGGACGAGCCGGGCAACAGCGCCGCGTCGGATGCGAGTGGGACCGACGCGCAGACCGCCGCCATCAGCAGTGGCCGGTATGCACTCGCCACGGCGTTGAGCGTCGCACTTCTGTCCGGGGCGGTGTCGGCCGGTGTTGCGTGTATGTCAGCACGAATCAAGCGGATCGCTCCGCCCAGCTCGCTGCCCAGACCTCTGGGCGTGCACGCCGGCCGAGGCGATGATCGGGACACCGGCGCCGCGCACGTCGGTCGTGGCGGTGCGCTCGCGCAGGGCCGCCATCAGCTCGCCCTGCAGCGATGCCATGTCCAGGGCGGTCGTGACGCCGTGGGCGGCATACGAATCCAGCGCGTCGAGGCTGTCGAGGTGGACGTGGGCGTCGATCAGGCCCGGGATGAGGATGGCGCCGCCGGCATCGAGAGTCTGCGCGCCGCTGGCGTCGGTGCCGATCACAGTGCCGTCGATGACAACGGTGGCCGGTTCCCCCAGCCCGTGGCCGTCGAAAACGCGGACGTTCCGGATGGCCAGTTTGTCGTTGGAGTCTCCCCGCATCGACCCAATCTAGAACCCGTTCTACACCCGGGCAAGATCGAATCGGCTGGACCACACAGGCTTTGGTGGCCGCGGGCGCGACTGATAGAGGCGTTCGGAAAACGATCGGCAGCCGAACGCGAGAAGCCCTGCGCGGCGGTACGGCGTTCCCGCAGGAGGGAGCGTTCGGAAATCCGTCCGTATGGGGTCAACCCAGCGCCATACTCCGACCTGCGCCGAAAAGTGCGACTCGCAGCGGTAGATGGCAGTGTTGTCGCACCCCTCAGGTGGCGCCCGGCGCATGAGGCGTGCGGCGCAGAATGTCCGCTCATGCCGATGATCGTGCCTCGACGGGCATACTGGTCGAGGTGAGCGGGATACAGCTAGCTGGCGTGATCGTGGCTCTCATCTCGGGGGGATTTGCGATCACCGCAGGGGTCTACGCCTTCGTCAAACAGCACTACCGAGACTTGGCTGACCGAATCAGGATGACACAGTTCGGGGTCGCCCTTCTGGCAGCCATCGCGGTCGCGGGTGTGGTCCTCTATCTGCACTGGCACGACAGGTCCGACTCGTGGGTTTCGGCGAACATGCTGTGGGTTGGAATTGCCTGTGTCGTCTGCTTGATCGGGTGGTTGGGGAAGGTGACTGGGCACAAGCTCGAAGCTGACGATTAACGCGCTGAGGTCATCTTGGTTTCGGAACGCAGTAATTGACCGCGCCGAACATCCGCTCCTGCCGCATACCCTGCTGACCGGACCGGACAGCGTCAGCGCTCCGAAGATCAACGGGCTGAGGTCATTTCACCCGACTGGGCCCATTCCACGCGGTTCGAACCGGCGGCGCGGGCAGACTCGAAGATCGACTCGGGCGGCAACACGGCTGGTGATGCTGGGGGATTCTGTCCTTGGATCTGACCTGTGGAAACCGACTGCGGCCGAAAGTGTCTGGTGAGCGGTCGTTTGTTTTCCTCGGCGCGAGGGCCATGGTGTGTGAGAAGGTGGGGTTTCACTCGTGAACTCGGTTCTGCCGATACCGGTCACGAGTACTGAAGGAATGCGGATGGAGGAGGGGCTTGGTGGAGGCAGCATTCGATGTGGCTGGGCTGGTAGGGCATCGCTATCGCACGGACGACTTCTACGAGGTGGGGCGGGAGAAGATTCGCGAGTACGCGCGAGCGGTGCAGGATTTCCACCCGGCGCACTGGAGTGAGGACGCTGCCGGCGAGCTCGGGCACACCGGCCTGATCGCGCCGACCACGTTCCTTTCGACCGTCGCGATGTTGGCCAACCACCGGCTGATCGAGACCGTGACGACCGCCTACGACGTGGTCGTGCAGACCGATCAGGTCTTCGAAATGTACAAGCCAGTGCTCACCGGCGACCAGTTGGTCAGCGATGTCGAGCTGTCCTCGGTGCGCCGGATCGCGGGCAAGGACCTGCTCACCATCACCAACACCTTCACCGACCAAACCGGCGAGATCGTGCAGATCATGCACACCACGATGGTCGGCCTCACCAGCGACGACGTCGACGCCGGCATCAGCGACATGATCGAGCGCGTGATCATGAGTGGACTCGACACGACTTCCCGGGCCGCGGACGGGTTGCCGACGAGCGATCCGGAACCAGAGATTGCTGCAAACCTTTCGTCGATCTCACGCACGCGTGTCCCCCGCACCGCAGTCCGATTCGAGGACATCGCCGTCGGTGACGAGCTTCCTGCTCGCACCGTTCACCTGACGCGTGGGGATTTGGTGAATTATGCCGGGGTCTCCGGGGATGTGAACCCGATCCATTGGCATGACGAGGTCGCCGCGCTCGCGGGCCTTCCGGATGTGATCGCCCACGGCATGCTCACCATGGGCCTGGGCGCAGGATTTGTCACCACATGGCTCGCTGACCCGAGCGCGATGACCAGATACGGGGTCCGGCTGTCGAACTACACGGTCATCGAAGCCGCCTCGACCGGAAGCCTCGAGTTCACCGGGCGCATCAAATCGGTCGACCCCGAAACCCGGACCGCAGTCGTCGTTATCGTCGCAAAGTCCGCCGGACGCAAGGTTTTCGGCCTCGCCACCGCAGATATCCGCCTCGCATAACCTGTGCCGCTACAACTCCGACGGCTGCCAGAACGCCATCGATCAGAGCCAGAGCGAGGACCACGCAACGTACTGAATTGCCGCACACCGCGCTGTTCGGATCGGCCAGCGCGGCCCCGCGGAAGACCAACTCCGTGAGATCTGCGGGCTCTTCGGCTGCCGGCGACGCGGAGGCGTGTTTCAGGCCAGCAGCTTGAGGGCGTCGAAATGATGCTTAGCCCAGATACGGCGCGAGGGCTCCTGCGGGTATGGCCGGTCGGTTGGCGTGGTGTCGTAGATACGGGTGGTGCGGGCTTGTGAGTTGTAGGGTGCCCAGCCGGGGTCGCCGCTAGCGGCGAAAGTTGCCCAGTCGGTGCGCATCTGATCGCCGACCTGGGTGAGTTCGCATGCGGCGTTGGGATGAGCGTAAGGGTGCGCGGCGACTTCCGTGGGGCTGAGCGTGCCGAAGACGAGCAGGAAGTCCAGGCAGTGCGAGGCGCCCTGTCGGGAGTTGAAACTCCAGGCCAGTTCGTAGAACCAAACGCGTCCGCCGCCAGCATGCGCGGCGTCGGCCAGGTGCAGGCTCGGCATCCGGAACAGCCAGTCGCTGTTGAGGATTTCGAATAGTTGGGTGGGTGTCGCCTCGGGGTAGGCGATGCGGTAGCGCTGTTCACCATCGAGCGGTGCGAGATTCTGGAATGCGGCGGCGATCTGCGGTGTGGTCGGTTTGCTGCCGGGTCGTGTTGTGTAGAGCCGGAATTCGTCGCGGGTGTGGCCGACGAGCACGTCGATATCGCGTGCGGCCCCGCCGGCGAGCCCACTCCACGGCGTGCACGGCAGAATGTCGCCGTCGACCACGGGAGAAAACGGTGTGGGCGTGAGGGCCATCGGGCCCCA
>NZ_JBFAXK010000056.1:0-7728 GCF_040680715.1 Nocardia sp. NPDC051981 | reverse complement strand
TTCTGGTCGGGGGTGGAGACCCGGGCGTAGCCGATCAACATATGTCGAAAATTACTCGACGGCAGGGTTTTCCGGCGTTGATTTCCGACACGGCATTCCGACGCGATTCGGGCAGGTTTCGGGATGAGTGTCGAGTTTGTCGGCAGACGCGTTTACCGACACGGTCGGCGACTGCGGGGCGAGCGATCAGCGGCAATAGCGGATACTCTGCGCTGCGGCCTGCCTTCCGCTGTCGGCCCTGTTCTGGCCGGTGTGGTCAGTGTGTTACCCCGTGTAGTCTCACGGCAGCGGTGGCGCTCCGGTCCGAGAATGAACGGTGATCGGCTGCGCTACTGCATTTTTCGAAGATCAATGGAGTGACTCGGGGGTTCGCGGTGAGATTGTCCGGCATTATCGCGTCGATGGCGGTGGGGGGTGTCATGGCTCTGATCGGTTCAGGGGTGGCGGCGGGGTACCCGAATCTCTATGAAGGTTTGCCGGTCGGCGGCTGTGCGTCACGGGATACGACGAATGACACGGCGGGGCCGGTCGATTGCAACTCGGCGGCGGCGAAGTATCGGTTGATTGAGCAATATCAGTTGACCGCCGAGACGCAGGACCAGCGGTGCGGCCCGCATGCGACGCTGAGCTATCACCACCGCACCGATGACGGCTTCCGGCTGGCGCTGTACTGCTTCACCTACAACATGACGGTGGATAGTTGCTGGAACCTGAGCGACGTCAATGACCCCGATCGACTCGACTGCGATGCCCATCTGCCCGGGGCCGAGCGCGTAACCGAAGTGATCGAGGGCGTCGCCGATGGAAGCCGCTGCCCCGCAGTCTCGATCGTTTATCCCCGGCTCGAACTCACCGTCTGTGTCATACCTGACTGAGCCCTATCGGATAGAAGCGTAGGCGCTGATCGGCGCGGATACGCCACATTGAACGGATGCACGGCCATCTGCCCACTCAGATACTCTCCCCGCCTTCATCTTCCGGCGCCAGCTGCGGCTGTCGTGTTCGGTCAGCGCGGTATGCGGCATTTGAGTGCGTATCGCGTGCGCTGCGGTATCGGTAGCTCCGGGTTAGCATCGGCTGTGCTGGGGAATGAGTGGGACGAAGCAGTCCTGATTGCCGATGGCTTCGAGCGTGTCTATGTCGAATCGGCACGCTACGACTGGCCACGCGAAGGGCTCGCCGACATCGGCGGGCAGCCACACTATTTCGAGGGTCAGTCCTTCACTCGCGTCGATGCGGGGTACATGTTCAACGTCTGGCCCGCGAGCGCGCAAGCGGTGGCCTGGGAGCTCGAGTGGTGGGCGAACTTCGCCTGCTGGGATCAGCGCTACATCGCCGGGGAGGCAGGCGTCGACACTCATCCTGGTCGGGGCGGCATCGATGCCCGCTACGACGAGTTGCAAGAGCTGCTGGCTCCGCATCGTCGAGTCCCGGCGAACGCTCGAAAGTTGTTGGCCGAGACGCGCTTCGATAAAGGTGACCGCTATCGAGTGGACGGCACCGACATGTGGTTTCGATGGCATCCGGTGAACGACGCCGAGACGGCCAACTGATCTTCGGGGGCATCGTGCCGATCAATGACGCTGGTAGTTTTCGATGCGGACTGCGCTGAGGGGGAGGAACTATGACCGGCGAGCCCATCACCACGCTGTACGACTACCAGCTATCGCTGCTGCACGCGATGTGCAGGAGCGCGCCCGCCCAGGCGACAGATCTGCTTGAGCGGATCGGCGCAACTCCCGCCGACACCGAGATGGCCGAGAAGCGGTGGTGGTGGTCCGCCGCGAGCAACAAGTTCACATCGATCGCGGAATACGTATCTGCCTGGGGTGCAGCGGAATCAGAAGATACCTACACCGAGGGGGATACTTGGTCCCGCCGTGCACGGTGGGATCTGTCGTTCTGGCCCGGATTGCAGATGGAGTTCACGGAGTTCTCCCGAGGACCTCGCCAGGTATGGCGGCGGCTGCTTCGCCGGCCTGAGATGCCGCGGCCTCGAATCGACGGCATCACCGACCTGACTCCCTGGTCGTGCACCACCGAGGAGTTTCACGACAGCATGTTGGGCCCATTCGCGCATGTCGATGGGCTTGGTTCAACGGGCGACATCACCGCCTTCAACGCAACGGATCCCGATTCGGGCCATCGCGGGATCTACTGGGCGCGTTTCGATTGGGGCTTGCTGCAGTCGGTTGAACCAGCGCCCGAGAGATACGACAAGTACGTGTGGAGACCCTGACCCACTGATTCGAATCCGCGCACCATGGACCGATCAGGAACACGCTCATCGGCATTACCGTGCGTTCGTCGACCGTCAAACCGGTGCGACCAGCAATCCGGACCCACGCAACCGGCAACCTATCCCGGCTACCAGGCCTGCGGCTCACCCACCGCGGGCCCGATCACGACCTGTGCAAGCAACCCCGGCAAATCGATACCCAGTTGCCGGGCCACCTCATACAACGCGTTATCCAGCGCCACCCGCGTAGACCCCGGCTCCGGGTGCAGCCGCAAAACGGTGTCCGCGTGGCGAATTTCGACATGGCAGACCTTCTCACCGCGAGCGCACCCGGCGACCGGCGGCGGTGCACCGATGACGACATAGGCCTCACCATCGCAGCGGCTGACCCGGCCACTGATGAAAACCTGCACTCCACACCCCCCACAACCGACGACAGGACCGCTCGATAGTTCGACACCGCACGCGCCCCGGATTGGATCCGGCTTCCGATGCCCCGCGCTGGCCGGTTCGGTCAGCGCGGGAAGCGGCACAAGCGTGCGAATCTATTGGGTACCATCCCTTGCTCGTCGGAGGTTGGCATGTCCGTCGTGCCTTCGGCTATCAGTGCAGTGGCAGCATCGCTAGCAGCTGCCTTTGCAGGCATGACTCTCTACATATCGGGCCGTCGCGAGAACCGAAAGTGGTTGCGAGAGGCTCTTATCGATGCCTACGTGGAATACCTGGACGCCAGTTTCGCCAGCCGCGGCGCGTATGCGCGCATTGCCCGAGTCGAAGGCTACGACGCCAGCGTATGCACGGAGATGCAAGCGCGAACCGATGAGGCATACTGCGCCCAAGCCGTCGTGCTCACTCGCCTTCGCCTCATCGCACCAAGGAAAGTCGTGTCGGCTGCCGAAGCACTCCATCTCGCCGACGGCGCCGTTATGCGCACCACATTCGAGCGAGAGCGGCCACCGATCGACGATGACGAATGGGCCGCGGCTAGAGACAAGCAACACCTCGCCCAGGAGCACTTCATCCGCGTGACGAGGCAATCGTTGCGGCTCGGTCAGAGTAGTTCCGTCATGAGAGGGTTTGAGGTTCCGGGCCCGTAAGGCCAGAACAGTAGCGCACGCGCTTCGGCAATAGCGCGCACTGCCGGCGCTCGTACGGCGTTCTGCCCGTTGATCTTCCGATGCTCCGCGCTGGCCGGTTCGGTCAGCGCGGTATGCGGCATTACAGATCACTATCGTGAACCATAGTTAGGCCATGCCGTGTGCTGGCTGATTGGTCCTGGATGGATGTTCCGCGCCGAATTCCCCAGTCGCGCAACGTTTACGATCGGTGGATGAGGATCGCTGCGGCGCAGGCACGGCCGGCATGGCTGGACCCTACGGCGGGAACGAAGACGGTGGTCGACTGGTTGACCCGGGCGGCCGAAGCCGAAGTGGACCTGCTGGCGTTTCCGGAGACGTTTCTGTCGGGCTATCCGATCTGGCTGGCCCGCACCGGCGGAGCCCGCTTCAACAATCCGGCGCAGAAGGCCGCCTACGCCTACTACCTCGACGCCGCGGTCACCCTCGATGGCCCGTACCTGGCCACCGTGTGCGAGGCCGTCGCGGATCTGGGGGTCTTCTGCTATCTCGGGATCAGCGAACGCGTCCGCGGGACCGTGTACTGCACGCTGGTGGCGATCGACCCGGCTCGCGGAGTGGTGAGCGCTCATCGCAAACTGATGCCCACCCACGAGGAACGGATGGTCTGGGGAATCGGCGACGGTCACGGCCTGCGTACTCACGATGTCGCCGGATTCCGGGTGGGCGGCCTGTCGTGCTGGGAGAACTGGATGCCCCAAGCCCGTCACGCCCTGTATGCCGACGGGGAAACCCTCCATATCTCCACCTGGCCCGGATCGGTCCGAAACACCCGAGACATCACCCGTTTCGTCGCGCTGGAAGGTCGGGTCTATTCCCTGGCCGCCGGAGCCGTGCTCGACTACAGCGATGTACCTGGAGACTTCCCGCTGCGAGACATGCTGATCTCACAAGGCAAACCGGCCGGCTATGACGGCGGCTCCGCGATCGCCGGGCCCGACGGCGCCTGGCTGGTCGAGCCGGTGATCGGTGCGGAACGGCTCGTGATCGCCGATATCGATCCCGCCCGGGTAGCTCAGGAACGACAGAACTGCGATCCCGCCGGGCACTACTCTCGCCCCGATGTCTTCTCGGTCACCGTAGACCGTCGCCGCCGCTCCCCGGCAACCTTTCTCGACGACTAGCTACTGCCACCACTGCGGCGCAATTCGTGCAAGGGAGTCGATAGGTCGCGGCCGGTGCTGAGGCGCGGCCGGTTGATCGGAATCTCGGCCAGCGGTGTGGTCTCCCGCATCGAAGCCAACGACCTCTTGGCCAATTCCTGATAGACCTTCACGCCGTTGGCTTTCCACCGCAACGTCTGCTCATCCAACGGCCGGGTCTCGGTGACCGGGTTACCGACCGCGAGATGCGCTGCGGGGATCGTCGTGTCCGCCCGAACCATGCTTCCGGCGCCCACGAGCGCGCGTGCTCCCACCCGTGCGCCATCCATCACGACTGCGTTCATGCCGACCATCGCCCCCGACTCGATGACGCAACCGTGCAGTACCGCACCGTGCCCGATGTGGGATTCGGTCTCCAGCAACAACTCTCGCCCCGGAAACGTATGCAGCACGCACCCATCCTGAACATTGGATCCCGCACCGATGACGATCGGGCCGAAGTCGCCTCGGATGCTGGCCACCGGGCCGATGTAGCAGCCGCTTTCGACCACGACATCTCCGATCAGCACCGCTGACGGGTGCACGAACGCGTCGGCGGCTACAACCGGTATAACTCCGTCGATTTCATAGCTGGGCATACCCACTCCTGTTCCCCCGGGCGGCCCCGGTCAGTTCCGGAGCCTCTCACAACGTCTCGGGGCGTCAGAATTCGGCATTGAAGCAGAGCTTGAGCCTGTAATCGGCAATAGCGGACGTTCCGCCGGCCTCGGACGGCACGGCCAGTTGATCTTTCGATGCCCCGTGCTGGCCGGTTCGGTCAGCGCGGTATGCGGCATGTGCGGACATCCAGATCAGCGACGCCGATCAAGCACCCCTGCCAGCGCGTTACTCGCTACGAGATACCGTGCCCCGAATCTGAGGCGTGTTCGTTCTGCCGTAGTCGTTATAGATGTAGGTCGCCGAAACCACCCGGCTACTGCCGGACTCACACTTCGGATCGCGCAGACGAGTAAACGCGAACCGGTTGCCTGTACCATCCCGAGACAGCAGCAATTCGGTTGCCGGCGGACCCGACCGAAATGGCAGCTCGTCTCGGAACGAGATCGCGGTCGGCGGGGTGGTTTCAACGCTGCCCGTGCCGTTCCGCAGTGTGACCACGACCCCGAACCGAGTGTCGGGCATATCCTTCGGCGGATACGACTGTGTCGTCGCGTCGCCCTTGTAGACGGTCGCCTGTCCCTCGTCGGTCCAGTCCGACACTTTCCTGCCGCAATGGGGGTCGGTGACGAACCCAGCCAGGACACCGGACGGAGTGCCACTGCCCGCGATCAGCGGCGGAATCGTGACCCAGGCACTGACGAGAATGGCGACCGCCAGCCCTGCTCCGCCTCGAATCGAAGCGACACGCGTCCGACCGGATCGGTTGCTATACAAGTGCAAGAAAGCTGCCGTGAACGCTACGGCAACTGCGAAACACGCAGCGCCGAAGCTCGTTTCGAGGCGTCCGGGTAACTCCCGCTTGTAGTCGGACAAGTACAGCTCGGTTCCCACCCACTGAGCGAACAAACTGGCAACTACCCCACCCACAATGGTGCCGCCAGGCGCGAACCGGTATGGCAACAGCCCTAACATGCCAGTGACGGCCAGCACCGGGCTGATCACCAGCAGGAACGGCCAATAGACCATGAGGTTGGCCGCGAAGCGGCCGCCCGCTTCGAGCTCGAACCGTGGATCCGCTCCCCGGTCCGAGTACAGTCCGAGCCCGATCGCCGCCCACGCGAGAGCCAGTGCGCCGACGGCAACGACCTGCAATAGGTACGCGAAACGGCTCCAGCGATTCCACGGTGTATCACGAACCAACACGCGGTCACTGTATCGACCAGTTGTGTCCGATCCGTCGACCAAGTGTGGAGAGATCGTGTGGGTCCCGTAGAGACTCCAAAGTCGCAGAGCCCCAACCACTTCGGCATTATGGTGCGTTCGGCCGGCCTCGGATCGGCACAGCCAGTTGATCTTTCGATGCCGCGTGCTGGCCGGTTCGGTCAGCGCGGTATGCGGCAAGAGAGTGCGTTCAGCGCCGTGGGCCCGCGCTCCTCGACGCTGAACACCCAGCTACCCGCCACCGAGTCCCCGCTCGCCGAAACTCTTGGCTAGGTTCTCGGCGACTTCGGGGCAGCGTAGGCTTCTGCATTCCCCAGCGTGCCGCAACCTACATCATCGGGGAACCCGGGTTGGCCGCACCGGAACATGCCGTGACCTGCTCGGGCGTCCACCCACCGATAGCGCAAACCAGAATCCACACAATCGGGTGGGTATACAGATATTGCGCAGAACTCGATCCCGAAGAACCCGATCCCGAAAAAAGAGGTGCCCCCGAACCTGACTCCGACGTCGATACCGGAGCCGGCACCGGCGCGGCCACAGCCGTGCCGACCCCCACCGTCAAAGCCCCCAGCGCAGCCGCTGCGACAAGGAAAGAACGCATCGGACAAGACCTTTCAATCAAGCAAAATTGATGCGTTTCACAATCCAGTACGCCCCCGGCCTCCCGCACCACCCCAAATCTTGGGGCGGCGGCGCAGCGGCACTGGGCTTCCGATCGGCTGACCCGCTGGTGATTCCACTCGAGCCCCTGAGAACGCGCTGCATTCGGCATGTGCGGATGTTAGAACTGATCGTTCCTGGATCCGCGCGAAGGTGCCACGTTCTCGACTACTCGGTCTCGCGCCAGATGCACTTCGGCGGCCGCTACCGGGGGGCGCAGATGAACGGACCGGCTCGAAGCAGGTCACATACCACCAATTCGAAGACGTTCCGGTACATGTCACTTGAGCCCTGGCTCACCGAGAACCCCACATCGCCGCCGAGCGCGCGTTCCAACGATCCGGTTTCGGCCACAACAGGCGCGACGGGTCCTTCGGCAGCGGGCTGCAGGACCAGCGGCGCGGCACCAGCGGTTCCGGCCGCAGCGGCGGTGATCAGGCATCCGGCCGCAGCGGCGATAATGCGTTGGCTGGCAGCGGCTTTCATGGGCGCTCCTCATGTTTCGTGATGTCGGTGCCACCCTACGCATGTCTGAAGCATTAGAGTTTCAAGTTTTCTGCCCCTACTTCTGTGGTCGGCACTACAGGCCAGGACACTGCCGCCACGCCGGATGAGGTTCCCCCCGAACGGTGGACAGTTAGTTACGCAGCGTTCGCTGCGGCTGTCATGAGTGACCGCTCGTAGCAGATCGGGCTGATTCCACCGA
>NZ_JBFAXK010000055.1:0-10415 GCF_040680715.1 Nocardia sp. NPDC051981 | reverse complement strand
AGCGGGTCTTCTGGGAAGGCCGCGGTCAGCAACTGACGGCAGCATGAAGCACAAGAATCGGTAGTTCGGTCTCATCCAAAGCCGGGGCGGTCCACACCGTCTACTTCAACACGGGTCCCGCGCAGTGCTCGATCAAATCGGACGGCACCGCGGGTTGTGACATCGCGCCCGGCATCGCCAAGTGGCTGAACATGATTCCGGTGACCGATCTCGCCATCGATGTGCCGTTCCTGCCCGCGCACCCGACCTTCGGCGTGTTCGGTCTTTACGGTCGTTCCGATGCCAGCACCCTCCCGCAGGGCAACGGATACGGCTCGACCATCAGCTACGCGGGCGCTACGTGCAGTGGCGGCGGGCGCGGCGCGATCCAGTGCAATTCGAAGGGACACAGCTTCAGCTTCGGCTGGTCCGGCACCACGACCACCTAGACCGGATTGCGCGGCAGCCTGATCATTTGACCCCTCGCCGCTTTTCGACCTGTCGGTGGTCAACTGGCTGGTGACCGATCTGCGGGCTACCGCTGCCGACCACCGGCGGCCCGATTGCCCGCAACGAGTACGTCCTTCAGTGCGCCGCCGGCCACATCCCAGACGGCGTGTCGCCGGTTGTGGCGGGATCCTGACCCGGCACGCACTCGCCGCCGCGAGGATGAATGCCTTCTACTGGAAGTTGTTCGGCGGCGACATTCATGCGGAATGCCCAGCCGGCAATGGCAGATCGGGCCGTGTCCGTCACTCGGTCACGACCGAACTGCCAATATCTGTCTAGTGTCTGATCACATTCGATTCGGCATACGCGGGGGCGAGATATGCAGATTCACACTTCCCATCCAGTAGTGGACGCAGTACTGGACCGTTATCACCGTGAGCTGGGTGACGAGTTACCGAAATATCGAAATCACGTACTGCGCAGCCTCAACTACCAGCAGTTGCTACTGGGCGAACCAGTGCCCGACACCGCAGCATTGGCATGGGCCGTACATGACCTGGGCATATGGACGGCTGGAACCTGGGACTACCTCGAGCCCTCGGCGCAGTTGGTTACACAACACGCCGCAGAGTTCGGAATCGACGATGTCGAGGGAACCCGGCGGATGGTGCTCGATCATCATCGACTGCGCGGCACCAGCGATCGACTGTCCGAAACATTCCGTGTCGCCGACCGCATCGACGCCAGCCGCGGACTCCTCTATCACCCACTGACTCGCACCGACGTCAAATCCGTTGTCGCACAGCTACCCTACCTCGGATTTCACATATTCCTCGCCCGCCGAGCCGCCACCTACGCACTGGCACACCCCATCCGGCCCCTACCCATTGTCCGCTGGTAGACCGACTGCGCGTGCTCGTGACCGCAGATCCTCGGTGAGAAACGCCCCTCGGTCATTCCGGCCTTCGCCGATCGCGCGGATCGCTCGCGTGCAGTGGTCCACCTGGCGCGGCACACCATAGAGATCGCGAATCTCAAATGTGAGCAGTGCTCTTGACTTTGGGCTGTTAGCTGGAGAGTGTGTGATCACATCAGAGAGCACTGCTCACGAAAGGCTGTCATGAAGCTCTTCCACACCGGACCTGCCACTGTCGACCTGCACGAGAACTACGCCAAGCGTGGACTGCTCGACGAGAACGCTCCGGTGCGTTCGACTTCCACAATTGAGATCGACGCGCCGGTGTCGACGGTGTGGCAGCTGGTGAGCGATATGAGGGGTTGGACGAACTGGCGCACCGACGCTCGCGTGACCGAGATCGAGCACCTCCAGGTGGATGCGCCATTTCGTTGGACACTGAACGGAATGCCCATCAAGGCGGTATTCGCGACGATCGAACCCGAACGTGAGATCGCCTGGACCGGTGTGGCTTTGGGATGTATGCGAGCTGTTGACCGGATGTGGTTCGAAGCGCTCGAGGGTGGCCGCACCCGAGTGGCGATGGAGGAGTCGCTGGCAGGTCCGCTGCTGAGTCTTTTCTTCACTTCCGACAAGCTGCGGGCCGGCCATGACCGGATGCTGCAACAGCTGAAGAACGCCGCGGAAGCGGTGGTGGTAGCAGGCGTCTGATCTGCCGGATCCGGTCGGCGACCGAACCGAGATGACCCGCTCATGGCGCGATGCGCGAGGCTGTATGGCGCTCTGCCCGTTGATCTTCCACGCACCCGCCCTGGCGTTCGTTCAGCGCGATGGACAGTAGTGGATGTTCTCAGCCAGGACGGATCCTGCTGTGGCGGTACGTGTCCCGGGGGAGGATGGAGGGGAAGAAACGGCTATGACGTGTCGTTCCGTCTCGACGGGTGGGACTGTCCTAGCGCACGCCGAGCGGATGTTCGGCACCGTAGTGATTTCGGTGCTCTGATCGAGCCGGTCCGTTCGGCCAGACTTCCTCGCGAGCCGACAGAAATTCCCCTAATTCGGTTGAAACGGTATCGGCAAATCACGAGATACCAAGGCGGGCAAGGCTAATCCGAGCATGTCCGCCTACGGAAAGGTGGAGAGTGAACCTCCTCCCCAAGACCAAGATCGTTCTCGTCGGGTCGGGCCTCATCCTGACCAAGGTCAACGAGGATGGCACCACCGCCCGCCATTTCGACGGCACGATGGCAATGCAGTTCCGCTACACGATCGTGCCCGACGGCGACGCTGATGCGATCTCGGACCGGTACTCGGAAAACCTGCCCGCGAGCCAGGCCCTCTTGGGGCGCCTGGTCGGCGACATCGTCGAGACCACCATCGATGACATGCCGATCCGCGTGCGAGTGCAGAGCATCGATTGACGGGCGAGCGGGCGGTGCTGTCGGTCCGCGCCTCGACCATCCGAGGGCGACCGCCATCCCTGGCCGCCCGCCGGATCCGGCCGTACCGATAACGCAGCGCAGCACCACAACCCGGGACCGGCACCGGGCAGTCTCCCCGCTGCCGGCCACCATGGGACATCTGTCACAACGAGACCGGCTACACGCTGCCCCGTCTCGACCCGGGCGGCTCGTGGTCGACCACATCATCGCGCGCTCAGAGCGGCCTGACATTCTCGACAACAAGCAGGCCGCCCATCGTTCCTGCAACCGGGCCAAGTCCGACCGGATACCCGACGACGCCGGCGCAACCGGGCCTTCATGACCGACCGCGCGCTCGACGGTCGACGGTCGGCGATGGTCCAACCAGCGGAAGAGCAGAACCGTTCTAGGTCTTCGCCCGACCAGTTCTATTCGAATTCCACGGCGAGACGAGTAATGCGCGTGGCCTCATCGATGTCGGCGTGCATGTCGAAAATCTAACGCTCCCAGACCAGCTGGGCGATCATACTGACGTGGCCATCCTCAACCCCACGAGAGGTGACTCATCACGCCGTCTGCACGCTCATCGGCAATAGCGGACGTTCTGCGCCGCAACAGGTTCCGGCCGCGGGTGCCTCGCGCTGGCCGGTTCGGTCAGCGCGGTATGCGGCAGAACAGTGCGCCGCCATGCGCAGGCGAACAGCCATTCCCGCCGTTCTAAACGTGCACTACAGCTGAGGAATTGGCGCAAACCAACTGTTCAACAGCGGTTTGTGCGGGCTTGCACCGGTCGTCCGCAACTCGGCATGGTGGTGCGTTTGGTCGACCGCGGCTCGACGCAACCCGTTGATCCTCCGCCACCTCGTGCTGGCCGGTTCGGCCAGCGCGGTAATGGCGAGACACTGCGCGGCGATGACCGAGCCCGCAGGTGTTCCGGCTGCGCGAATCGGTGTACACGACAACATGCCGCCGGAGGTGGTTTCAGCTGATGTCTGCGGGGGCGGCGCGGTAGGCCGGCAAGTGGCACGCTGCGCTCGGGCCGGCCAGTCGGGGTCGGTGTGTGAGAAGCGAAAGCGTCAGGCGTGCTTATGATCTCGCCATGACGTATGCATTGTATGCCTGGGGGAACTTCATCGACGAAGTCGGTTTGGACCGGGACCCCGGCTGGCTCGACGCGGCGCTGCTGCGGGGCAAGCGGGACGTCGTCAGCGAGGGACTGATGATCGGGGATACCGAGACGCTGCGGGTGGACGGGCGGGGCACGATCTTCACCGTCGACGGGCAGCGGGTCGCCGGCCGCGATCTGGTGGGACTCGATCTGAGCAGCGCTGACTGGCATGTGGCGCAGATCCTGGTGGCTACCGACGGGACCCGCGAGGATGCACTGCGGGTCATGGCGGTGGTCGAGGAGGATGGCGACTACGCGACCGATACGGCGCCACAGCACAATCCGGTCGGTGTCGGTGAGGTCGTGACCTTGTGGTCCGACGAGCATGGCCAGTGGGATCTGGCCCTGGTCCGCCGCGCTGTCACGGGCTGAGGTTCACCACTGCCACCGCGATGATCTCGATGTGAGGCATTACCGATCCGGTCAGCATGTGCAGGCCGGACCGCGCAGGCCAGTTCGGTTAGCGCAGTATGCGGCAGAATAGTGCGTTCGGCAGATCAGGCTTCGGATCGCCGTGGGCCTGGATGTGTCCCTGGCTATTCGGCGGAAGACCACTGGTGCGACATCCCGCCATCAGCCCACAGCTGCACTTCTTTCCCAGCGCGATCAGGATCTGCCAGACGGTGAGTCCGGCTCGCCCGAAGCCTTCCGTGCCTGTTGTGTGAGTGCGGTGAGGGCGTTCAAGTGTTCGTGATAGGCCGTGCGGCCGCGGTCGGTCAATGCGAGCCATGTCTTGGGTCGCCGCCCGACATATCCCTTCGTGATCGTGATATATCCGGCGGCCTCGAGGACGGTCATCGCCTTCGACAATGTGGACTTGTTCATCTCGCACAGGTCGGTGATCATGCCGAACTCGGCCTCGCGGCATCCGTCCAGAAACGCAACCACTTTCAGGCGCGGCAGCGAACCCAGCAGCTCGCTCAGCTCCGTCACGACGCGGCCCGTGGTTGGGTCAGCTGGAACCACATCCATGCGCCCATGATCACAGCGGACGCGATAGTCATCCATCCGGGCATGGCACCGAGCAGGGTGACGCCGACAAATGGCGGAAGCCAGCCCAAAGCCACTCGCTTCCATCGCTGCACCGGTTGCTCGGCCAGAGACCGGGGAACGACACCACCGTTGCGCCATTCTCGAAGCACCCACGCCACGAAGGCGCAGAATGCAACCGTCACAACGATTCCGGCAACCCCGCGGACGGTGATCGCGCGATCGATGGGCATGGCGACCGCGTCGCCGATCAGGAAGAACGAGCCGAAACACAGCAGCGCCCCCACCGTTGGCACCCAGCGGGGCCGGGCCGGCGCGCTGCGCGCTCGACGAGTGGTGGCCGAGGCGATGTCGAGTGCGTCCTGTGGTGTCAATGCGTCGCTCACGATCGCAGCATAATCAACTAGTTTCCATTCGCCAACTAGTGTCTCGACTTTTTCTCGGGACAGGTATCCGGCACCAGCGCGGCCACGAAACCGAACCACCGCAAGGTCGCAAGCCCATTCGATCCCGAACCGGCTTGCTGCACAGCGGACTTCGTGAAAAGTCCGGGCCTCCACTGAACGGTGAAGCGGTGCTGCCCACCTGCGACTAGCGCGACTCGACCAGCACGATCAGCGGCATGAGCGCACGTTGCTCTCCCGCGCCGTGAGTCAGAGCCATGGCGAGGGGGTGCCACGGCCACCGTGACCGCCGGTGGGAGCGATGTCAGTGATCTCTGCGAGGTCCTCGGCGCTGAGGGTGAGGTCCGCAGCGGCGACGTTCTGCGTGACACGGTCTGGATTGCGGGAACCGGGGATCGGCACGATGTAGTCCCTCTGTGCCAGCAGCCACGCCAGCGCCAGCTGAGACACGGAAACGCTTTTCGATTTCGCGAGCTGGGTGAGTTGCTCCACGATGTCGATGTTGGCGTCGTAGTTGTCCGGGCTCCACCAGGGCAGCTGCCGACGGAAGTCGTTCCGGTCGTAGGTGTCGATCGGTTGTACTGCGCCGGTGAGGAAGCCGCGCGCGAGCGGGGAGTAGGCGACGAACCCGATACGCAGTTCCTCGAGCAGCCCGAACAGCGGTTCGGCATCCCGGGCGAAGATCGAGTACTCGGTCTGCAGGGCCGAGATCGGATGCACCGCATGGGCTTTGCGGATCTGCTCGGGCCCGGCCTCGGACAGGCCAAGATACTTCACCTTACCGGCCTGTACGAATTCGGCCATGGTGCCCACCACATCCTCGATTGGGACCGCTGGATCGACCCGGTGCTGATACAGCAGATCGATCGAGTCGACATCGAGGTTGCGCAGGCTGTTCTCGACTACCTCGCGGATGTGCTCGGGGCGTGAATCGGTGCCGAACTCGCGGGTGAACCCGAACTTGGTGGCGATCACCACCTCCTCGCGCACTGGTGCCAGCGCGCGGCCCAGCAGCTTCTCGCCCTCGCCCCACCCGTACATCTCGGCGGTGTCGAAGAAGTCCACGCCGAGCTCGTGCGCGCGGCGGATCGCGGTGACGGACTGTTCGTCGTCGCTGGCGCCGTAACCCACGACCGTTCCCATTGCTCCGTAACCCATCGCCGAGGCGGTCAAGCCCTGAGTGCCGAGTGTCCTGCGCTCCATGAGTGCCTCCCTGAATCAAACCAAACTGTTTGGTTTGACGGTACGCCGGTGTCTGGAGGTCGTCAAACCAAACAGTTCGGTTTTGGTAGGATCTGGCGCATGACCACCCCTCCTCGCGCCGATTCGACCCGCGATCGCATTCTGGAGGCGGGCAAGGCCGAGTTCGCGCAGTATGGGATCGCTGGGGCGCGGGTTGATCGGATCGCGAAGTCGGCCAAGACCAGCAAGGAACGCGTCTACGCGTATTTCCGCAGCAAGGAAGAGCTCTACCGGTTTATCGCCGCCCAGGAGCTCGATGCGGTCGCCGAGGCTACCCGCATGGATCCGACCGACCTGCCGGGCTATGCAGGACGGGTCCACGACTACTTCACCGCCCATCGGGACAATCTGCGGCTGATGCGGTGGGGGCAACTCGAATTCGCAGGTATCGGACCCGACGACGCGACCCGCGGCACGGTAACCCGTAAGAGCAGACAGATCCGCCGCGCACAGCGCGAAGGACACCTCGATCCGTCGTGGGATCCGCTAGACATCCTGATGTTCGTCAACCAGCTCGCCATGGCGTGGGCCGATCAGCCTGATCTGGCCGAGACCGCCGCTCCCCAGGCGCGGGCGGCGTTCCTGAGCGAGCGCCGAGCGGCGATCGTCGCTGCCGTTGAAAGGCTCTTCCCTGCAACCCATTCCACGGACACGGACTGACGTCTCGGACCGCCCTCAGATCTGCGAATGCCGACTGATCCATCCTTGGAAACGAACTACCTGTAATCGGCATGAGCGCGCACTCCCGGCGGCCGTACGGCGCTCTGCCGGCTGCTCTTCCGATGCCCGGCGCTGGCCGGTTCGGTCAGCGCGGTATGCGGCATAGAAAGACGTTCGGCCGGCGCCGGATGCCTTCGGCCCGTTGCTCTTCCGAGGCTCACATGCTGGCCGCGGCAGCCCCACCCGGGCGGCGATTGCCGGATCTGTCCGCCTGTATGTGATGATCACCTGTATGACATCCAGAAAGGCGTATGGCTGCTAGCCGCTGTCTCGCGCTCCACGTGACACTCCCGGAGCGTTATACACACCTCGACGTTCTGGCCTCCACGATCGACTTTCATGGTCGCCTCGTCGCACTGCTTATCGACCCCGCACGATTCGGACCGCTCGCCTCAGGTTCTGCGCAGCCGAACATGCGCTACAACGCGACTGCCGTCATCTGCGACGCAACCGACGTTCACGAGATAGCGCTGAACGATCTGGACCTGCGGTTCACAGTCATCGACGTCCGCGGCGACGGAATCGTTGTCGGAGCAGCGAGCATCCCCTCCGTCGGCGTTCATGCCCGGACATACGCGGGATCCGTGCCTGCGGAGGAACTGGATCTGACCACCAACGTCTGGTTGTTCGACGACGGCGGGACTCCCGTGGGAACCTTCTACGCTGGCGACGCGATTGAACAATTGGTCACCGATCGGGACGGGCGGATCTGGATCGCCTACATCGACCAGGCGAGATACTGGGCCGCCGAACCAGGTGGCACACGCCACCTGTATGCCCCGGTGGGCCTGGCTCGTTGGGACGACGCCAACGACCGTCCTTGGCTCGCGTGCGAGAACATCGATTCGGTGTTCTGGATGGACTGCTATTCACTCAACGTCGGTCATGCACGCGTCCACGCCTGCCCCTTCCCTCGCTTCCCGCTGGTCGAGATCGATACGGACGGAGACTTTTCCAGCACGGCGAATCCGGTCGAGTACTGCCACGGTCTGGCCGTATCGGGTTCGGACTTCGCATTCCTGTACCCACATCTGCGGCGAGACGATCCCGCGGGATGGGAGATCCGCATGGCACGCAGGCAGGATGGGGTGATCGTCGAAACAGGCCAGGAATGGCTGACACTGCCAGACGGCAGAACACCGACAGGCTGGGTGCAGGGCAAAGTCGGGCGGGACGCGACCTTGTTTCTGCAAGAGGCCGGCGACCCACGCCGTTGGTACCGATACGACATGGACGATGCCAAGTAACCAGTCAGAGCCGATACGAAGCGATTAGTGGCTCCCGGACGCACGATATTCGGCAGTAGCAGACGTTCTGCACCGCACCAGGTTCCGGCCGCCGACGCCCCGCGCTGGCCGGTTCGGTCAGCGCGGTATGCGGCAAGAGAGTGCGTTGTCAGCCGTGGCAATAGACTCGGACGAGCACTGTGTCTTCGGGCAGTGTCGCCAGGTAGTTCTCGTTGCCGCGAGGTGGTATCGGGCAGTCGGGTTCGTCTTCGTAGGACGTGTGTTCGTCCCAGTCCTTATGCCAGCAGACTCCGCTGTCCTCGACCCACCAACCGTCGAGAGTTAGTACGTCGCACCATGTGAGAGTCTTCCTTGTGAGGTCCAGCAGTGCTTTTGGCCCGCCCGCGCATTCGCCTCGGTTGGTGGGCAGCACTTCGCCTCGGTAGTTGGGGGTGTCGTGGATCAACCGAGGGTCGTCCTCATAGCCCGGTCGTACATAGAACCCGGCTCCTTCGCCGCCGCCTCGAATCCGCCATGTGTCCCACATGCTTCGCTCAGCGGGTTGTTCGTACATCTCGAACGGAGCGAGTGCTCGAGTGAGCGCGGTCTGCACATCATCGATCGCATCCGGCGGCAAGCACACCACCACCCAGATATGCGCCAAAACCTTTCCCCTCCTTCAACACCGAGCGCCCAGACTACCGCTCAAATCAGCAAACACAGATATCTGACCAGTTGCCAGCCGAAGCGGCCCTGTCATCGGCAGTTGCGGACGTTCCGCCGGCGTCGGATCGGCACGGCCAGTTGATCTTCCGATGCCTCGCGCTGGCCGGTGAGGTCAGCGCGAGGCATCGGCAGTAGCGCGCACAGCGGACAGCCGTACGGTGCTCTGCCGTTGATCTTTTGGTGGCTGTCGCGCTGGCCGATTCGGTCGGCGCGGTACGTGCGTGCGTTTGTGCACCATGTGGCCCAGCTGGAGGGTTGCCGGGATGGCGTTTTGTTCGAATTGCTAGCCTCCGTGGGTGATTTCGGCACGGAAATGCTTTCCGGCACTGCTGGGGGTCGTGTTGATTTGCTCGATGGCGGCGTGCTCCGGCGAGGAGACCGCCGTGACTTCGTCGCACTCGTCAGCGCCGCCCACCTCAACAACAGCTACGCCGGTGCAAACCGATGGCACGTTGCCCCAGGGCGCCGACACGTACGGCTACCGCGACTCGTTCGCCCGGTGCAAGGACGCCGAACGGCTGGTGCTGTTAGCTGGTCAGACCACTGGACGCCCGGTGACCACCGTCCACGGCACGCTGGCAGGCGGCGATCAGCGATTCGTGGTGTGCGAGGACCGGAGCGGCACCCGAATCATGCGGGCGGTGGCGCCAGTGCTGCGGCCAGACCCCTTCGAAGGCACCTTCTTCACCTTCACCGCCAACAGCCAGCAGTTCGTGGCCGATGGCATGAAGATCGATCTAGCGCGCGCGACGATCACCGTCACCGACGACCCGCAGCACCCCGAATTCCGCGCAGTGACATGGACCGTGAACGAGTACTGGAGTGCTGTTTACTAGGCCGTGGCAAGTCTCTGAGCAAGTTCGGCCATGAACACGGACCTTCGGCAGTTGCGGACGTTCCGTCGGCCTCGGATCGGTACGGCCAGTTGATCTTCCGATGCCCCGCGCTAGCCGGTTCGGTCCGTACGGTATGCGGCAGTGGCGGATGTTCGGCACCGCAGCGAGTTCGGTCCCCCGATCGCGTCGTTCGGCCCGGTCAGCCCTTCTCACGAGCCGACAGAAAGTCCTGGAATTCGGTTACCACGCGGAGGAATTCACTCTCGGACAGCGTCACCGTCTCGAACATGGAATACAGCGACTGGATCGTGACGTGGCCCCCGCCGATGTACTCAGC
>NZ_JBFAXK010000054.1:0-15075 GCF_040680715.1 Nocardia sp. NPDC051981 | reverse complement strand
ACCTCGGAGGGCAATGGCGCGGCCAAGCCGCCGGCCGCCAAGCCGGGTGGCCTGGGCTTCAAGTCGGGCATGAAGGCTCCGGGCCGCAAGAACTAGGCCCAGGCCCGAAACAGCGGGCAGCCGAACCTGATCGACGAGGGCGGCGCTACCAACCCGGTAGCGCCGCCTACCAGTTTCACCACTGGTTCCGGTCGCGATGTGCGCGGTGTTCGTGCTCCTCAGCTACTACTTCCAGCAGACGCTCGGGTATTCGCCGTTGAAGGCCGGAGTCGCCCTCCTGCCCTTTCCTTTCGGCATCGTCATTTCCGCGGGCATAGCCAGCAACTTTGTTGCCCCAGGTCTGGCCGCGCGTGCTGATGCTGGCCGGTGCGCAACTCGGGGCGGGTGGCCTGATCTATCTGGCGCAGTTGCGGGTCGGGTACCCTACTGGGCGGCCGCGATACGGCGCAATCACCCGCCCACCCCGGATCTGCCGGCGCGCGCCGCAATTCACAGTTATGACGTCGGGTTCTGCTGGGGTGCAGGGCTTTTCGTGCTGACCGGCGATCGTGGTCGCGATCACGATCCGGGTCCGGAAGCTGGACCCGGCGGCCGATCCGGACCGGGCGGCGACAATACCGGCCTAGGCGGGGACGGTCCGCGCGGCTAGCTGGGCGGGCGGAGGGCGGCGAATTCGTCGGTGACGCGGATCCCGGAGTCGGTGAAGCGGTATACGGCGGCGGGCCGCCCGCCCGCGCGGCCGGGGGAGGAGGTCGCGCCGGTGGGGGTGATCACCTTGCGGCGGGTCAGCACTCGTTGGAGGTTGGTGGTATCCACGTCGTATCCCAGTGCGGCGCAATAGATTTCGCGCAGGGTGGACATGGTGAAGGTGGCGGGGGCCAGGCCGAAGGCGATATTGGT
The DNA here is from genome assembly GCF_040680715.1 of Nocardia sp. NPDC051981. NCBI lineage: Bacteria > Bacillati > Actinomycetota > Actinomycetes > Mycobacteriales > Nocardiaceae > Nocardia > Nocardia sp. NPDC051981. Next base: position 14,175 of record NZ_JBFAXK010000054.1, on the reverse strand, counting down.
GTAGGACAGCTTGGCGGCCAGGCGGTTTCGGGCGTGGCGGACGACCGTGCCGTGGTCGAAGGACATGTCCGGCAGATCCGAGACCGGGTGCCACTTGGTGTCGTGGGGAAGCACCGGTTCGGCGGTCAACGGCACCAGACCCAGATAGGCCGAGGCGATTCTGCGGTCGCCGGGTACCCGGTCGGGATCGCTGAAGACCCACACTTGCTCGAGGTGGGTCAGCTCGCGGACATCGACCTTCTCGGCGAGCTGGCGGGCCGCGGACGTATCGAGATCCTCGTCGTCGCGCAGGCGGCCGCCGGGCAGCGACCAGGTGCCCTTGGCGGGGTCCAGGGCGCGCTCCCACAACAGCACCGCGAGTTCGGTGCGCTGGCCCGGCGGGCAGCGGTCGGAGACGGCAATCCCACCCACGCTAGTGCTCTCACCTGCACGGATGGTGTCAGGAAAGCGACGAACCTGGAACACCGCGGTGAGTGTTTCGTGGATGGTGCTACGATGGGCCACGTTTTCGATTCTAAGTCGAAAACCGGTTGGATGCGAATCGGCGAGGTTGCCGGGCGCATGAGAGAAGGAGCCATGCCATGGCTGCAGCAGTGGGCGCGATGATGACGCTGACCGAGCGCATCACGGACGGCCCGTCGGGATACTCCGGTGTGGAGGCCACCCCCGAATGGGCGGCGGAGATCAAGCGGCTGGCGCGTGAGCGCAATGCCACCATCCTGGCGCACAACTACCAGCTGCCCGAGATCCAGGACATCGCCGACCACGTGGGCGACTCCCTGGCCCTGTCCCGGATCGCAGCGGAGGCGCCGGAGGACACCATCGTCTTCTGCGGTGTGCACTTCATGGCCGAGACCGCCAAGATCCTCAGCCCCGAGAAGACCGTGCTCATCCCGGACCAGCGCGCGGGCTGCTCGCTGGCCGACTCCATCACCGCCGAGGAACTGCGCGACTGGAAGGCCGAGCACCCGGGCGCGCTGGTGGTCTCGTACGTGAACACCACCGCCGCGGTGAAGGCGCTGACCGACATCTGCTGCACCTCCTCCAATGCCGTCGACGTGGTCGCCTCCATCGACCCGGACCGCGAGGTGCTGTTCCTGCCGGACCAGTTCCTGGGCGCGCACGTCAAGCGCATCACGGGCCGCGAGAACATGCACATCTGGATGGGCGAGTGCCACGTGCACGCCGGCATCAACGGCGATGAGCTCAACGAGCAGGCCCGCACCCACCCCGACGCCGAGCTGTTCGTGCACCCCGAATGCGGTTGCGCCACTTCGGCTCTCTACCTGGCGGGCGCGGGCGAGTTCCCGGCCGACCGGGTGCACATCCTCTCGACCGGCGGCATGATCGACGCCGCGAAGGCCGCGAAGTCGAACCAGGTCCTGGTCGCCACCGAGGTCGGCATGCTGCACCAGCTGCGGAAAGCCGCCCCCGGCATCGATTTCCAGCCCGTCAACGACCGGGCCTCCTGCCAGTACATGAAGATGATCACGCCCGCCGCCCTGCTCCGCTGCCTGGTCGAGAACCGCGACGAGGTCCACGTCGATGCCGAAACCGCTGCCCTGGCCCGCAATTCGGTGCAGCGCATGATCCAGATCGGCAACCCCGGCGGCGGCGAGTAGCCACGTCGTCCCCCGTCAGGGGAGGGATGAGCAATGGTGAATACATCGATTTCCATCACCTGGGAAGCCGAGGCGGATCTCGTCGTCGTGGGTGGCGGGGTGGCCGGCCTGACCGCCGCGCGGACCGCGTCCCTACGCGGGCTGCGGGTGCTGACGCTCAGCAAGGGCGGGCCCACCGACACCTCCACGCAGTACGCACAGGGCGGGATCGCGGTGGTTGCGCCGCACGGGGATTCGGTGGAATCGCACGTGCAGGACACCGTGGTCGCCGGGGCCGGACTGTGTGACGTCGACGCGGTGCGGTCCATCGTCGAGGGCGGGCAGCACGCGGTGGCCGCGCTGACCGACCTGGGCGCGGTATTCGATCTCGGGCGCGATGGTCAGGTGTCGCGGACCCGGGAGGGCGGCCACAGCACCCGCCGCATCATTCACGCGGGCGGGGACGCCACCGGCGCCGAGGTGCAGCGGGCGCTGAACACGGCCGGACTGCCGGTGCTGTTCGGGGCCGTCGTACTCGACATCGTGACCGGACCCGAGGGCGTGCGCGGTGTCATCGTGGTGTCGGGCCAGGGCTTTGGCATTGTGCACGCGCCCGCCGTACTGCTCGCCACCGGCGGGCTGGGCCAGCTGTACGCGTGCAGCACCAATCCCGCCGGGGCCACCGCCGACGGCATCGCGCTGGCGCTGCGGGCCGGGGCGCTGGTGGCGGACCTGGAATTCCTGCAGTTCCACCCGACCGTGCTGTTCACGCCCGGCGGCCTGGGCCGCCGCCCGCTGATCAGCGAGGCGGTGCGCGGCGAGGGCGCGATTCTCGTGGATTCCGAAGGCAATTCGGTGACCGCGGGCGTGCACCCGCGCGGCGATCTGGCCCCGCGCGACGTGGTCTCCCGTGCCATCGCGGCCCGCATGCACGAGCTCGGCACCGACCACGTGTACCTCGACGGCCGCTCGATCGAGGGCTTCCCGCAACGCTTCCCGACCATCACCGCCTCGTGCCTGGCCGCGGGCATCGACCCCACCACCGATCTGATCCCGGTCGCGCCGGCCGCGCACTACCAGTGCGGCGGCATCCTCACCGACACCGCCGGCCGCACCACGGTGCCCGGTCTGTACGCCGCCGGTGAGGTGGCCCGCACCGGCCTGCACGGCGCTAATCGCCTGGCCTCCAACAGCCTGCTCGAGGGCCTGGTGGTCGGCGAGCGCGCGGGCGTGGCGGCCGCCGAACGCCGGGGCGCGGCCCGCCCGATCGACGAGGTCGGCCCGCTGCGCTTCCCCCGTGCGGATCGAAAGTTGCTGCAGGAGCTGATGACCGAGCATGCCTCGGTCGTTCGCGACGGCGACGGCCTGCGTGCCGCCGTCCTGCGCATGGTCGGCCTGGTCGCCGACAATGCCGCGTCCGACATCACCGTCGAGTGGGCGCTGAACGGAAACGGCGCAGCTGTCGGCCGGGCCGACGGTGCCGTGGATGCGTCGAGCGATGGCGCAGTCGCGCACTCGGATTCGGCGGCGGCGATCATTCGCGAGCTGGAGGACTCCGCGCTCACGCTGACCGCGCGGGCGCTGCTGGTCGCGGCGGCGGCGCGTACCGAGAGCCGCGGCTGCCATACGCGGTCGGATTACCCGGAGCCGCGGGAGGAATTGCGGCGCAGCACCGCGGTGCGGCTCGGGTCCGACGGGCGGCCGAAGCTCGTTGCCGACGGCATCGAGCCGGGGCAGGCGTGGGGCCGGGCCGCCGTGCCCGTCGCCTCGTGACGGGCACGGCCGTCATGCCGGGGCTCGCCGTCTCGCGCGGTTTCGCGGTCGGGAACGACATCGCGGTCGGGAACGACATCGCCCGGGGCGCAGGACAAGTCATCGAAGAAGGAGTGCAGCAATGACCCTCGACGCCGGACTGGACCGCGACGCGGTGGTCGCGCTCATCCGCACCGCCCTCGACGAGGATCTGCGGTACGGGCCCGATATCACCACGGTGGCCACCGTGCCCGCGGACGCGGTCGCCAAGGCGGACATGGCTTCTCGCCAGCCGGGCACGGTGGCCGGGCTGGATGTCGGCCTGCTCGTGCTCGACGAGGTGCTCGGCGCGGGCAACTACGAGGTCACCGGCCGCGTCGCGGACGGCACCCGGGTGCGGCCCGGTGACGTCGTGCTGAGCCTGGCCGCACCCACGCGCGGGCTGCTCACCGCCGAGCGCACGCTGCTGAACCTGGTGTGCCACTTGTCCGGAATCGCCACCGCCACCTCCCAGTGGGTGGACGCGGTTGCGGGCACCGGTTGCCGCATCCGCGACAGCCGCAAGACCCTGCCCGGCCTGCGGGCCCTGCAGAAGTACGCGGTGCGGGTCGGCGGCGGCGTCAATCACCGCATGGGGCTGGGCGATGCCGCGCTCATCAAGGACAACCACGTGGTGGCCGCGGGCTCGGTGGTTGCCGCGCTGCGCGCTGTGCGGGAACTGAACCCGGACATCGAGTGCGAGGTCGAGGTGGACAGCCTCGACCAGCTCGACGCCGTCCTCGCCGAGGACGTGGAACTGGTGCTGCTGGACAACTTCCCGCTGTGGGCCACCCAGGCGGCCGTGCAGCGGCGCAACACCCGGTCGCCGCGCACCAAACTCGAGTCCTCGGGCGGACTCTCGCTGGATATGGCGGCCGACTATGCCCGTACCGGAGTCGATTACCTGGCCGTCGGCGCGCTCACCCACTCGGTCCGGGTACTGGACCTCGGACTCGATATGTGAGACAGCCCTTTCCGTCGATTCGCCCCCGGTGTGCCACTCCGCCGGGGGTGAATCGTCTGGTCAGCGCCGGTACACGGGCGGATCGACGAGCCAGCCGATGCCGCCGCAGCCGGTGCACAGGATCGCCGACCCGCTGTCGGAATAGCCTGCGGCCCCGGTGCCTTCGCACCAGCCGCAATACCGCCAGCCCCGATTGGGGTGGACGGTGTCGAGCAGAATATTGAGGAACCCTTGGATCGCCATGCAGAGTGAATCCCCTCGCTAGGCAGCAAACGCTCCAAGAATGCGGGACGGCTCCGGACAATGTCCAGCAATAGCCAGAGGGCTTTACAGACCGAATTCGTGCGGGTCCAGACGCAAAACCTGACAAGCCTCGCGAATCACCGTGAGCGCGTGTGCGCCGAGTTCGCCGTCGGCTTGCCCGACGATCAGCCCGATCCGCACCACCGCGGCCGCCTGCTCGGAATAACCGGTGGCCTTGGAAATCTGCGCCATCACATACGCGTGCCCGAAGGCGGGATCCATGATGAGCCGGGCGCAATTGTCCTCGAACAGATTTCGCAGGTCCTCGGGGGAACGCAGGCGCAGGACCTCGTGCGCGCCGACCATTTGCGCGACCCGCATGCGCGCCGCGGGATCGATGCGCCCGTCGGTCGCCGACAGCACCGCGCACATACCCAGCGCCGCATCCCGGAAGGCATCGCCCCACAGGTCGTTTCGCGGCGGCGCGGATGCGGGCCGCCCCCCGGCGGAGCTACCGTGCGGCACGCCGGCCGAATCGATGTGCGGTGCAGCCGGGGAGACCAGCCGATTCGTCAACGCCATGACACACTCCGAAAACTCGCCGAACCGCTGGACCTCCCCGTGTCCCGGCCCGGATCGTGCGAATAACAATGCCGACAGTAACAGCCTGCCGCCCGGTAGGCCCGCAGAATTTCTCCGAATACTCGTGGGCAGCAACCTCACAGTAGTGTCCGGACCGGGCCGCGACCGTCGAATACCCTGCCATGCAATGAGATCGACATTCGATCACAAACTCGCAACCGATCTGCGGCACGGATCGCGGACCGGCGCGGCGGTATTCGACGGAGGCGCGCGGCTCAGGCGGTGAGTTCGCGTTCGAGCGGCGTTCGGAATCGGGGAATCGGGCGGACATCGCCGTACCACGCCCCGATGCGTTCGGCTTCCGCGGCGATGGCGCGCTCGGCGTCGGAGCCCGCGTCCTCGAGCAGCCGCCAGACGATCTCGCCGTCCGGGCGCTGCGCCCAGCCGCCGATGATGCGGCCGTCCCACCAGACCGTCGGGCCGACATTGCCATTGCGGTCGAAGAGCGCGGGCTGGTGCGGCCCGAGGTACCAGTCCCGGGACTGCCAGCCCATCGGCGTGGGGTCGAGGGCGGGCAGCAGCGCGGCCCAGGGTTCCGGGGCGGGCGTCGATTCCAGATCGTCGGCGAGAACCAGGCCGGTCTCGCCACCCAGGTCGACCTCGGCGGTATCCACCAGCGCGAGCGCCTTGCGAACCTCGCCCAGCGTCCACCCGGTCCACCACTTGAGATCGCTCACCGGCGCGGGACCGAAGGCGCGCAACCACTTCCGGACCAGCTCCGCCCGCGCCTCGTCCACCGGCAGCGCCGGAATCCCCTCCGGCAGCCAGGATTCGATGGGCGCCCACGTGTACTGACTGCTGGCCCAGCTCCCATTGGGCCGCCCGCGCACGATCCGGCCCTCGCAGCCCAGCGTCACCAGCACCCAGGTGGTGATATTGGTCGGCTTGGAATACGGCTTGCCCGGCGCGGTGTCGACCTGGGTCCGCAGGCGCGGCACCTCCTTGCTCAACTGCGCCCCGGTCGCGCTGCCCCGCGCCAGCAGCACCGCATGCGTCTCCGCCTCGACCTCGTTCAGCCAAGCGCTGACATTCCCCGTCACCGCCCCGGACTGTTCGATGTACCGCCCGTAGGTCTTGCGCTGCTTGTGCGCCAAGGCATCCGCCACCGACGCCTGCAGCACCGGCACCAGGTCGACCGGCGCGACGAACATGGTGCGCCGCATGGCCAGCATGCGCAACAGCGTTCGATCGTCGTAGAGCGCCTGCTCCACGTGCCCGGGTTCGATGCCCACCCCGCGCGCCGCGACGGACAGGTACACGGTGGCCGGATCGGTGGCGTGCAGCACCACCATCGACCGCACGATCTGCTCGACCGCGTCGCCGCGCACCCCGGCGGCCAGCCGGTGCCGCACCCCCAGCCGAGCCCGCCGCTCCGCGGCATCCATCGAACGCATGGTCGAATCCTAGCCTCCGCCATCCGAATCCGCGGGCAACCCGCCGCCCGGGAAATCGCCCGGCGTGGGTACCCGGCCGGGCTCTGCGGACATGCGACGATGCCGGGCGTGGGTGTCCGGTGGCGATTGATGCGGGTGGTCGGTGCGGTCGCGGGCATGGTCGCGGCGACGGTGGTTGCGGCCCCGATGGTTTCGAGCGCGCCACCCGGTGACGTGTCGATGCGGCCGGTGACCCTGACGGTGGACGGTGAGACCGCCACCGGCCGGGTCTACGAACCCGACGGCGGCGCCCGCGGACTCATCGTGGCGGTGCACGGCCACGCCGGCGGTGCGAGCGACTTCCCCGACTACCTGGCCTCGATCGTCCGGCAGACCGGCGCGGCCCTGGTCACCATGGATCAGCGCTCCGACACCGGCACCTGGCGGACCGGGGAGTGGAACGTCTGGGCGGGCTGGCGCGACACCGTCGCGGCCACCCAGTGGTACCGCGGCGAGCACCCCGGCATCGGTCCCACGGTGCTGTGGGGCTGGAGTCAGGGCGGTGTGACCAGTGGGCTGGCCGCCGCCTATGCCCCGCCCGGCACCTACGACTACTGGGTCGACACCTTCGGCCACGCCGACGACGCCACCGCCTGGCTCGAATCCGGCCTGGCCGGACCACAATTGCGGGCCGAGATCGAACGCGATGCGGGCGGCTGCACCCCGGTGACCTGCCTGCAGTCCTACCTCGACCGGTCGCCGGCGCTCATGACCAACCGCATGGACGTCAAGCGCGCGGTCCTGCTGCACGGCACCGCCGACCCGCTGGTGCCCTACACCCAGTCGCTCGAAATGCGTGCCGCACTGACCCTCTCCGGCCACCCGGTCTCCATGTACACCGTGGTCAGCGGCCGTGATCTGGAGGGCCGCGTGGTGCCCGGCGACCACGGCATCAATCCGGTGTTCTTCGAATCCGGTTGTGTGGTCCAGCGATTGCTGCTCGGCAGTGAGCCGCTGGGCGGCGACCACGACTACCTCGTCGATGTCGCGGCCGGCGTGAACACCGCCCCGCCCGCGCCTCCGAACGCCAAATGCGCGGCCTGAGCGCGGCCGTCCGGTGCTGACCACGATCCACTCCATCCCGTCCCCGGACAGTAGGCTCGCAGTCGATATCGGCGCGGTGAGACGGGATGAGGCGCAATGAAAGTCGTGGTGGCTGGGGCGACGGGAGCGATCGGGCGGCCACTGGTCACGGCGCTGCGGCAGGCCGGGCATCAGGTGTACGCGCTCACCCGCGGCGGTCGCGGCGCCGAGGTCGCGCGCTCGCTCGGGGCCACCCCGCTGGTCGCCAATGCCATGGACCGCTCGGACCTGATGCGCGCCACCGAACGACTGACCGCCGACGCGGTCATCCACGAGCTCACCTCCTACCGGTACTCGCCGCCGACCCACTATCACGCGCCGGGTCTGTTGCGCACCAACGCGTTACGCGAGATCGGCAGCAAGCATCTGGTGGAGCTGGCCCAGCGCACCGGAGCGCGGCGTTATCTCACCCAGTCGCTGATCGTCGGATACGGCCTGCGCGATCACGGTTCGCGGCTGGTGACCGAGCAGGACCCGTTCGGCCGCATCCAGGGCGATGTCACCGACGGCATCATCGGCGCGCTGCACGAGGCCGAATCGAGCGCCTGGCGCGCACCCGGCATCGACGGAATCGCCCTGCGCTACGGCCTGTTCTACGGTCCCGGCGCGTCGGAGAGCTTCGTGCGGGCGCTGCGGCTGCGCATGCTCCCGCTGCCGAGCACGGGGACCGGATACGCCGGCTTCGTCCACCTCGCCGACGCCGCCGCCGCGACCGTCGCGGCCCTCGAGCGCGGTGTCGCCGGCCAGGCGTACAACATCGTCGACGACGAGCCGATCACCTGGGACACCATGTTCGACGCCATGGCCGAGACCGTCGGCGCGCGGCCGCCGCGCCGGCTCCCGGCCCGTCTGGTGCGCATGGCCTCACCGCTGGCGGCCGCCCAGATGCTGGACTTCTCGATCCGTGTCTCGAATGCCAAGGCGCGCGCCGACCTGGGCTGGAAGCCGATGTACCCCACCTACCGCGAGGGCCTGCCCACCCTGGCCGACTCCGTGCGCTGATCCGGCACCCGCCGCCGGAACACTTTCCCGCCGAATACCGTTGATCGCGGCGAATCCGGCGCAACAGGAAGGCACCTAGTGACCACACCGGCGGACCCCTCGTACACCTGGCAGGGCGCGGACCTCGACCTGGACGCCTACCTGGCCCGGATCGGATTCACCGGCGAGCGCACGCCCACCCTGGCCACCCTGCGCGAGCTGGTGCGCGCCCACACCACCACCATTCCGTTCGAGAACCTGGAGATCATCCTCGGCCGCGGCATTCCACTGGATCCGGAAGTGTTGCAGGACAAGCTGATCCGGCGGCAGCGGGGCGGGTACTGCTACGAGAACGTCGGCCTGTTCGCCGCCGCGCTGGAGCGGCTCGGCTTCGAGTTCACCGCCATGTCGGGCCGCGTCACCCGCGGCGCGACCAACCTGCGCCCGGCCACCCACGCGCTGCTGCGGGTCAAGGCCGTGGACGACGATCGCCGCTGGCTGTGCGATGTCGGCTTTGGGTGGGGGCCGGTCGAACCGGTCGAGCTGGCCCCCGATGGTGGTGAATTCAGCGCGGGCGCATGGCGTTTCCGGCTGGAGCGGTCCATCGACGCGGTCGGGGGCGAGCTGTGGACGCTGTACCAGTTCGGCCGGGACGGCTGGGTGGACCGCTACACCTTCGTCACCACCCCGCAGTACCGCGTCGATTTCGCGGTCGGGAACCACTACGTGTCCACCTCGGCGCGTTCGCCGTTCACCACGCGGCCGTTCGTACAGCGCTTCCACGCCGAGGTGCATCATCAGCTGGACGGCACCATCTGGACCACCAGTTACCCGGACGGCTCGGAGGAGGTGCGCGAACTCGAGGTCGCCGAGTTGCCGAAGGTGCTCGCCGAGGTCTTCGACGTCGAGCTCGACCAGGCGGACGCGGCGCAATTGGCGCGCGCCGAGCGGCCCGCGGCGGTCTCCGCCCCGGCTTCGGGGGTGAAAGGTAGCTGAACGCCGTCGGTGTGTGGGAGCAAACACGCACCAAACCAATTGGTCTATGTCCCGTCATGGATGGGCTTCGACCAGCGAGTTCTTCTAACCGATTACGCGGCGGTCACTCGATTGCGGCGTAGATCTCACCGAGATCTCGCTCATATCTCACGCTGACGTCGGAGATCCGCGCGTCGCCCGCTACACTCGTGCGGGGAAACGCGCGGGCAACCGCATTGTCACAGTCGTCTCGGAGAACTTCGGAGTAGTGCCATCGAAACCGGCCAAGTGATCGCAGGGCATTACCGCCTGGTCGAACGGATTGGTAGCGGCGGCACAGGTGTCGTCTGGCGAGCCGTGGATCAGCGGCTCGAACGTTCCGTGGCGGTCAAGCAGATCCTCACCCAGCCGAGCCTGTCGGATGCAGACAAGGACATCGTGCGGCAGCGCGCCGCACGCGAGGCTCGCAACGCGGCCCGGTTCCAGCACCCGAACGCCATCGTCGTATTCGACATCACCGAGCACGAGGGTGACCCGTGCCTGGTCATGGAGTATCTGCCGTCGCAGAGTCTGGCGGTGGTGCTGTCCGCGCAGGGCACGCTGCCGCTGCCGCAGGTCGCCCGCATCGGCGAACAGGTGGCATCCGCGCTCATCGCCGCGCACCGCGCCGGGATCGTCCACCGCGACGTCAAGCCCGGCAACATCCTGCTCGGCGACAACGGCGCCGTGAAGATCACCGACTTCGGCATCGCCAAGTCCAAGGGTGATGTCACGCTGACCGCCACCGGACTCATCTCCGGCACCGCCGCCTACCTCGCCCCCGAGGTGGCGCGCGGAGCGGAACCGACCCCGGCCGCGGACGTATTCGCCTTGGGCGCCACGCTCTTCCACGCACTGGAAGGCGAACCGCCCTACGGCACCAACCCGAATCCGCTGGCGCTGCTGTACGCGGCCGCCAACGGCCAGATCAGCGAACCGCGCAATGCCGGACCGCTCAGCGATCTGCTGCTCAGCCTGCTCAGCTTCGAGCCGGAGGACCGGCCGAGCATGCTCGACGTGCGCGACATCATGGCCGAATTCGCCGAGGTCGGCCCGGATGCCGAGGCCACCCGGGTGCTGGCCGCCCGGCGCTCGAGCCCGGCCACCCCGTCGGCCGGCGCCGCCCAGCGCTCCGCGCCGCGGCAGACCACCCGGCAGATGGAGCGCCGCCAGTCGGCCGACATCCCGACCGGCGCCATGAGCCAGGCACAGCTGCTGGAGACCCCGCCGCCGCGCCCGCCCATGAACGCCGGCCCGCCGACCCGCAATCATCCGGCGCCCGAACCGGATTCGGATTCCGGCTCCAAGAGGAAGCTGGTGCTGATCCTGGTGGCCGCGGTGGTCGTGGTGGCCGGCGGCATCGCGTACGGCCTGTTCGGCAACTCCGGTTCGGACAGCACCTCCGGCGCGGGCACGAACAGCAGCTCGGTGAAGGCGTCGGTCACGGCCAGCGCCACCAAGGGCGTGCCCTCGGGCCTCGGCCAGACCAAGAGCGCCGGGACGGTCAGCTTCGACGCCGCCGTCGACGCGGTGCAGTCGTTCTGGGACGACGTGACCTACACCCGGTACTCCGATGCCTGGAAGCTGCTGACCCCCGCCGCTCAGCAGGTCTACGGCAGTCAGCAGGCATTCCAGACGTATTGGACCGGGAACCCGGTCCAGAAGTACTCGAGCATCCGGGGCGCCAATGGCGGCGGCACGGTCGACCCCGATGGTTCGGTCGATATCGTGCTGGACTCGCTGCAGACCAAGAACGGCCCGACCAAATCGGTGAGCATGCGGGTGATCGACGCCGGCGGCGGCAGCCTGCAGATCGACAGCGACACCAAGTAATCCCGGCAGTACACTGCGCCGCACCGGTTTTCCGGTGCGGCGCAGTGCGTTACGGGTGGATCGCTCAGCAGAGCTTCGCCGGATCGGCGGCGAGGGAGGCCAGCAGCCGTAGTCCGTCGGCGCTGGGGGAGCCGGGTTCGACGTGGTGGGCGACCAGCGCCTGATCGGGATCGTCGGGGAGACGGAGGGTTTCGAAGCCGAGGTCCAGACGGCCCACGATCGGGTGGCGGTAGATATGGCGCCCGTGGGTTTTGTCCTTGAGCTCGTGCCGCTTCCACAGCTCCGCGAATTCCGGGCTCCGGGCGTTCATTTCGTCGATGAGGGCGGCGATGCGCGGGTCACCGGGATTGCGGGCGGCATCCAGGCGCAGATAGGCCACGGTGTCGGCGGCCTTGTCGTCCCAGTCCTCGTAGAGATCCTTCGCGCCCTCGTCCAGGAAGACCAGGTGCAGGAAGTCGCGCTGCGCGGGCGGGAGCGCGCCGAAATCCGTGATCAGGGCCGCCGCCAGGCGATTCCACGCCAGGACGCTGACACCGCGGCCGACGATGTAGGCCGGGACATCGTGGGCGGCGTCCAGTAGCCGGCGCAGACCGGGGCGCACCTCCTGCACGGCGGGCGGCTCCTCACCCGACCACGGGCGGGCCAGGCGGTAGAGGTGGTCGCGCTCAACCTGATTCAGCCGCAGTGCCCGCGCCACCGCATCCAGTACCGACTCCGAGAACTGCAGGCTGCGGCCCTGTTCCAGGCGCACATAGTGATCCACGCTGACCCCGGCCAGCAGCGCCAGCTCCTCGCGGCGCAGGCCCGGAACACGGCGGCGCGCACCGTGATCCATCAGACCCACCTCCGCGGGGCTGAGCCGGGCGCGGCGGGAGCGCAGGAATTCACCGAGTTCGGCGCGACGGTCCAAGGTCATGCCTTCGGTAACCACGAGCGCGGCGAATTCCATCCGGCACCGCATCCTGGTCATGCGGTGCCCAGGCAGACGCGGCACTGTTTGCCCCGCTCGCATCCGGCGAAAGTAGTGCTCAGCGCCGCAACGGACGGCGAAACCCACACGAGGAGCACACATCATGACCTCCCTTCCCACCCGTCAGCTCGGCACCACCGACATGCACATCAGCCGGATCGGATTCGGTGCGTGGGCCGTCGGCGGTTCGGGCTGGCGCTACACCTGGGGCGCACAGGACGACGCCGATTCCATCGCCACCATCCGCCGGGCCGTCGAGGCCGGCGTCAACTGGATCGACACCGCCGCAGTCTACGGACTAGGCCACTCCGAGGAGGTGGTCGGCAAGGCGATCAGCGGACTGCCCGAGGCCGATCGGCCGTTCGTCTTCACCAAGGCCGGACTGGTCTGGGACGAGAACGACCGCGCCGCCGCGCCGAAGCGGATCATGGCCGCCGCCAGCGTGCGCCGCGAGGTCGAGGACTCGCTGCGCCGGCTGAACGTCGAGCGCATCGACCTGTACCAGGTGCACTGGCCCGATACCGGTGCCTCCCTGGACTTCTCGGACCCCGACGGCGTCGACCCCGCGGCCGCGACCCCGCTCGCGGAGTATTGGCAGACCATGGCCGACCTCGTGCGGGCGGGCAAGGTGCGCGCCATCGGCCTGTCCAATCACGATGTGCCGCAACTGGAGATCGCCGAGTCCATCGCCCACGTGGATGCCATCCAGCCGCAGTTCTCGCTGATCAAGCGCGGCGCGGCGGACGAATTGGCCTGGGCCGCAGCGCATCACACCGGCGGCATCGTCTACCAGCCGCAGCACTCCGGCCTGCTCACCGGCGCCTTCTCGGCCGAACGCGTCGCGAGCCTGCCGGATGACGACTGGCGCAAGGGCTTCCCAGAGTTCACCACCGAACTCGACCGCAACCTCGCGCTGGTGGACGCACTACGTCCGATCGCGGCGGCCCACGACACCACCGTCTCCGCCGTCGCCATCGCCTGGACCCTGACCTGGCCCGGCGTCACCGGCGCCATCGCCGGCGCCCGCCGGCCCGAGCAGGTCGACGGCTGGATCGGCGGCGCCGCACTGGAATTGACCCCCGCCGACCTGGACGCCATCGCGACCGCGCTGCGCACCACGGGCGCCGGTGAGGGCCCGATCCAGCGCTGAGCGTCACCAAGATCCGAATACCGAGCACCGACTCCCGAAGGAGCAACCACCATGACCCTGCACGTCGTCGCCGAACTGCACGCCGCCGCCGGCCAGGAGGACCGCCTCCGCACCGCCCTGGAAGCCATGATCGAACCCTCCCTGGCCGAGCCCGGCTGCCTGTCCTATCAGCCCTTCACCAACCCGAACGACCCGGCCCACATGGTCGTGGTGGAGGAATGGCAGGACGCCGACGCCCTGGAGAAGCACTTCGCCACCGAGCACTTCCAGCACGTGGCCGGAGTCCTGGAGGGCATCATGGCCGAGCCCATGATCATCCGCCGCCTCGTCGCCCAATAGCGGTCGAGCCCTCGATCCTCGCGCCCCCGCCGCGTTGGCGGATTCTGGGGGTCGTCGCAACACCGCTGCTAGTTGGTGGTGGACAAGAGCATAGCGAGACGCTCGGCTGGGTTGTCCCAGTCGAGCGTTTT
>NZ_JBFAXK010000053.1:0-17616 GCF_040680715.1 Nocardia sp. NPDC051981 | reverse complement strand
GTCGCAGTGGTCACATCAAGGCCATATCAGAAAGCTCGGGCCGGCCCTCTACGGGCCAACCCTGGCCACCATTTAACCCTTTGTCACCAGGCTCTCAGCCCCGCGTGGAGGCCATCTTGGAGACCAGGGCGGTAGAGCTGGGTGCCACCATCTTGCGTGGTCACGAACTGACCAAAATCGCGCAGAACGAGAACAGCGTGGTCGCAACGGCAGGGTCGCGACGACTGCGCAGCCGTTACCTTGTCGGCTGCGACGGCGGACGCAGCACAGTACGCGAGCTGCTCGGAATCGAGTTCCCCGGGCTGGCAGGACGATTGCGCATGGCAGTCGCGGATCTCACGCTGACCGGACCAGCACCGACCGAATGGTCGATACCGGAAATGTCTCCCCGCCAATCGGGCAAAGGCTATCTGGCCCCGATAGGGGGGAACACACACCGCTTTCTCTTCTACGGCCCCGAGCAGAGCGAGCTCGCCCAGGACGCACCGATCACCATCGACGAGGTGAACAGGGCACTAACCGCGTCCTTCGGCCCAGAGGTGACAGCGAAGGCAATCCGCTGGGGCTCTCGCTTCACAGACGCCTCACGGCAGGTCTCGACCTATCGTCACGGTCGCGTCCTGCTGGCCGGGGATGCCGCCCACATCCACTCACCGATGGGCGGGCAAGGTCTGAACCTCGGCGTGCAGGACGCCTTCAACCTAGGGTGGAAGCTCGCCGCCGAGATCAAGGGCCGAGCTGCGGACGGCTTACTCGATTCGTACCAGGCCGAGCGTCATCCTGTAGCCGCACGAGTGCTGGCGAATACCCGCGCCCAAGGCGTACTGCTCGTACCCGATGAAGAGAATCTGGCCCTTCGCGCGATCGTCGAACAGTTGCTGGAGCTGCCGGAGGCAAACATGCTCGTTGCCGGCATGATGTCCGGGCTCGATATCTGCTACCCGATGCCCGCGAGCCCGCACCCTCTCCTCGGGCGACGTCTGGCCGGCCTCGAGCAGACAGACGGGCGCGCCGTCCTGCTGGCCGCCCGGGACACTCTGCGCGCATCCGTCGCGCAGTGGTCTGATCACATCGACTTCGTAGTGACACAGCGAGACCTGGACGCGGACGCTGTCCTGGTGCGGCCCGATGGATACGTATGTTGGGCAGGCTCTGACGTCACCTCACTGATGGAGGCAGTCACACGGCAATGGGCACCGCGCGACCCATCGGTGACCTCTTAAGCCAACGCCAAGCACGCGGCAGGGCCGGCGGCAGCTTAGGCCGGCCGAGCGCACCAGGCCTGATGGCCGATCCCGTCCGGCCCGGTGCCGCTCGCAAGACGAAAAGCCAAGGAGTACCGCGATGAGCCACGCTGCAAGTTCGAGCCAGGCTCCCCTAGGCACTCGCCGTGCTGGTCACCTGCACCTACAGACGACCGTGACACCCGATGGTGCCTCCAAACAAGTCAAATCCCCCGGCCCACGCGGTTCCGTCGTCGCGGGAGCCCTCCGATTCGCCGGTGATGGTATCGCCGTCTGCGCTGACGCAGGCTCGGAAGCGCTGGGTGAATTGTGTTGTGGTGCGCCACATGTGCTGGGCGCCGTCGGTGAAGGTCATCCGATAGACGCGAGAGGATCCGCGTGAGTCGGAGTACAGGACCGTGTACTCCGGCCCGGCTTGATCACGTCCGACGATCCAGGTCGCCGCGTCGTCGTCGCCGAATTGCCTCATGACCAGGGCGGTGTTGTCCAGCCATTCGGCTACGACCCGGCCCTGGGCCCGGAATTGGGGAGTGGGCAGGAACTTCGTGCTGGACAGCGTCTCGGCCTCGGCCGAGCAGGGGCGATCACGTGCTGCGATCGCCTGACACCGGGGAGATGTGAATCTCGGTACTGAGAAGGTCGATCAACGCCGGAAACCGCTGCTGCAGCTCGGTCCGCCGCAGTTGCGCCATGTTGCTGTTGCCGCGGTTCACCTGACGGATGAGGCCCGCCTGGCGGAGTACTCGAAAGTGGTGCGTGAGCGTGGCTTTCGATACCGGCAGACCGAACGAGCTGCAGTGCCGTTCGGTTCCATCGGGCGCGGCCAGCACCACGCGGCGACGATGGCGGTCCGCCAATGCGGCGAACACCGTGCCCAGATCCATATTCTCCGGAGCCGGTTCATCGCTATCCGACACGGTGACACTGCGCCAGGGTGTCGGTGCTAGTGCCGTGTCACGCAACGTTCGGTAGGTAATCAAGCCGCCGGATTTTGGAGCCGACGGCGAAGTCGCGGACCGGTCCAGCATGCTGGTTGCGCCAGCGGATGTAGTCACCGATCACCGTGTCCTGCTCGTTGTGGCTGCGGTGATCGGTGCCGTTCAACGCGAAGTAGCGCAGGGCGGCGAACTCGCACTCGATTCTGTTCAACCAGGACGAGTAGGTCGGCAGGAACACCAGCTCCACTCCATTGGCGGCACACCATTCCCGCACTTCACGGCGCTTGTGGACCGAGTAGTTATCCAGGATCAGGTACAACTTCTCGCCGGGCCAGCGAGCTCGCAGCGTTTTGAGGAACGCCAGGAACTCGGTCCAGCGTTTGCGGTCGCGGATCCGGTAGTACAACTGGCCGCTGCGCAGGTCCAGGGCGCCGAACATGTGCCGCACACCGTGGGTCCGGTTGTAGGTCGCCCGCAATCGTTTCGGCCGCCGGCGAGTGAACCAGCCGCGGCCAGCGCGTGGCTGCAGATTCAGCGGCCCGAACTCGTCGACACAGACCACGCGCCCGTCGTCGGGCGGATGGTCATAGAGGTCGAGCACCCGGTTCATCTTCTCGGTGAACTCGGGATCGTTGCTGGCCTTCCATGTTTTGGTGGCCTGCCACGACACCCCGCCGGCTTTCAGGATTCGCCGCAGTGTTTCGCGGCTGATATCGGCGATCTCGTTGGCCCGCAATACATCCGCGAGTTTCGACAGACTCCATGTCGAGAACGGCCAGCCCAGATCACGGGGGCAGCACCGGGCGATTTGGCAGATCCGATCACGCGTCGCTTGATCGGTCTTCGCCGGCCGGCCCCCGCTCCATTTTGGGTCCAGAGCGTCGAAGCCCTTCTCGTTGAAGTCGTGGATCACTTGCCGCACATACGATTCCGATACCTGCATCAGCTTCGCGATGAACCCGACGGGCTGATGCTGCGCCGAGGCCATCACCACCACCGCACGGCGCATACGCACCGGCTGCTTGCTACGCCGGGCGATCTGGGCCAGCTTGCGGCCCTCCTCTGGCGTTACCGCTCTGACGAACACATCCGGCTTCCGAGCCACCGGCACCACCTCCACCGGCAGCATCGCCGGTCACACGCCGATGATCAACCCGCCACCCCGAGCCTGGGTTTCAGCATCAACATTCTTGGACGCGGCACTAGCTGGCATGGTTATGGTTCGCCTGTAGAAGGAGGTGAACTCCGGAGTGTGCAGGGGATCGGCCGGTATCCAATCGACTGGTCTCCCGACTGATGTCGAACTTCCTTGGCCATATCCCCGCTCGGGTGCAGCGCAGCTCGACGGTCTCGGAGCAACGAAATCCGGCGCGCATTACCGCTTCTGCGCGCCGGTCGGGACGCAGCGGGTGACCTGTCGCTCGGTCAGTAGTGGTACGACCTGGCCGAGCACGATTCGCTGGAAGTGCTCCGACGCGCAATGGTCGGTGAAGTCCTGTTCGGTGTCGTACTCCTCGACGATTACCACGACATTCTCCTCGATTCCCGTATGAACCGTATAGCCACGGCAGCCGGGTTCGCGCCGTGACGCCTCGGCCATCGGCCCGAGCAGTTCGACCACCCGGTTCCGATTCGGGGTCAGATACCGGGCCACCACAACGAAACTCATTTCTCTCCATGTCGTAGGCGGGACCGGGTCAGCGACCACAGCCCCGAATCGGAGGACGCGGCGGCCAGCGCGCCCATAGCCAGTGAGTGCGCCACTCCGTCGCGGTCGGTGACGAAACCGGCCGCCACGAACGGTGACATGACTTCCCGTGCCGTCGCGGACATCCACGGGATGATCGGCGCCGGCATCAGCTCGACCAGGTCGGGGCCGCTGCGCTTGACCGCTTCCAGGCTGCGGTTCAGGTTCGACCGATCGGTGACGAACACCTTGTGCATGGTCAGCATCGACAGCGCCCGTGCCCGTTCGATCGGGGCGACCCGGGTGCTGACCACCCCGGCCGCCCCGATTTCCTGCAGGAAGTCCACGCCGCCGCGATCGGTGGCCAGGCCGGGGCAGGAGTCGATGTTGACGAACACCAGCTTGTCCAGCCCGGCCAGCAGCGACACGATCTTCGGCAGCTGCCCGACCGGGACGGACGCCAGGATCCCAACACGGGACTGCGCCTGCACGAACTCCGGTACCCGGGCGGAACCGACCACCGAAGCACATACCGGGACGTCCTCGAACGCCGCCGTGATCCTCTCGTTCATAGCCTGCACGGTTTCACAGTGCCCGACAACACCGGCGGCCGGTCAGCTCGCCGCGTCGAGTGGGCTGGGCCCCAGCGTGCTCGGCAGGCCGAGTTTGCCGGGGTTGAACAGCCCGTTCGGGTCCAGCGCCCGTTTGACGTCGACGAAGGTGCCGAAGCCGGTGCCGAGCGCCTCCGGCAGGTACGGCCCGCGCAGCAGGCCCGAGCCGTGGTGGTGGCTGAGTGCGGCGCCGTGGCGCACGAGCACGGCGTTCGACGCGTCCCACACCGAGCGGTACCAGTGTCGCCGCTTGTCCGGTTCGACGTCGCCGCGCAGCGAGAAGTACAGGCATGCTCCGTCGGTGTAGGCATGCGATTGATGCGCAGACGCCGCGAGGGTGCCGGGCACGGCTTCGATCGCGGCCACGACCTCGTCGTAGATGGCGGGCAGCGCAGCCCACGAACCGGCCATCTCCAGCGTGTCGGCGACGAAGCCGGGCCCCGGAGTGAAGCCGTCTGCCGACTTGCCGACCAGCATCCGCTCGTCCAGCCAGCGTTGGAAAATGGACTGACCGTCCAGCTCGGATCCGGTCGCCGCGCATTCCTCGGCGCTGACCCGGATCATGGCGTCGACCAGCACCGGATCGCCCTCGTCCGCGATCAGCAGCAGGTTGGTGTCCGGATACCCGAAGTGGGTGCTGCTCTCCAGCTTGTCGTAGAGCCGCATAGCCGCCGGGGTCGCGCCGCGCTGCATGATGCGGCGGCAGGCATCCAGCCCGTCGGCGAACGTCTCGAACCCGTATGCAATCGCCTTCGCATACGTCGGCAGCGGGTGCGTGCGCAGCCGCACGGAGGTGATCACGCCGAGCGTGCCCTCCGACCCGACGAACAAGTGCCGCAGGTCAGGGCCGGTGGCCGCACGCGGGTAGTCGCCGAACCGGGCCAGCGTGCCGTCGGCGAGTACGACGTCGAGGCCGACGACCATGTCTTCGATCTTGCCGTAGCGGGTGGAGAGCTGGCCCGCGCCGCGGCAGGCCACCCAACCGCCCACCGTGGACATCGCGAACGCGGACGGCCAGTGCCCGGTGGTGGCGCCGTGGGTCTGCTGCAGTTCGGTCTCGAACACGTCGCCGAACATGCCCGCCTGCACTTCGACGAGCTGCGACTCGGCGTCGAAGGACACGATCTTGTCGAGGCGGCAGACATCCAGCACGACGCCGCCGTGCACCGGCAACGCGGCACCGGTGACGTTGCTGCGCCCGGCGGACACGGTCAGCGGCACCCCGTACTCGCTACACAGCCGCACCGCGGCCTGGATCTGTTCCACTGTGCTCACCTCGACGATCACCGCGTCCGGCGTCGCCGGGTTCCCCGCGGTCTCACCGATCATCGATCCAGCCCACCAGTCGCGTGTACGCAGCACGACCTCGTCGCGATCGGTGTACACGGCGTCCGCCGCCACGCGCAATGCCTCGGTCAAGCCCGCGGGCACGGCCACGACTGACGCCTGCAGCGACGCCTCGCCCCGGCCCGGGGGCGTGCGGGCGCCCCAGCGCGGAGGCGTCGGAGCACCGACGATGTAGTTGCCGCGGTTGAACGGGTGGGTGATGGTCTGACGGCTGATCATGCGTTGTCTCCCAACAGAATCGACTTCTCCCGGGCGACGTCCGCCCGGTATTCCTCCACTTGCGCCGCCACCACGTCCGGGGCGAGGCCGAGTTCGGCGCCGAGCAGCTCGCCCACCAGCGGTGCGGCCTCGACCGAGGCGTCCCGGGCGAACAAGCGCAGCCGCGTCCGCCGCGACAGCACGTCGTCCACCGATCGCGCCAGCTCCGACCGAGCCGCGAACACCACCTCGGCCTTGATGTGCGGCTGTCCCGGGATGAGCGGCTCGCCCAGCGCCGGGTCCTCGTCGATGAGCGCGCTCACGAACCGCGCCTCGGTGCCGTAGCGTCCCCCGAGATGCGCGGCGATACCGCCGGTCGCGGCGGTCGCCTCCGCGTCGTAGCCGGCGCCGCCCAGCAGCGGCAGGTTCTTGGTGCGGCAGCGGGCTTTGCGGTCCAGCAGCCCGAGTGCCTTGTCCACCACCAGCTCGCCCATATGCCGGCTGGTGGTGAGTTTGCCGCCGGTCACGGTGACCATGCCTGCGGTGACGGTGATGTGGTGGTCGCGCCGCATGTCCAGCGTCGCGCCCTCCTTGCCGCCCACCAGCGGGCGCAGGCCCGCGTAGCTGCCCAGTACGTCGCCGGCGTCCAGCTTGGTGTCGAAGGCGATGGTGGCGCCTTCGAGCAGGAACTCCATCTCCTCGCGGGTGCAGTGCACGTCGTCGGCCGAGCCGTGGTAGTCGGTGTCGGTGGTGCCGACCACGACGGCATCGCCCCAGCGGGTGCAGGTCGCCCGCCGCGCGCGGCCCGGAATGGGCACGGTGACCGTGCAGTCGTTGCGGATCTTCGACCACGGCAACACGATGTGCACACCCTTGGCCGGGCGCACCTGCGGCTGGTGTCCCGGGTCGGCCATGCCGTCCACCCGGTCGGTCCACACCCCGGTCGCGTTGACCACGACCCGGGCGCGGACATCGATCCGCTCGCCATTGGCCTCGACCGTCGCACCGGTGACCCGCCCGCCTGCGGTGCGCAGGCCGGTCACCTCCGCGCCGTTGACGACCGCAGCGCCGAGCCGGGCCGCGCTGCGCACGATCGCCAGCGTCAGCCGGGCGTCGTCGGCGCGGCTGTCGTAGTACATCAGCCCGCCCTCGAGGTTTTCCGAGCGCAACGTCGGCGCGTGGGCCAGCACCTCGTTGACGGTCAGCCGCTGGTGCAGCTTGCCGATCCGCCAACCGCCCGCGAGATCGTAGGTCCACAGCAGACTCTCGAAGGCACGCGCGATCCGGGCATCGAACACCCCGTCTTTGGCCAGGATCGGGAACAGAAAAGGCAAGCGCTGCACCAGATGTGGGGCGTTGCGCCGGAATCGCTGGCGCTCCAGCAACGAATGCCGGACCAGGTCGAGATTGCCCTGTTCGATGTAGCGCAACCCGCCGTGCACCATCTTCGACGATTTCGACGATGTCCCGGACGCGAAGTCGTCGCGCTCCACCAGGGCCACCGAAAGGCCGCGGGAGGCGGCGTCCAGGGCGGTGTAGGCGCCGGTGACGCCGCCGCCGATCACCAGCATGTCGAATGTGCCGGTGTCGAGTCCGGTCAGCGCGGCGCGGCGGTCCAGCCGCAGTTGTGCACCCGGGGTCGCCCGCGCGGCGACGGCGTTCGGCCGTCTCGACGGCAGTGTGAACATGAGTTGGTCTCTCCATTCCGGACAGGGCCCAGGCGTGACCGGACCCGAAACTTCTTTCAGGACAACGAGAGCGCGAGCACGTCCTGCCAGCGCGCCCGCAGTTCCCGGCGATCGGCCTCGGCCAAGCTGGGTTCGAACACCTGGCCCGGCTCCTGGTCGGCGACGGCATGAGCCAGCGAGGGCCAGATGCCCAGCCGGGTACCGGCGAGGTAGGCGGCGCCGCGCAGGCTGGCGGTCGCCGAATCCGCCACCCGTTCGATGGGGATTGCGGTGAAGTCAGCCTGGCTCTGAAGCAACGCATCGCTCGCGGCCAGCCCGCCGCCCACCCGCAGCCGGGTCATCGGCCGGTTCATGGTCGTCCGCAGGGCGTCGACGGTATCGCTCACCGCGTGCGCGATACCGTCGATCACCGTGCGGGCCAACATTTCTCGCGTGGTGGCCAGGCTCAACCCGACCAGCAGCCCGCGCGCGCCGGGGCGTTGTACCGGTGTGCGGAGCCCGGCCAGCGTGGGCACGAACCAGGTGCGGTCGCTGCTCGGCACGGTCGCGGCCAGCGCGCTGATCTCGGCTGCGGAGGCGAACAGACCCAGATCCTCGGTCAGCCACCGCAGCGCGGACCCCGTGGTCGAACTGTAGGCCTCGAGGCTGAACCGGCTGTGTCCCGCGCTGCGCCAGCCGACCAGGCACAGCACACCGTCCAGCTCGCCGAGACGCGCCGGCGGCTCGTCGCCGGCGAGGGCACCCACGAATGTGCCGGTTCCGTGCACGCAGGTGCCCTGCCCCGGCGTGAGCGCGCCGAGGGCGATCAGCGACGCGTGCTGGTCGCCCATGACCGCCGCGATCGGCACGCGGATGCCGAGCAGATCCGGGTCGGTGTGGCCGAAATCGCCGTCGTCGTCGAGTGGCGGCGGCGCCAGTTCTGCGGGAAAACCCAACTGCGCCAGCCATTTCGGGTCCCAGGCGTGCTCGCGCAGCCGGTATCCGCCGAACGCGACGGCGTTGGTCGCCGAGATGGCGTACCGTGCGCGGCCGCTGAGGTGCCACACCAGCCAGGTGTCCACCGATCCGAAAAGCACACGATCGGTGGGGATGTCGAGCTCTTCGAGCCGCCGGGCGGCCCAGAGGAACGGGGCGCGGGTGCCGACCGGGCGGCCGGTGCTCGGCCACAGGATCGGATCCCACTGCGGAGCCAGCTGTGCCAGTTCGGCGGCGTATCGGCTGTCCTGCCATACCACGGCCGGGGCCAGCGGGCGCCCGGTCACGCGGTCCCACAGAATCGCGGTCGCCCGCTGGGTGCATATCGACATACCAGCGATCTCGACGCCGTTGTCCCGCGCCCAGGCCACCGCCCGACCCGCCACACCGACCGTGCGCTGCAACAGTTGCTCCGCATCCTGCTCGACCCGGGACGGCTCGGGGTGTACGACATCGACGGCGGCATAGAATGACGGCCCGCAGCTGCCGTCCTCGCCGACGATGGCAGCCCGTGTCCCAGTGGAACCCTCGTCGACGGCCAGGATCCCGCGCCGCATCATGCCGCGCTCCCGGCGAACCGCAGGTCGATCGGCTCGTCGTCGGGATCGATGCCGCTGCGCGTCGGGTCCCAGCGTACGAGCAGGCAGCAGACCAGGCCGAGCAACGGCACCACCGCGAGCAGTGCGATCGTGGGTCCGAGCCCCATCGCCTCCTTGATCTGCGGGAAAACGTACAACCCGATGACGCTGCCGAAGCTGCCCAGCATCCCGGTCACGCCGGTGCCGAGGGTCCGGATGTCACTGCGGTAGGACAACGCCGCGATCGACTTGCCGTTCGCACCCGGCCCCGCCGAGTGGAAGAAGATGAACAGCAACGGCAGCAGGAACCCGACGGTGATCGGTAGCTTGCCGAACCCGAGCCCCATCACCAGCAGGATGGAGAACGTGAAGCCGTAGCCGATCGCGGAGCTGACCCGCAACCCGATCTTGCGGCCGAAGTACGCCGACAGCGCACCGCCGATGATCCCCGCGGCATTGAAGATCATTGACCCGAACGTGGCCCGCTCGAACTTCTCCCCGAAGATCGCCAGGCTGATCACCGGCAGGTACCAGCCGACCGCGAAGTACTGCATGGACTGGGTCAGCGAGATCGCCGTGGACAGGAAGGTACGCGGCAGATAGGGCTGCCGGAACAGCACGCCCGCCTGCCGGAAACCGATCTTCGGCTCCCGGATCGGACTGCCCTGGTCGGTGGTTCCCGCCGTTACCTGGAAACCGTAGATCCGGCGCAGGCTGTGAACCGCCTCGGGCAGTCGTCCCTTGGCCGCGAGCCACGACGGGCTCTCCGCCAGGAAGACGCTCTGCAGGATCAGCAACGCGATCGCGAAGACCCCGGCCGAACCGACCGACCACCGCCAGATCTCCAGCGTCACGCCGAGTTGGTAAAAGGCAAGTGTCAGCGCCAAATTCACCGTGGTGGCCACGTACCAGACGGACTGCCACAGGTTCAGCCGCCCCTGCATCTTCGCCGGGGTGTACTCGGCGAGCAGGGCCATCGCCACCGCGAAGTCGACGCCGTAGGCGACCCCGACCAGCCCGCGCCCCAGCCAGACCGCATCGAAACTGCCGGCGGTAGCGGTCAGCACCGCACCCAGCGCCGCGACGGCCTTCGCGGCGATCAGCGGTTTGACGCGGCCGATCCGGGCGGCCAGCCAGCCGCCCGCCGGATTGAACACGATGGCGACAGCGGGAGCTGTCGCGGTGAGCACGCCGACCTGGGCTGCGCTCAGCGTCAGCTCCTTGGTCATCGGCGACAGTCCCGCCCCGAGCGCGGCGTTCGAATAGGCGTCCAGGAACAGCCCGCCCAGCGCCAGGTACCACAGCAGATTCGCCTTGCGCGGTAACTTCGGCAGGCTGTTGATCAGCGCGGTTACCTGCGACATGCTCGAAATCGATCGCGGCGTTGCGACCGTCGATGAACTCATGGACCGCCAACTTTCTGCGCTGGCTGTCAGCGATCCGACACAAAAAACAGACACGACGAAGACCGCTGACAGTGGCTCTTCGTCTATGCCTGTCTGGAATACAAAGGCTAAGCCTGAGATCCAGAACACGTCAAGGGAATCCCCGGATCCGGGGGCGGAGTACCCTGGATCGAGGTTTTCGGCCATAATCGGCCCACGGCAACGGCGGCCTCACCAACCATCAGCAACTGGGACTACCCGCGCGGCGAGGCCAGCGCGGCGCTGATTGTCGGCTTCGCGAGTTGCTGTTCCCGGCGCTGGACTGGGATCTGGATCGCTATCGGTCGACGACGATGTTCACCGTCCTCCTCGACACGGACAGCGGCTACAACGGGGACCAGGACCAGGCACCCGGGCGGTAGGTGCTCGGATGCTGGCAGGTGGCGCGGTGAAAGGCCGCCGCGAGGCATTCACGCGGCGTCGCCGACGGTGCGGGTGGCTAGGGTGATCGCCGCGGTTGAGTTTGACCACCCCGGAGTGGGCCCCAGTCGAAGCGGGCACCATTGTGCTGGTCGTTGCGCCCACAACAGGGTGGCTTGGCTACTTGATGGCCGTTTTCTCGCTGATCACTACTGGTTCGGCGGCGGGCCATTGCATGGGACCGCCGGAAACCACGCAGGAGCGGCCGGGCACACTGGTCGGCACCGCGATCGGTGCGGTCGCCGGCATCGGCATCGGCTTCGTCCTCGTGGTCGGGAGGCGGGCAGCTTGACCGAGCGGTCGTATCATCGTGATGCTCCGGAATCCAGCACCCCTGGTCGTACTGTCCGTGCCGGTCGGGCCGGTGCTGGTCAGGTGGGTGTGGGTGGTTCGGCGCCGGGGTGCATGACGGCGTGCCACTACGATTCGAGCCGACTCGGCTCGGGCCAGTGCACCACTGGCACGTCATCATCGGAACCGGGGGGTGATGGTGGGTGTGTTCGTATGTCGTTTTCCCGGCCGGTGAGCGGGTCTGTCACTGCGTGGTTCGCGTGGGGGTTGCTGTCATGGCGCACCTCGGAATCCCTGGCCCGGTGCCCGAAAACCGCTTCAGCGCTTCGTCATTGGCGGCCGGTCCGCGCTCGCACAATTTGCCATGACCGCGGCGTTGCTGGTGTCGGGGCCCGTACCTGACAGCGCAGAGCCTCGACCTCCGCGTCACCATCGACGAACTGCCCTGACCAGCCGCCTCCTGCCGGCAGGGGAAGAAACAGCGATGGCCTGCCTGTCCCCGAGCTCGACACCTGAGTTCGCGCGAAATCACTCGAAGACCGCCCCTGAAAATCGGGGGCTGCCTTCGTGAATTATGCGCCGCTACAGTGGGTGTCGGGTCCGGCTGATGAAGGAGAGTTGACATACGCATGGCGCAACGGATGACGGTCGGCCTGGGCGTCGCCGCCCTGATCTCGGCCGGACTCGGGGTGCTCGCCCCGCAGGCCAGCGCTTGGAACGTCAGGGACGTGGCCCCGGGGCTTACGTGCGGGGACGACTTCTACTGCCACAACAGCACCGACGACGTGTATTACGTGACCGCGCGGGTGACCTGCTCGATCGGCGGCGGCGTCCACGAGACCCGCAGCCGCATCGGCCGCGGTCTAACCGAGCGGGTGAAAACCGACTGCCCGAGCTACAACAAGCCGGGCGGATACCACACCGAGTCGACCATGGACAAAGACGGCTGGCACCACAGGCGGGTCGAGGATCCCGACACCCGGGAGCAGACCTTCCCGGTCGGCGTCGAATACCTGCACGCCGAGACCGGGCCCGACGCCGTACCCGCGCCTTCGGGTTCCGCGGGCTGATCCGGAGGCTCGCGCGGTGGGCGCTCCAGTAGCAGGATCTCGACCATCTGCGTGCGCTGGAGACCCTGCTCCGGCGGCGGCATCGACGTGCAATGCACCGTGTTTCCAGTGCGTGAACATGCCCGGATAGACCGAAGCGATCTCAACGAGTTGCCTCCGGGCCTATGCCCGCCGCACCCTGATTCCGCCTTGCTCAGAGCCGCTGCGCCACCAGCCTTTCGGCGTGATCGCGTTCAGGCTCGAGCCGATCGCAACCGATGTGGCGGGACCGCATGGCGGTCTCGGTCTATGGGGAAAGCAACACTGTTCATCGATGTCATGGGCTTTCCGCACATCTGTGACAGGTGCGGAAGCGAGCAACAGTGGGTGTGGGCAGTTGAAGCGCGTGCGCTCGGACGAGACGGCATGGTCGAAGCGATCGCGACCGACCAAGAACTTCCCGTGCACATCGCGCGCAGCGTGCTGACGGCAGCCGGCCGACCCGACGCCGCGACGCTACTGGGAAAACGGCGTGAGCGCGGGCGCAGCTTCAACCCGAACATCTGCGCGAACTGCGGACGCCAGGAATGCTGGCATTCATTCGAAAGTGTCGTCGTCACAGGTGCTCACGCTCCTCGTGCGCCGATTGCCAGCGCGCCCCATCCTGTCGTGGAATGGCGCCAGCTCATGTCGTCGCTGCGCAACTACGAATGTTGGTACGTCGGCCGGTGACCATGGCGGCCGACCTGATCGTCAGGACTCAACGCCCAGGGCACAACGTGCTCACCCGACGATTGGCTACCACCAGGAGTTTGCCCGATGGGCTCACTCCCAGAACTGATTAGGCGTAGATGTATCCCATGGTGTTGAATTCCTTTGTGTCGGCGGACTTTTAGGCAATGATTTCCTGAACCAAGTACCGGATGCTCTCACACACCACCGACAGCCTTCCGCCCGCCGAACGCATCTTTTCGCAGGTAGAGCGGTCGGTTTGCTTTCTGGGACCTCGGGACGCTCACGTCGGAGGTCGCCACCAATCCAGAGATGACCTCCACAGCAAAGCATTTCGGCCGCAAAACCTCACTAACGCCAGCTTCCGGTCAACTGGACCCCGTGCGCCGTGTCCAGCGAAGGGCTCGACGAGGAGGCCTTTCAGATCACTGCGCTCGCCGCCGTGCTCGAACGCACGGCGTACATGGTCGGCGATCCGGGCGCGCTGTCGGAGTATCCGCACTACCGCACGGTCCACGCCGACGGCACTGCTGCGCAAGCAGGCGGCGTTGTCTGGCTGCCCGACGCACTGGGCCCGGAGTTGATCATTCGCGCGATCGGCGCGGCCACCATCGCGATCACCGGAAAGATCCCCGTCACCGGCGACGGCGCTACGGCACCGGCTTGCTGCTCGACCCGCGGCACGTACTCACCAACCAGCACGTCGTGAACGACATGAAGGTCGACGACGAGCCTGTTCTCGGCAACCGCACGGCCAGGCAACAGCGGCGGCCCCATCGTCGCGCAGGACGGGCGGGTCATCGGCATCGTCACCCAATCCTTCGAGACCAGCGACGATTCCACCGCCGAGCGTGATGAAGACTCACCCGCGCCCATCGCCACCTCCCCGTTCTATGCCGACGTTCCGACCCCGCAGATTCAGAAGGCCCTCGCCGACTTGGGATTCGGTGCCTTGCTCAACATCGAAACCTGGCAGACCCCAGCCCGCTGAGGAATCACGCCAGTCCCACGAGCCTGCCAACACCGACCGGACTGGCCCCGATCGATCGGGGCCGGGCGGCGGCGTCTGTCCCAACGCATCTCCGCCTCCTGGCCCACCTGCCGCTCCGGCCCAGCAGATTCGTATGACGGGTCATTCGATGTGGTCGCGGGTGGTGATAGCGTCGGCGTGCGCGGCTATGGCATCGATGCGGTCGAGCAGGTCGTCGAGTTCGTCGTTGACCGCCTTCATTCGCCACCTGGCGGCTATCCCGCGCTCGTACCAGTCGGTGTAGAGGTCCGGGCCCGCGCCTGGCACGGGCGGGGCCAGCAAGTGGCCGGTGGCGATCTCGGCGACGGCATCGGGCGCCAGTGGCTCGAGTTTCGTCGATGTAGCCGTGCGCCAGGCCGCGCTCGTCGAACCCGCACAGCAGCGGCTGCGCCGCGTACCGGCCGGGGAACTGCTGCGGCACATACACTTCCGCCTCTGCGTCCTCCGTGCGTGCGGCGGCCTCGCCGATCTCGGTGAGGAGTCGCTCGAGGGCGATGTGGCCGGTGGCGGCGGGTGCGTGGGTGGCGATGGTGGCCCAGCGGGAGAACACCCGCACCGGGCAGGCCGCGGTGCCGGTGGCGGGCAGGACCAGCAGCGGTTGCGCACCCACGGTGACGGCCTGCTCGGTGAGGGTGATCTCGGCCTGGCTCAGGGCCGCGATCTGGTGCCAGGACAGCCCTTCGGTAGCCAGCAGCAGGATGACCGCGTCGCGGCGGCCGGTCAACGCGTCGGGCCAGCCCGTGACCGGCAGCCGCGCGATGAGCGCGTCCGCGTGCGTACGCAGGCCCGACAGGCGTTGCGCGCGTCCGGGATTGAGCGCACGGCGCACCGCTTCGGCGGCACCCGGAATCGGCAATCGCTTGGCCTTGTGGGCGGCGTTGAGGGCGCTGACGCGGCCGCGCTGGGTGGCCGGGGTGGCCGGTTCTCGGCGAGGTAGGCCGGCACGGTGTCGGCGGTGGCGGGCAGCGCGGGCAGCTCCGCGGCCGCCGCCCAGCACACGAACTGCCGCCACTCCCGCGCCTGCTCACCCCGCAGGCCCGGAATCCGCACCGGGGCAACCGATCTACTACCGGTGAGGGGCAGGTATTCGAAGTCTGCGCTATTCGATTCCGTGTGGTCACTGGTAGGTGTCATGGTGTCCTGGTTGCTGGGTGCAGATCAATGGGTGTCATCGGCCCGTTCAGTGTGCGTCTACATCCACCACTTCACCTTGTGGACGGATGACATGGCGAGACAGGTCAGCCCCTGCCATCGGCGCATCCGATTGTCGTCCAGGTCTGGCCGGAGAGCGCGGCAATGGTGCCCGGGAGCGCCAGCCGCTCTGCATCAGAGCCATACAGGTGCAATGCCGCCTTACACGAGGTAAGCATGAATCTGAACCTGCAGGTCCGTCGCGTATTCGGAGTCGGCCGGCAAATCCTGGGCCGGGCTACGCCACTTGTCGATCCCGATGTCGCGCACATGGGTCCGATCCCGCCATCGCTAACGTCATTGACTGACCTGGGCCGCGCTAGAGATTGCACACCCCTGGAGGAGATGTCCAAGATCGGTGCCGTGTTCGGAGTCGACCCTGTCGTCCTGACCCAATCGGTGAACAGCAGGGCTACGCGTGGCCGGCGTCCGGCTTCGTCGTGAGCATCGAGTCCATCATCGTTTCGATGAGATGGTTCGGATCCACGTACAGATCGTCCCCGCCGTGCCAGTGAGCAGCGTTGAAAGCCCTGGGACGACCGGGCCAGCCCGTGGCCCGCGCCCTGGTGTCGTTGCGAGCGTTGATGGCGTCCTAGTCCCCCCATCCAATGATATTGCGCCGCAAACGATCTCCCGAGCACGTAGCAGAGCGTTCGCTATGAACGTCCCACACCGACGCTTGAAAAACAAGGCGACCGAATGAGCCCCGCAGAGGTCGCGGATGCCGCGCGCCCAGTCCAGATTCAGCGGCCGGAACCCCGGCCCCGACTCGCCGCCGACGATGACCCAGTCGATATCGGTCAGCTCAAGGCTGGGCAGTGGTCCGAGTAGTGGCTCACACGACAAGAATCGGACCGCCGCCGGAGTCCGACGCAGTTCGTCAGCGCGCCAACAGTATTCGTCGCTCTCGATCGACGTTCCCAGCCACACGTTCGGCAAGGGCCATGTCGCGTTGACGGCAAGCCAGTCGAAGACGTCGTCTCCGCCATTCCCGTCGTCGAACAGCATCGATTGCGCCATCAACTCACGGAAATCCGCGCGCGCCAACAGCTTCGCCAAGCGCCGGGGACGCTTGGTCAGCACCTGGAATTGCTGCTGGTGCGCGACCGCCATGACCGCGAAGATTCGGGCGATGTCGGTGTCGCTGACGCGGGCATGGGCGATGTCGGACATGCTGTTCACGAACACTTTTCGTGGTGTCCGCCACCGCAACGGCTCGGTCATCACGTCGGCATGCACG
Source organism: Nocardia sp. NPDC051981 (assembly GCF_040680715.1). Classification (NCBI taxonomy): domain Bacteria; kingdom Bacillati; phylum Actinomycetota; class Actinomycetes; order Mycobacteriales; family Nocardiaceae; genus Nocardia; species Nocardia sp. NPDC051981. Next base: position 952 of record NZ_JBFAXK010000053.1, on the reverse strand, counting down.
GCCACACCGAACCCAGAGCCAGAAGTTCGAAGATCACCGTCGGTCTGGTATTTCGCGGCACCCATCGCTTTGAGGCGCTTCGCCATCTTCAGCGCATAGCAGTTGTCGCAGCCGACGCTGATCCGATCACAGCCGGTGATCGGATTCCAGGTCACCTCCGTCCACTCGATACTTGAGGCGCTCATGCCGCAGCCCCTGCGGTCGCAGAGTCCACGAATGCGCCGCGAACGATGGTCACGATGGCCTTCTCGCCAAGTCCTGACCGTTGACAACCGGCAGAAGCGATCGTTGAAATAGTCCGGCGATGATCGAACCTGACCCCCAACTCGAAGAAGAACTTACCGCCGCTCACAGCCTTTATCCGATTGGCGACCATGTGATCGGAGCGGTCACGCTGATTCCGCGACCTGGCGCCATCGGGCTGTTCGTCGACTTGGGCCATCCACCAACCGGATTCGTCGATGCCCTGAATCTGCCGCTTTCCTCCGACCAATGGCCGACCGTCGGCGCGGTGACCGAATTCGAGGTCCTCCAGCACAATCGCGGTCAGGTTCGCCTCTGGCCTCTCGATCCCACCTTCCGATCGAGCACAACGAGCTTCCCGGCCATGAGCGAGTCCGAATGGTTCTCCGCCAAGAACCGCCACCCCATCGGCTCCGAGGTCACCGCCGAGATCACTGACGTCTTCCCCATCAACCGCGAATACTTCGTCGCATTCGATGGCCTCTGGTCCGGCCTGTTCTGGTCCGGCGCGCCACCCATCGTCGGCACGACCGCTCAGTTCATCGTCGATCGACATCTCGACGCGACCCGACGAATTCGGCTGCGCAGCACCTGACAAACCCAACAACACCCCATGAGGTGCCTGAAGATCTTCGGACAGTGCCCCCAAAGTAGAATTTGGGGAACTGAACGGAGTTGTTTGTGGCACAGAAGAAGTCGCCGAAGTCGC
>NZ_JBFAXK010000052.1:0-19287 GCF_040680715.1 Nocardia sp. NPDC051981 | reverse complement strand
TCATCAGGCGCTCCTCGTCCAACCTCGTTTCCCAGGCCCTTGGGGCTCCGGGTCGGTGTCCGTGTCGCTCTGACCTGGAATAAGTTACGTGTTGCGACGAACCAAAGTCAAATCGGCTGTCTACCTGCGCTTTTCCGGCACATCGGATGAGCGGCACGAACACGTCGAAGAGCGCGCGGCTCCGAATACCTCCCCACAACACTGCCTATGGGTAAGGAGGTCTCGTGGCCGCAGCTGTTCGGGCGCGGACGGAGAGTCGCGAGGATCGGTCCGGAGTTCTGTATGCGGTGTCGCGAGCGACGGACGCCGCGCGAGCCGGCGACGTCGAGACCGCGGCACTACTACTGCGGGAGGCCGAACGGCTGGTGGGGAGAGAAGACACCACAGGCAAACCGACTGCCTACGTCACCGGAAAGCGGCCCCTGCGGGCCGCGTTGACAAGCATCACAGCAGCAACGATCGTCGGAGTGCGCCGTCTGACGGGGTTCTGTGCGTCATCTCGGTCTTACCCAAGGTGGTTGGCCCGGGCTCACCAGACTCCGGGTCGGGACGAAGGAGTCTGCGTGAAGTCAACGGTGGGCGAGCGAACGCCCGGCGATCGGGTGGGTGGGGCGGACGGCCTCGTCTATGTCGTGTTCATTACCGCTGCGGCGGCCATGGGTGGGTTTCTGTTCGGGTATGACAGCTCGGTCATCAACGGTGCGGTCGAGGCGATCCGCGATCGGTACGACATCGGGTCGGCGACATTGGCGCAGGTGGTGGCCATTGCATTGATCGGGTGCGCGGTGGGGGCGGCGATCGCGGGGCGGATCGCGGACCGGATCGGGCGCATCTGGTGCATGCGGATCGCGGCGACGCTGTTCACCTGTAGTGCGATCGGGTCGGCGTTGCCGTTCGCGCTGTGGGATCTGGCGATGTGGCGTGTGATCGGTGGCATCGGGATCGGGATGGCATCGGTGATCGGGCCCGCGTACATCGCCGAGGTGTCGCCGCCGGCGTATCGCGGGCGGCTGGCGTCGTTCCAGCAGGCGGCCATCGTGATCGGTATCGCCACTTCACAGTTGGTGAACTTCGCGATTCTGAAGATGGCGGGTAGTGAGCAGCGCGGTCACATCGCAGGGCTGGAGGCCTGGCAGTGGATGCTCGGGGTGATGGTGGTGCCGGCGGCGCTGTACGGGCTGTTCTCGTTCACCATTCCGGAGTCACCGCGGTACCTGATCTCCATCGGTAAGACCGACAAGGCCAAAGAGGTGCTGGCCCAGGTCGAGGGCGGCAAGGTGAATCTGGACGAGCGGGTGGCCGAGATCGAGCGGGCCATGCACAGTGAGCACCGTTCGACGTTCAAGGATCTGCTGGGCGGCGGGTTCGGGTTCCTGCCGGTGGTGTGGATCGGTATCGGGCTGTCGGTGTTCCAGCAGCTGGTCGGCATCAATGTCGTCTTCTACTACTCGGCGACGCTGTGGCAGTCGGTGGGCATCGACCCGTCCAGTTCGTTCTTCTACTCGTTCACCACCTCGATCATCAATATCGTCGGCACCGTGATCGCCATGGTGCTGGTCGACCGGATCGGGCGGAAACCGCTGGCGCTCATCGGATCTACGGGCATGGCGATCGCCCTCGCACTGGAAGGCTGGGCGTTCTCCTACAAGTCCGGGTCCGGGAACAACGTGAGCCTGCCGCACACCCAGGGCATCGTGGCGCTCGTCTCCGCACACTGCTTCGTGCTGTTCTTCGCCATGTCGTGGGGTGTCGTGGTGTGGGTGCTGCTCGGCGAGATGTTCCCCAACAGGCTGCGCGCCGCCGCGCTCGGCGTCGCCGCGTCGGCGCAGTGGATCGCCAACTGGGTCATCACGGCCAGCTTCCCCAGCCTGGCCGACTGGAACCTGTCGGGGACCTACGTCATCTACACCGCCTTCGCTGTCCTCTCGATTCCCTTCGTGCTCAGGTGGGTTCCGGAGACGAAGGGCAAGGCGCTGGAAGAGATGGGATGACCCGCTATTTGAGGATCTTGGTGATCTGGCCGGCGCCGACTGTCCGGCCACCTTCCCGGATGGCGAATTTGAGGCCGATCTCCATGGCTATGGGTTGGATGAGAACCACCTCCATGGAGACGTTGTCACCTGGGAGGACCATTTCCACTTCCTTCGGAAGGGTCACCACGCCGGTGACATCCGTTGTGCGGAAGTAGAACTGGGGGCGGTAGTTGTTGAAGAAGGGGGTGTGGCGGCCACCCTCCTCCTTCGAGAGGATGTAGGCCTGGCCTTCGAACTGGGTGTGGGGTGTGACCGAACCCGGCTTGATGACGCACTGGCCGCGCTCCACATCTTCGCGGCGGACACCACGCAGGAGAAGGCCGACGTTCTCGCCGGCTTGGCCCTCGTCGAGCAGTTTCCGGAACATCTCGATACCGGTCACGGTGGTCTTCGTGGTCTTCGGGCGGATGCCGACGATCTCCACCTCCGCGTTGACCTTCAGGACGCCGCGTTCGATGCGGCCGGTGACGACGGTGCCGCGGCCGGTGATGGTGAAGACGTCCTCGATCGGCATGAGGAAGGGCTTCTCGACTTCGCGGGTGGGGGTGTCGATCCAATCGTCGACGGCGGCCAGGAGTTCGGTAATGGTATCGCCCCACACGCCGGTCGGGTTCTCCAGCGCCTGGTAGGCGGAGACGCGGACGATGGGGGTGTTGTCGCCGTCGAATTCGTATTCGCTGAGCAGATCGCTCACCTCGAGTTCGACCAGTTCCAGGATCTCCTCGTCCTCGACCATGTCGCACTTGTTCAGTGCCACCACCATTTTCGGGACCCCGACCTGGCGCGCCAGGATGACGTGCTCCTTGGTCTGCGGCATCGGTCCGTCGGTGGCCGCGACCACCAGGATGGCGCCGTCCATCTGGGCGGCACCGGTGATCATGTTCTTGATGTAGTCGGCGTGGCCGGGGCAGTCGACGTGCGCGTAGTGGCGGTTCTCCGTCTGGTATTCCACGTGGGCGATGGAGATGGTGATGCCGCGCTGCCGTTCCTCAGGTGCCTTGTCGATGGCCTCGAAGGGTGTGAAGGGATTCAGATCCGGATATTTGTTGTGCAGGACCCTGGTGATCGCCGCGGTGAGAGTGGTCTTGCCGTGGTCGATGTGGCCGATGGTGCCGACATTGACGTGCGGCTTCGTCCGCTGGAACTTCGCCTTCGCCACTGGGAACCTCCTGTGCGCCCGCGCGATTCGAGAGGGCACCGGGGGGTGGGAACACCGCGAAGTCATGCCCGACGGCGGTGTCTGTTCCAGGGTATTCAGCCGCTGGCCCGCAAAGGTCGAGAACAGCCCGAACCGGACGTACAGGACTGTTGACGGGCGGTGTTCCGCTCGGCGAGTCCCCGGGAGACGCGCCGAACCCGCCTCGGGTGAGCAGGGGAAGTAACGTGGGCGGTTATGACAGCTGTTGCAGATCGTTCGCTCGGACCGGAACTCGTACGCACCGTGAGCATCGGGCAGGCCGACGTCCTCGTCATAGGCCTCATCTCGACGGATGACGGGCCGGTGATCGCGCCCGCCGACGCCTTCGAGGATGTGCTGGACGGCGAGACCCGGGCCGCGCTGCTGACTGCGCTGCAGGCGGTCGGGGCCAAGGGGAAGGGCGAGGAGGTCACGCGGGTGCCGGCTCCGGCCGGGCTGGGCGTGGACTGCGTGCTGGCGGTCGGGCTCGGGGCCGAGGACAAGCTCGACGCGGAGCAGGTGCGCAAGTCGGCCGGTGCGGCCGGGCGGGCGCTGACCGGGGTCGCGACCGCGGTCACCACACTGTCGGGGCTGGACCTCGGCGCGGCGGCCGAGGGCTTCTACCTGGGCGCGTACCAGTTCACCACGTTCAAGTCCGCCAAGACCGCGCCCAAGGAAGACGATCAGCCGGTCAAGCGCGTCGAATTCCTGGTTCCCGAACCTGGATTCGGGGAAGAGGCGCTGTTCCGGGCGCAGGCCGTCGCCGAAGCCGTCGCCACCGCGCGGGATTTCGTGAACACCCCGCCCAACGACCTGTTCCCGGCCGAATTCGCCAACCGCGCAGCGGAATTGGCCAAGGCCGCGGGCCTGCAGGTGGAGATCTTGGACGAGAAGGAACTCGAATCCCAGGGCTACGGCGGCATTCTCGGCGTCGGCAAGGGCTCCTCGCGGCCGCCCCGACTGATCCGCATCACCTACGCGGGCGGCGACCCCAAGGTCGCGCTCATCGGCAAGGGCATCACCTTCGACACCGGCGGCATCTCCATCAAGCCCGCGGCGAACATGGAGAATATGACCTCCGACATGGGCGGCGCGGCGGCGGTCATCGCCACCACCCTGCTGGCGGCGCGACTGAGCCTGCCGCTCACCGTCATCGCCACCGTTCCCATGGCCGAGAACATGCCGTCGGCCACCGCGCAGCGGCCCGGTGACGTGCTCACCCAGTTCGGCGGGACTACCGTCGAGGTCATCAACACCGATGCCGAGGGCCGGCTGATCCTGGCCGACGCGCTCGTGCGCGCGGGACAGGACGAACCCGACTATGTCATCGACGTCGCCACCCTCACCGGTGCGCAGATGGTCGCGCTCGGCACCCGCACCCCCGGCGTCATGGGCACCGACCTCTTCCGCGACCGGGTGGCCCGCATCTCGCAGGCCGTCGGCGAGAACGCCTGGGCCATGCCGCTTCCCGCCGAACTGCGCGCCGACCTGAACTCCAAGATCGCCGACCTGCAGAACGTCGCGCCGCACCGCTGGGGCGGCATGCTGTCGGCCGGGCTGTTCCTCAAGGAGTTCGTCTCCGAGAGCGTGCAGTGGGCGCACCTGGATGTGGCCGGTCCCGCCTACAACACCGGCGGGCCGTTCGGCTACATCGGCAAGGGCGGCACCGGCGTCCCGGTCCGCACCCTCATCGCGACCCTCGAGGACATCGCCGCCGAATAGGCGACGGCCGGACTCTGCTATGACGCCCGCCCCGCTCTATGCGGCGGCGGGCGTTGTCCGTAATGGCGCGAAATCGGTTCGCGTTACGCAGCAATTACGTCACCCATAGGGCAATCTTCCGAATGGCCCTGATGTTCCACTTCAATGCGCGGGTGCGCGAGATTCTCCGGGACAAGAAGGGGTGGCACCTCTCCGCTGTCCCCGGCCTCGCCCCCTCGGATCGGTCAGAATCGTCGGATGAGCGATGTCCAGGTTGCAGGCATGTCGATGAGGGAGCACGTCACCGACGCGGTCCGGTTGATCGTGCCGCCCGCCGGTCACACCCACGGGCCGCTGCCGCCGTTGCTGCTCGCGCTGACGGTGGTCACCGGATTGGTGGATGCCTTCAGCTATCTCCAGTTGGGGCATGTGCTGGTCGCGAATATGACCGGCAATGTGGTGTTCTCAGGTTTCGCGCTGGGTGGCGCGCCCGGATTCGTTTGGTGGGCATTGCTTCTGGCCATTGTCGCGTTCCTGATCGGCGCGCTCGCCGGGGGACGGCTGCGCGCCCGGGTCGGGGCGCACCGCGGCCGTCACCTGAATGCGGCAGCATGGGCCGAGTTTGTGCTGGTCATCGCAGCCTTCATGATCGCGCTGGGGGCCTCGCGCCCGTATCACGACTGGTCGCTGGCGCTGCTGATCGTGTTCCTGGGACTCGGGCTGGGCCTGCAGAACGCGACCGCTCGCGCCCTCGCCGTGCCCGATCTGACCACCACCGTGCTGACCTTGACCCTCACCGGCATCGCCGCCGACAGCGCGCCCGCGGGCGGATCGGGGAGCCGCATCGGCCGTCGTGTCGTCCCTATTGCCGCCATGTTCCTCGGTGCGGCGATCGGCGCCGCCCTCGTCGTCCACCAGGCCGCGCCCGCGGCACTCGGGGTGGCGGCGGGCCTGCTCGCGTTGGTCGTGGTGGCAACTCACCTCAGCAAGCGCTCGATCGAGAGCTGGACCCGCTGAGTCAGCGCGGCGGACAACGCCGTTCAGAGTCAGAAGCCCTGGGCGGCGCGGCGTTCGAGAATGCGGCGGCGGGCATTGTGGTCGCGCATGCGCTGGGGGTAGCCGACTCGGCGGGTGTCGTAGACCGGGATGTTCAGGGTGGCGGAAAGGCGTTGGGCTCCGCGTTCGCCGACTACGCGTCGAGTCCATTCACCGTCGTGGGCGACCAGGACGACCGAGACGTCGGACACCGTCGTGCACGGCTCGACGAAAGCCTCCACGCCGTAATGGCTTCGGGTCCAGGCGGCGAGATGCGCCATCGCCTCGGGGTCGGCATCACCCCGGCGCGCGGTACCGCTGCGCCCGAACAGATCCAGGAAACCCATCCCCGGCTACCTCCTCTCCGGCCACGGAAAGACCGCCGGATAATTTGATAGTGCCAGCTCGCGGACCGTTCGCCAGTCCCCCGGCCAACTCCTAAGCAGCCCCACAGAATCCGTTCAGCGCCAGCTCAGCCCAGTGCCGGCCCCCGCGCCCGGGGACGACCCCCGAAGCGCGATTCGGCGAGCCCGGTGGTGCACTCGGCAATTCAGGGCCGGTGAGGCGATGCCGCGGGCGGCCAAATCCATGCGCCGACACGAGAGGCGCGCGAACGGGTACTCGCGCGCGCCGACGGCGCCCATCGACATGGCGGCAAAGCCGTCGGCATCCTGCACGCCCTCAACCGATTCACCGCTCGCCCGCGAATTCAGCACTCCCCACCCCGCAACCGCCACACTCCCCGCGGGTGCCCCCGGCCATCCGGTCCGCGGGCGTCGGTGGCGCGGCCAGCTAGCTGACCGCTATCCCACTCGGCGCGACTTCGACTCCCGTCTACCGGCACCCCGAAAAGCGGTGCCACGCGCAAACGTGATACGTCTCATGCCGTTCCCGCCAATTCACGCTCACGCCAGGGAGATCTCTTGCTCACGCGGGGGATCGCGACACTGAGAGGTCGGCGCAACGGCCGCCCTGTGACACGCCGCACCCGGACGAGTGCAAGGATGGGTGGCTGGAACAAGAACCAACACGGATCTCCGGTGCCGCAGAATGATCGGTGGCCGTCGGGACGACATCGCGACCCGCGGTGCCATGCCCGCGGAGAGACGAACTGTTTAACCCGACGAGCAGTCAGAGGAGTCAACGGACATGACCTTCTCCGTCCAGATGCCGGCTCTTGGTGAGAGCGTCACCGAGGGCACTGTGACCAGGTGGCTGAAGCAGGAAGGAGACACGGTCGAGGTCGACGAGCCGCTGCTCGAGGTCTCCACCGACAAGGTCGACACCGAGATCCCGTCCCCGGTCGCAGGCGTTCTCACGAAGATCGTCGCCCAGGAGGACGACGTGGTCGAGGTCGGTGGCGAGCTCGGCGTGATCGGCGAGGCCGGTTCCGCTCCGGCCCCGGCCGCCGCCCCGGCACCCGCCGCCGCCCCGGCCCCGGCGCCCGCGCCGGCCCCCGCACCCGCCCCGGCCCCGCAGCCGGTCGACGCCGCTCCGGCGCCGGCCGCCGCCGCGCCCGCCCCGGCCGCTGCCGCCTCCGGCACCCCGGTCAAGATGCCCGAGCTCGGTGAGTCCGTCACCGAGGGCACCGTCACCCGCTGGCTGAAGCAGGTCGGCGACCAGGTCGCCGTGGACGAGCCGCTGCTCGAGGTCTCCACCGACAAGGTCGACACCGAGATCCCGTCGCCGGTCGCCGGCACCCTGCTGGAGATCTCCGCGCAGGAGGACGACGTGATCGCGGTCGGCGGTCAGCTGGGCGTCATCGGCAGCGGCGTTGTTGCGGCCGCACCGGCTCCGGCCCCCGCACCCGCTCCGGCCCCTGCCCCGGCACCCGCGCCCGCCCCCGCTCCGGCTCCGGCCGCTGCAGCTCCGGCCCCCGCGCCCGCCCCGGCCCCCGCACCGGCTCCCAAGCCCGCTCCGGTTCCGGCCGCGGCCACCCCGGCCGAGGAGTCCTCCACCAACGGTGGTCCCTACGTGACCCCGCTGGTGCGAAAGCTGGCCGCGGAGAACAACGTTGACCTCGCGACCCTCACCGGTTCCGGTGTCGGTGGCCGCATCCGCAAACAGGATGTGCTCGCCGCCGCGGAGGCCAAGAAGGCTCCGGCCCCCGCCGCTGCCGCGCCCGCCGCCGCTGCTCGGGTCGCCCCGGCCGCTGCCGCGCCCGCACCGCGTCCGTCGCTGTCGCACCTGACCGGCACGGTCCAGAAGGCCAGCCGCATCCGGCAGATCACCGCGACCAAGACCCTGGAGTCGCTGCAGACCACCGCGCAGCTCACCCAGGTGCACGAGGTCGACATGACCAAGATCGCCGCGCTGCGCAACCGCGCCAAGGCCGCGTTCAAGCAGCGCGAGGGCGTGAACATCACGTTCCTGCCGTTCTACGCCAAGGCCGTCATCGAGGCGCTGGCCGTGCACCCGAACGTGAACGCGTCCTACAACTCCGACACCAAGGAGATCACCTACCACTCGGTGGTCAACCTGGGTATCGCGGTCGACACCGAGCAGGGTCTGCTCTCGCCGGTCATCCACAATGCCAACGACCTGTCGCTGGCCGGACTGGCGCGTGCCATCGCCGATATCGCCAACCGTGCGCGTACCGGCGGCCTGAAGCCGGACGAGCTGGCCAACGGCACCTTCACCATCACCAATATCGGCTCCCAGGGCGCCCTGTTCGACACCCCGATCCTGCTGCCGCCGCAGGCCGCCATGCTGGGCACCGGCGCGATCGTCAAGCGCCCCATGGTGATCAGCGACGACGGCAACGAGTTCATCGGCATCCGCTCGATGGCCTACCTGCCGCTCACCTACGATCACCGCCTCATCGACGGCGCCGACGCGGGTCGCTTCCTGACCACCGTCAAGCACCGGCTGGAAGAGGCCGCGTTCGAGGGTGACCTCGGGCTCTGATGCCGGAAACGGGCGGCAGGATTGATCGGATGAAAGTCGTGATCGCCGGTTCGTCCGGGCTGATCGGGACGGCGCTCGTCGCGGCTCTGCGCCGCGACGGGCACGAGGTCACCCGCCTCGTGCGCCGTCCCGTGCACGCCCGCGACGAATTCACCTGGGACCCCGTCCGTTCCAATCTGGACGACCGTGCGCTGCGTGGCGCCGACGCCGTGGTGAACCTCTGCGGCGCGGGCATCGGGCAGCGGCGCTGGACCGGCAGCTACAAACAGGAGCTGCGCGACAGCCGCATCGTCCCCACCGATGTGCTGGCCGCCGCGGTCGCCGCCGCGGGCGTGCCGACGCTGGTCAATGCCAGCGGCGTGCACTACTACGGCGGCGATCTCGGCGACCGCGTCGTCACCGAGAGTTCCCCCGCCGGAACGGGTTTCCTGGCCGGCCTGTGCGCCGACTGGGAGGCCGCCACCGTACAGGCCGCCGACGCCGGCGTGCGCACGGTGCTACTGCGCTCGGCGGTGGTGCTGGCCCGGCACGGCGGCATGCTCGAAATGCTGTATCCCCTCTACTATCTCGGCCTGGGCGGGCGGCTGGGCAGCGGCCGCCAGTACGTGCCGTGGATCTCCCTCGACGACGAGGTCGGCGCGATCAGCTACGCGCTCACCCACGAAAGCCTTTCCGGCCCGGTCAATATGGTCGGTCCCGCGCCGGTCACCAATGCGGAGTTCACCCGCGCGCTGGGCCGCGTCATGCACCGGCCGACGCCCCTGATGGTGCCCGCGTTCGCGCTGCGGCTGGCCGTGGGCGAGTTCGCCGAAGAGGCAATCCTGCACGGCCCCAGGGCGATTCCCACCGCGCTCGAAGCCGCCGGATACCCCTTCCAGCACCCCACCATCGGCGCGGCACTGTCCGCGACGCTCGGTCAGTCCGGCTGATCCGGCCGATTGCGGTGGGCGCGGCGCACGTCACAGCGGGCCCGTCGATACCGTGTGGAACGTGACCAATCATCCGTCCGACCTGCTGGTGCGGGATGCGCGCGAGAGCGATCTCCCCGAGATCCTGGTGATCCACAACAACGCCATCGCCGAGACCACCGCCATCTGGGATACCGACCTCGCCGACCTGGACGAGCGCAAGGCCTGGTTCGCGGCGCGGACCGGAGCCGGACATCCGGTGCTGGTGGCCGAGATCGACGGCAAGGTCGCGGGGTACGCCAGTTACGGGCAGTTCCGGCCGAAGTCCGGGTACCGGTTCACCGTCGAGAACTCGGTGTACGTGTCAGATATATTCCAGCGGCGCGGAGTGGCCACCGCGCTGATGACCGAGCTGCTGGCTCGGGCGCACCAGGGTGGCGTACACACCGTGATCGCCGCGATCGAGTCGAGTAACCGCACGTCGATCGCCCTGCACGAGAGATTCGGGTTCCGGATCGTCGGGCAACTGCCAGAGGTCGGGCACAAATTCGGCCGTTGGATGGATCTCACACTGATGCAAACCGTTCTCAATGAAGGGGTAACGTCGCAGCCGTGAGCACGAGCAGTACGGCCACCGCACCGTTACCCAGCGCGGTATCGGCCCGCTTCGACGGCACACCCCTTTCCGTCGAAAATCTGGGCCTCATCGACTATCAGGAAGCCTGGGAGCTTCAGCGCGCCATCGCCGCCGAACGCGCCGACGGCATCGGGCAGGACCGGCTGCTCTTGCTGGAACACCCCTTCGTCTACACCGCCGGCCGGCGCACCGAGCCGCAGGATCTGCCCTTGGACGGCAGCCCGGTCATCGAGGTGGATCGCGGCGGGAAGATCACCTGGCACGGACCTGGGCAACTGGTCGGCTATCCGATCGTCCGGCTGGCCGAGCCCGTCGACGTGGTGGCCTACGTACGCCGGCTGGAGGAAGCGCTCATCGCCGTCTGCGCACAGCTCGGACTGGAAACCGGCCGGGTGGAAGGCCGTTCGGGCGTGTGGGTGCCGGCGACGGAGTCCCAGCCCGAGCGCAAGGTCGCGGCCATCGGCGTGCGCGTCCAGCGCGGGGTCACTCTGCACGGCCTGGCGCTGAATTGCAATTCCAGCCTGGACGGCTTCAATGCCATTGTGCCGTGCGGGATTCGCGATGCCGGGGTCACCACCCTGAGCCGCGAACTCGGGCGCGAGGTAACCGTCGACGAGGTGCGTCCGCTGGCAGCCGATGCGATCGCGCGCGCCCTCGATGGCGATCTGAAGGTGGCCGACCACACCATCTCCCACTGCGTGAAGACGTCGGCCGAATGCCCGGAACCGCTTCCCGCATCGACGACCGATCAGCTCCCGGTGGTGCCGCGAACCGTGCCCGCCAAGGCCGAATGATCATGAGCGTAGGGTGAACCAAGTGACCTCTGTCGATACCCCGGCATCCGATAACACGGCCGCACCCAATGGCCGCAAGCTGCTTCGCATCGAGGCTCGCAACGCCGAGACCCCGATCGAGCGCAAGCCCTCGTGGATCCGCACCCGCGCCACCATGGGACCCGAGTACACCGAACTCAAGGGTCTGGTGAAACGCGAAGGGCTGCACACGGTTTGCGAGGAAGCCGGGTGTCCCAACATCTTCGAGTGCTGGGAGGACCGCGAGGCCACCTTCCTCATCGGCGGTGAGCAGTGCACCCGTCGCTGCGACTTCTGCCAGATCGACACCGGCAAACCCGCCGCCCTGGACCGGGACGAGCCGCGGCGCGTGGCCGAGAGCGTGCAGGCCATGGGGCTGCGCTACTCGACCGTCACCGGCGTCGCGCGCGACGACCTCGAGGACGGCGGCGCGTGGCTGTACGCCGAGACCGTGCGCGCCATCAAGCGGCTCAACCCGCACACCGGCGTCGAGCTGCTGATCCCGGACTTCAATGCCGTGCCCGAGCAGCTGGCCGAGGTCTTCGAGTCCCGCCCGGAGGTGCTCGCGCACAACCTGGAGACGGTGCCGCGCATCTTCAAGCGCATCCGGCCGGCCTTCCGCTACGAGCGGTCGCTGGCGGTCATCACCGCCGCGCGCGAGGCCGGTCTGGTCACCAAGTCCAACCTCATCCTGGGCATGGGCGAGACCCCGGAGGAAGTCACCCAGGGCCTGCGCGACCTGCACGAGGCGGGCTGCGACATCATCACGATCACCCAGTACCTGCGGCCCTCCCCGCGCCACCACCCTGTCGACCGGTGGGTGAAGCCGGAGGAGTTCGTGGAGCACTCCAAGGCCGCCGAGGCCATGGGCTTCGCCGGGGTGATGGCCGGTCCGCTGGTCCGCTCGTCCTACCGTGCGGGTCGCCTCTACGCCCAGGCCATGCGTCACCACGGTCGCGAGATCTCGCCGGAGATGGCCCATCTCGCCGAGGAGGGCAGCGCGGCGCAGGAGGCGACCAGCGTGCTGGCGCGCTTCGGCTCCTAGCCGATCGAATTCGCGCACTGTGGCCCGGACGCACCGTCCGGGCCACAGTCGTTTTGCGACACCTCGCCAGGTGAACGGCGGGTATCGGCGCGCCATCCAAATCGGTTCGGTCGATTCGTGGACGCGTGCGCGGCGCTGGTGGGAAGCTCGAAGGACCGCATTGATCGACCCCGGGAGCGAGCCATGGTCGAGCGAACGACGACGTCGCAAGGTGTCAACGGCAGGGTGGTCGTGGCCGAAAGGCCGGCCGATATACGGAATGTGGTGCTGGTAGGCCACAGCGGGTCCGGGAAGACCACGCTGGTGGAGGCGCTCGCCGTGGCGGCGGGGGCGGTACTCCGGGCCGGGCGGGTCGAGGACGGCACCTCCGTCTCGGACTACGACGACATCGAGCAGCGACAACACCGGTCCGTGCAACTGTCGGTGGTGCCGATGGGCTGGGACGACGTCAAGGTCAATCTTCTCGACACCCCCGGCTACGCGGATTTCGTCGGGGAACTCAGGGCCGGTCTGCGAGCGGCGGACGCGGCCCTTTTCGTGCTCTCCGCCGCCGCGGGCGTGGAGGGCGTGAGCGGGGCGACGCTGGCACTGTGGGAGGAGTGCGCGCGCGTCGGCATGCCGCGCGCCATCGTGCTCACCCATCTGGACACCGCACGCGCGGACTTCGAGGACATGACCGAGACCTGCCGCCAGATTCTGGGCGGCGGGCGAGCGGAAAGCATACTGCCACTGCATCTTCCGGTGTACGGGCCCAAGGGGGCCGACGGGCACCGGCCGGTGACCGGGCTGATCGAACTGCTCACCCAGCACGTCTACGACTACGCCACCGGGGAACGCGTGGAAACGCCCGCCTCCGAGGAGCAGCGGGAGCAACTGGAGGAGGCGCGCAACCGGCTCATCGAGGGCATCATCGCCGAGAGCGAGGACGAGACCCTCATGGACCGCTACATCGGCGGCGAGGAGATCGACCTGGCCGCGCTGGTCGCGGACCTCGAAAAGGCGGTGGCGCGCGGCAGTTTCCATCCGGTGCTGATCGCCGCACCGCCGCCGGAGGGCGCGCGGCAGGGGCTCGGCACGGTGGAGATCCTGGATCTGATCACGCGCGGATTCCCCACGCCCGCCGAACATCCCGTGTCCGCGACCGGGTCCGGCGGCAAGGCCGCCGCGCTGGCCTGCGATCCCGCCGCGCCGCTGGCCGCCGAGGTGATCCGCACCGCCTCCGATCCCTATGTGGGCCGGTTGTCGCTGGTGCGGGTGTTCTCGGGCACACTGCACGCCGACGACACCGTGCACGTGTGCGGGCACGGACAGGGCGACAATGGTGATCACGATGCCGACGAACGCGTCGGCGGGGTGTCCGCGCCGTTCGGCAAGCAGCAGCGGCCACTGCCACAGGCCATCGCCGGGGACATCGTGTGTGTGAGCAAGCTGTCGCACGCCGAGACCGGGGATACGTTGTCCGCCAAGGATTACCCGCTCCTCATCGAGCCGTGGTCCATGCCCGATCCGCTGCTGCCGGTGGCCGTGAAGGCGCACAGCAAGGCCGACGAGGACAAGCTCTCGCAGGGCCTGTCCCGGCTGGTCGCCGAGGATCCGACGGTGCGGCTGGAACAGAACCCCGACACCCATCAGCTGGTGCTGTGGGTCCTGGGCGAGGCGCATCGCGATGTGGCGCTGGAACGACTGCGGTCCCGGTTCGGGGTGCAGGTGGATGTCATCGACCACCGGGTGGCGCTGCGCGAGACCTTCGCCACCCAGGCGTCCGGGCGGGGGCGGCATGTGAAGCAGTCCGGCGGGCACGGGCAGTACGCCATCTGCGAGATCGAGGTGGCGCCGCTCCCCGAGGGGTCCGGGGTCGAGTTCGTGGACAAGGTGGTGGGCGGAGTAGTTCCGCGCCAGTTCATTCAGTCGGTCGAGAAGGGCGTGCGCGCCCAGGCCGCGCGCGGTGTGGCGGCGGGATATCCACTCGTGGATGTGCGGGTGACGCTGTTCGACGGGAAGGCGCACTCGGTCGACTCCTCGGACGCGGCCTTCCAGATGGCCGGGGCGCTGGCCCTGCGGGAGGCGGCCGGAGCGGCGCGCATCAACCTGCTGGAGCCGATATCCGAAGTGCACGTGGTGGTGTCGGACGACTACGTGGGACCGGTGCTGGTCGATCTGTCCAGCCGTCGGGGCCGGGTGCTGGGCACCGAGCCGGTCGGGCTGGGGCGCACCGCGATTCGCGCCGAGGTGCCGGAACTCGAGCTCAGCCGTTACGCCGTGGACCTGCGCTCACTGGCGCACGGCGGGGCCACCTTCACCCGCGCCTACGCGCGGCACGAGGCCATGCCCATGCAGCTGGCGGAGTCGATGCGGGACAAGGCCGGGAGCAACGGCTGAGTTCGGCCGATCCGGCCGCCACCGATCCCACTGGGTGAGATGAGGGCCGTCGCCGCGGTACCGACCGCTCGCTGTCGCGATGATCCCGTCGCGAACCGGGCGCACCCGGCCATTAAGCTGGACGCCATGGCAGCAGGCAAGGGCGGTAATCCGTCGAAGGAAGCGAAGGCCGCGGCGAAGGCGGCGCGCAAACAGGCGTCGAAGGAGCGCCGCCAGCAACTCTGGCAGGCATTCCAGATGCAGCGCAAGGAAGACAAGCTGCTGCTGCCGCTGATGATCGGCGCCCTCGTCGGCGTGACCGTGCTGTTCCTGGTGATCGGCCTGATCTTCGGCCTGCAGTGGTTCCTGCTGCCGATCGGTCTGCTGCTGGGCGCGCTGGCTGCGTTCATCATCTTCGGCCGCCGGGTCCAGAAGAACGTGTACGCCAAGGCCGAGGGCCAGGCCGGCGCGGCCGCCTGGGTGCTGGACAACCTGCAGGGCAAGTGGCGGGTCTCCCCCGGCGTCGCCGCCACCACCCAGCTCGACGCCGTGCATCGCGTGGTCGGCCTGCCCGGTGTCATCCTGGTCGCGGAGGGTTCGCCGCAGCGCGTGAAATCCCTGCTCGCGCAGGAGAAGAAGAAGGTCTCCCGCCTGGTCGGTGACACCCCGATCTACGACGTGGTGATCGGCAACGAGCAGGACCAGGTGCCGCTGAAGGAACTGCAGCGCTACTTGACCAAGCTCCCCCGCAATATCGACGCCAAGCGCATGGACCTCATCGAGGGCCGGCTGTCCGCGCTGGCCACCCGCGGCGGCCCGGCCCTCCCCAAGGGCCCGCTGCCGAGCGGCGCCAAGATGCGCGGCGTGCAGCGCAGCATCCGCCGCCGCTGACCCACCGGAACCTTCGAGGCCCGCGTCCCCAGGACGCGGGCCTCGTTCGTTTCCGAAATGCGTTCGGCCACAAGGCCTGACGCTCTCGCGCAGGCGGGGTCGTACCGGAGGATCAGCCGACGTGGCGAGAGAGGAAGCGGACGACGTCCGGGGTGACGGTGCGCCAGTACTCGTCGGCGTGCGTGCCCGGGGTGACCAGGCCAACCTCGGGGTGGGCGGTGGCGATGTAGCGGCGGCAGCCGTCGATGAAGCGGTCGCGGTCGCCGCACCACACGCCGACGGGGGCCGGGCCCGCCTTGTCGAGGTTGCGCAGCGGGTCGAGTGCCGCCCACTGATCGGCGTCGATGAACGCGTTCCGTTTGGCCATTTCGGTCCACGAGGTGAGCAGCCCCGGCGACATGGTGGCAACCGCGTTCAGCGGCCGGCCCTGCTCGAAGCGGCGGCGCGAGTACACCAGCGCACCGAAGCCGCCCATGGAGGTGCCGGTGCAGGCGAACGGCAGGCCGCCCGGTGCGCCCAGGCGTCGTTGTGCCAGCCAGCCGGGAACCTCGTTGAGCAGCATGGACATTGGATCGTCGCCGGTGCCGTGGTCGTGCCAGTAGTTGTCGCCGCCGTCGAGGGCCACGAAACCGAAGGCCGGGGACAGCCGGGTGGCGACGCCGGCGGCCAGTACGTCGCCGATATTGCCGACGGCCGCGGTGCGGGCGGTGCCGTGCAGGCCGTGGAGCAGCAGCGACACGGGCAGGTTCTCGGTGGGGACGCCGGGCGGCAGGATGGTGACCAGGTCCACGTCGCGTCGGCGGGCGGCCGAGTAGACCCGTTCCACCCGGACGACGGGGGTGATGCCGGCCGCGGTCTGCCCGATCTCCGCCGGGTCGACCGCCGCATTGCCGCCCGCGCTGACAGCCGCGCACGCGCCGGCCAGGCCGAGCAGGCCGGTGGTCGCGAACAGGGACCGCCGGCTGATTCTCCACGCGGCAGCCGGGTAGCCCTCGACCATCGATCCTCCATCAGCACAACATCAGCTATCTGCCCGACGTCAACCTGGCGGCTGCGTCACGGCAAATCGCCGTCACCATACCGATCTAAAGCAAACTGCGGTGAACATTTGGCAACGTCCTGCCGCACACTGCACCAACAGCACCGCAGGTCACAGGCCCGGCGTAGGCTGAGCGCGCGCTGTGCTGGGTTTCGAATCAATCCGCGCGGAAGTCCGCGGCGCGGGTCAGCGGCTGTAGACGAGAGCGGTGCCGGTGGCGCGATCGTGCATGCCGCGGCCGTCGCTGTCGGTGAACAGGGCGGGGATGACGAACAGCAGGATGAGCTGCCGGACCAGGGCGCGAATGAAACCGACCGGCGCGTCAGCATCGACCCGGCTGACCCGCAGCTTCAGGAAGTACTGGCCGGGCGTGAAGCCGAACAGCGTGACCGCGGCGATCCCCAGCACGAACCACACCAGCAGCGTCGGCGTCGACAGTGCCTGGGTGATGACCTCGAAGTGCGAGGGCGGTTGCTGGCCCTTCGGAATGGTCATCTTCGAGATGATGTGCTCGGCATCGGGCCGCACGATGATCGCGGCCAGGCCCATCGAGATGAACCAGTCGACGAGCAGCGCCAGGACGCGGCGGGTGAAGGGGGCGAGCGCGCCGCGTCCGGACGGCGGCAGGCCGAGTTCCTTGCCCTGGTAGTCACCGGGCGGGTTGTCTCCGGATTCGGCGTTCGGTCCGGACAGCCAGGAGCCGGTGATACGAGCCATGGGCCCAGCTTATGCGGCGTCGGCGGGCCGGTTTCGCGCCCCTGCCGGTCGGGGTGCGAGTACGGAACCATATATGGGTGCGGCCAAGCCGTTCACCCGGTCGCGGACAGGCGCGCAATCGCTCGGCATCCGAGATTGCCAGGTGGATGCCGAACGGTGAGGATTGTCACGATGGCCGGGCCGGAGTTGGCAAGGCTCCTGATTTTTCAGAGTCTTAACAGTCACTTCGGGCAGGTCGGTGGCAGGATGTCCCTGCTGGTCGAGCATTGCTCGGCGACCGCTGCGGCGTCTTCGCGAACCCGGGGGCACCGCCGAACCCCCGGCCAGCAGTGCGTGTAACACTGGCGAAACACAGCCTTGATTGCAGGGAAACACCGCGTCCATACCGTGTGGTCGCGACGAACCCATGCAGTCACCACTGGCTGGGAACCGATCCGTAAGGAGTACTAAGTGGCGTTCAGCACGGCCGACGAGGTCATCAAGTACATCAAGGAGGAGGAGGTCGAATACGTCGACGTTCGGTTCACCGACCTCCCCGGTGTGCAGCAGCACTTCTCGATCCCGGCGAAGGCGTTCACCGCTGATCTCGCCGAAGAGGGCCTCGCCTTCGACGGTTCGTCGGTACGCGGCTTCCAGTCGATCGACGAGTCGGACATGCTGCTGCTGCCCGATTACAGCACTGCCCGGGTCGATCCCTTCCGTGCCGCGAAGACGCTGAACATGAACTTCTTCGTGCACGACCCGTTCACCCGCGAGGCCTACTCCCGCGACCCGCGCAACATCGCGCGTAAGGCCGAGGAGTACCTGCGTTCGACCGGCATCGCCGACACCTGCTACTTCGGTGCCGAGGCCGAGTTCTACATCTTCGACTCGATCCGCTACGACTCGGCCATGAACGGCGCCTTCTACGAGATCGACTCGATCTCGGGCTCCTGGAACACCGGCGCCGAGTACAACGCCGACGGCACCCCGAACCGTGGCTACAAGGTCCGCAACAAGGGTGGTTACTTCCCGGTTGCCCCGTACGACCACTACGTCGACCTGCGCGACAAGATCTCGACCAACCTGCAGAACGCGGGCTTCGACCTGGAGCGCGGCCACCACGAGGTCGGCACCGCCGGTCAGGCCGAGATCAACTACCGCTTCAACACCCTGCTGGGCGCCGCTGACGACCTGCAGCTGTTCAAGTACATCGTGAAGAACACCGCGTGGCAGGAGGGTAAGACCGTTACCTTCATGCCGAAGCCGCTCTTCGGCGACAACGGCTCGGGCATGCACGCCCACCAGTCGCTGTGGAAGGACGGCAAGCCGCTGTTCCACGACGAGTCCGGCTACGCGGGCCTGTCGGATCTGGCGCGTCACTACATCGGCGGCATCCTGCACCACGCCCCGTCGCTGCTGGCGTTCACCAACCCGACCGTGAACTCCTACCACCGTCTGGTGCCGGGCTACGAGGCCCCCATCAACCTGGTGTACTCGCAGCGCAACCGCTCGGCCGCGATCCGCATCCCGATCACCGGCTCGAACCCGAAGGCCAAGCGCATCGAGTTCCGCGCGCCGGACTCCTCGGGTAACCCGTACCTGGCCTTCGCCGCCATGATGATGGCCGGCCTGGACGGCATCAAGCGCAAGCTGGAGCCGCTCGCCCCGGTCGACAAGGACCTCTACGAGCTCCCGCCGGAGGAGGCCAAGAACATCCCGCAGGCCCCCACCTCGCTGGCGTCGGTCATCGACCGCCTCGAGGAAGACCACGACTACCTCACCGAGGGTGGCGTGTTCACCGAGGACCTGATCGAGACCTGGATCGACATCAAGCGCACCCAGGAAATCGCGCCCGTCAACCTGCGGCCGCACCCGTACGAGTTCGAGCTGTACTTCGACGTCTAAGCCTGACCTGCGCGTATACGCCTGATTCGGGCGTACGGTACGCATATCACGTTGTAGACCGAATCCGGGTCGGCATGCCGTTCGGTATTGAGCCGGAAGAACTCCCACCAGCCGTTCGGGTACAGCGCCGCGATGGGCGC
>NZ_JBFAXK010000051.1:0-23619 GCF_040680715.1 Nocardia sp. NPDC051981 | reverse complement strand
ACACCGCTGCCGACCATGAGCGTCACGATCGCGGCGGGGGTGCGCAGCCACGCGCTGAAACGGTGAATCCGCGCGCGCCAGTTCTTGTCTCCGGCGCGGGGTTTGGCCGCTTCCGCGATCGGGATGACCAGCCGCAGCACCCCATCGCTGTAGTCGGCGCGGATCGCGTCGGTGTCGAGGTTCTCGCCCAGGAACAGTTGACGGCTGAACGTGCCGCGGGTGCGTTCGGCGGCGAGCATCGACCGATCCGGATCCAGTTCCCGGCGGGTGGCGTGCACGGTCACCACGTTGCGTTCGACGTCCAGATCCAGTGAGTCCGGGTCGATACCGGGCAGGTCGAGTTCGACGAAGAACTCGTCCCCGTCGCGCCAGGCGTCCATCGGCATCACCGCCGGGCGTGCCGGGGTGCCGAACACCGCCTGTGTCAATCGATCCAGGTCACGGAAGGGATCGGTCTGCAGCATGGGCATGGTCCCCACCTCCAATTCACTCCATTCTCGATCGAGGAGAACTCAGATAATCTCTGTCATCTCACACAGATCTTTAATAGCATCTTAGGCAGGAGAGCGCAAGACCCTGGGGAAGGTAATCTGAGGTATGACCATGGATGAGAACCGGCCATGGCTGAGAGCAGGGAGAACACAGGCGATGCTGGAACATCAATCGGGCCGGCTGCCGCTGCCGGGGCAGGCGGTGTACGCGATCTCGGTGGCTGCCGAGCTGTCCGGTGTCGGGGTCCAGACGCTGCGCCTGTACGAGCAGCACGGGCTGATCACCCCGGCCCGCAGCGCGGGTGGCACGCGCCGTTACAGCGGTGAGGACCTGACCCGGCTCGCGCGCATCATCGCCCTGGCCGCCGAAGGGATCAACCTGGCCGGGATCGCACGCATCCTCGACCTCGAAGACGCGAACACCGTGCTGCGCGAATCCAACACCGCACTCACCACCGAAGCCGACCGGCACCGGGACCACTCCTAGCCTCCCACCGATCGCGTCGCACCAGGGCGCGCGGCACCAGCCCGCCTCCCCAGCTCGGCGGGCCACGGTTTCCGCCGAGCACCGCGAACCACACCCGTGGTGTTGATGCTGGCGCCGGGCACACCCGGGCTGAGCCTCGGCCGAGGCGGGCATGTGGGAGGTGATCGGAAGGGCCGTGGCCAGTCGAGAATTCCGGATGGCTGCGTAATGTGGCGGTCCGAATAGTTGATCGATACCGGTTTCCGCCGGGCCGCAGCGGGAACGCCATCGATGATCACCCACAGCGTATTCCCGAGGCCGAGCAGGCCGAGCCCACCCGGGTGGAAGCCACCATCAGGGGTGTTGAGATCAGCGACGTCGACCGGACCTTGTAATGAAATGCCGTAATGCCGTGAATTGCTCGACGCCGTGGCGCGGGCGGCGGAGCTGGACACCAGCGACCAGGCCCGTGACGCCCTGACGGCGGTCCTGGCCACCTGCGCGCATTGCCTGCCGCCACCGGTACGCCACCGCCACGCCCACCGGCTGCCGGGCCTGTTCGAGCCCGCGATCGACGCCTACGGCGAACCCCGCCCGCTCGACAGCACCACGGTGATCGCCGAGGTCGCCTGGCGCCTCGAGGTCGCACCCGAACGCGCCCACCAGCTCATCGCGGCGGTGCTCCACACCCTGCAGATCCAGGACCCGGACCTGCTCGCCGACCTCACCGCGCACCTGCGCGCCGACGTCATCGACCTGCTGACCACGCCGCCACATCACGTCACCTCGGTAGCGCCGGCAACTCCCGCCGAATCGGCCCGCGAGATCGAATGACCTCGCGGTCGGTATTTCCAGGTCTGGGAATCCCCCCTGCGGCCGCGAATATGGCACGAAGACACATCTGTACCCGCCGCCGGGGGGAAGAAGGCCGCCCTCGCCCGGGAGTTCGGCGTCAGCCGTGAGACGGATGGTGTATGTCTACCTCCATGCTGCGCCGCGACTGCCGGCCCACGCCCGATGTCGCGGTCCTCCACCACGTACCGGGTCGTGGTGGTGTTGGGCGACTGCTCCCTTGTCGACGCAATAATGGACTCGCCTGCCGATCGAGCCAGCCGATGAACCCAGCCCGGTCCTGGGGACGTGCGCCGCACCCGGTCTCGCGGATGATGCCGAACTGCCTGTGCCAGTAAGACTTTCCGTACGACCTGCCCAGGTGGGACGAACCCTGCGGTCAACCCGCTCGAGGCCGCATAGGCCCTCATCCGCGCCCGTGGGCGCGGCCGACCGCGATAGGATCGAACCGCTCGTCCCGTTTGTGTTCCACGATTGCAGTTCCCGTAACGAATCGAACGGTGGCTCACATCATGCGTATCGGGAAACTCGCCATAGCCGCGGTCGCCGCGTGACCCTCGGTGATCTGGCTGGTGGCAGACACTCTCGCCGCGAGGATCCGCTCCTCATCGCCGTCACCGTCAGTTGGAAGTAGAACCGCGCGATCTCGGGGGTCGTCGGCATGATCAGTTAGGCAGATCTGGCGAGGCATCTGCGGGATAATCAACTTGGCGAATTTCCCGCACACATTTACTCACCGGCCCCGACGCAGCGCTGAAGAATGCTAGGCAATTGGATAGAAGAGATCTTTGGTCTGGCTGGCCATCCCGGCGCGCCGGGACGGACGCACTCAGTGTAGTTTCGACAGGTCAGCGCGTACACGGAACCGTTGTTACCACACGTATTTTCCGCGCGTTTCGGGGTGGCCGCACCATACTGGCATTTGGCATTTCCGTGCATCGCCGACAGCTGGACCGCGACCCGAGATCCCCTACGGCCGCCGTGGCATCCGGTGGTTCATGTCCGGAGAAGTCCGCAGTCGGCGCCTATCGAAACAGTAAGGGGCAGTGTACCTTTTAGATGTCAGAGTACGTCAGCCGGAAGGGCATTGGCAGGAAGAGGTAACGAAAATGAAGTCGCGGAATCCTGAGCAGCAACAGAAATTGCACAACCGGTTGGAGTCTTTGCGGGAATTGTTGGCAGGGCTCGAAAGGGAAATTGAACAGAAAGAAGGCCGCAACGACATCGACGACCTTACGATACATGAGTTGAAGAAGGAGAGGCTGGCAGCGAAAGATAATATTACACTGCTGGAGTCACAGCTCGAGACAAACGTACACGGAACACAGTCGGACGAATGACAAATCCCCTACGCCCTTCGCCGACCGGTGCATAACCAGCACGAAACCCAATGCCGCTGGCTTATGCGCCGGTGTCGCCGGATCTCGGCGGGACTGGGATGGTTGATGTTGGGCTCGGGGATAGCTGCGGTGCCTCGCGGCGAGTTCAGGCATTCGGTGATCCCGGCGACGGTGTCGGCTGTGGTCGTGGCGAGCCGGTCAGGGGAAAACCCGCCTGTTCGGTGATGTCCTCGACGACGGGCGCGAAGCGAAGCCCCGGACAAGCCGTTCCCTCCGATCGTGCTGGACCACGGCGATCACGAGGTCGTCGACGGCACTCTGTTCATATTGTCCTTGACAGCGGCCGCGGACAACGCGCCCGGCGTCCAAAAATCGGGCATTGGAAGGCAATTGGTCGCCCACGCACTACGCCTGCACCCCACGGTCACCCTCGACGTCTTCGAGCTCAACTCCAGCGCCCGAGCCTTCCACACCCGCTTGGGTTTCCGTGAAAACCCGGTACGGAATCGCTGAGGAACACGCGCGTAGCCCCGGTCCGCGGCCTGGCAGCCGACCTGACCGAGGCGCACGCGGTCCAGATAAACCCGCACTACGACTACCGCGCCGACGATCGATGAAAACCCATGCTGCACTTACCCTCCCATTGGCCGTGGGCCGAGCAGTGGCGACAACTCTGGTACGCCACCATCACCGCGCCCTCGACCGCCTGAACGGCCAGTAACCGCCTCTGCGACCAGGAACGATGGTGGAAAGGCTGGGCAGACCAGCGGCTATCTCACACCCGAAACCTGCTGGTCTGCGTGTCTTCGATGTGCAGACCAGCCCCGAAACCGGATCGGTGGATCGAGGCTTAGAGCTCATCGGCGGCGCGCAGCAGCAGCGCGGCACGCCCGGCTGCGGCGAGCGCGGCATCGACGTCCTCGGCCGAGCAGTCGGGGACCGCGCCCCATTCGTGTTCGGTGGCGGGGTCGATCAAGGGGAGTCGAGTCGTGGCTCTCGAGGGTGTCCAGCAGCCCGCGAGGTAGAAATCGTCGACGTAGGGCTACGGCGACGAGTTCGTCGAGCAGGTCTGCGCCTACTGACTCCATTCCGCCACAAAGACAGAACTCGATCGAGCCGTCACGACGCTCGAGGCTTTGTTCCATCCGGTCGGGACACAAACTGTGACCTATCGCCATGGTCTGGACGCGCATCTGCGCGTCCCTCCCGGTGGCAAGTGCGCTCTCGACGGTCGGCTCGCCTCGGAACAAACGACGGGGATATGACGGACGACCGTCGCTGCCTCGGCGGTGACGGCAAGAGAGACTTTTCTCGCCACTGGACCCCACGGGCCGGGTCGGCCACGGTCGTTCTCATCTTGAACGTGCGCGGGCTGATGCCCTCGATCCCGATCTCGGCCATGATCTTCGCGACGGTCTTCTCGCTCACCACCTCGCCGCGTTCACGCAGTTCGCTGCAGCGAGTGGCGAGGGTCCAGGCGGCGGTCTGCCTGGGTTGTTGCCGCTGTCGGTCGTGGGTTTTCGTGGTTATGTGTCGCGGTTGGTGAGGGTGGTGGTGAAGCGGTGTTTGTAGTCGGTGGGGGTGAGTCCGAGGTGGCGGGCGAAGGCGCGGCGTAGAGATTCGTCGCTGCCCAGGCCGCTGTGGCGGGCGGCGGCGGTGATGGTGTGTCCGTGCAGGATCAGTTGCTGGGCCAGGTCCAGGCGGACGCGTTCGATCCATCGTGCGGGGGTGGTGCCGAGTTCGGCGTGGAACAGGCGGGTGATCTGGCGGGGACTCAGGGCGACGGTTGCGGCGAGGGTGGTGGCGCTGTGGTCGGCGGCGGGGTCGGCGTGGACGGCGTCGATGATGGTGCGCAGGGCCGGGGTGCGCGCTGGTGGGGTGTGCAGGGCGGTCGAGAATTGGGATTGGCCGCCGGGGCGTTGCAGGTAGACGACCAGTTCCCGGGCGACCGCGCGGGCGGTGTCGGGGCCGTGATCGTGTTCGACCAGTGCCAGTGCCATGTCGATGCCGGCACTGACACCTGCCGAGGTGAGGTAGCGGCCGTCGCTGATGTGCAGTGCGTCGGCGACGACGTCGATGCGGGGGTATCGCTGTGCCAGGGTGCGGGCGTGTCGCCAGTGGGTGGTGGCGCGGCGGCCGTCGAGCAGACCGAGTTCGGCCAGCACGAACGCGCCGGTGCACACCGAGGCCACCCGGGATGCGGTGGCGGCCAGCGTGCGCGCGGCCTCGAGCAACGCGGCCTCGATGCGATGCTCCACCAGATGGTCGGCCCCGGGGATAACGAGAGTGTCGATCGGGCCGGCGTCGGCGGCGGCGGTCGTGGCGATGGTGATCTTCGACGAGGCGGTGACCGGGCCGCCGTCGGGTGAGAGCAGCACCGATTCGTAGTGGCCGTCGGCATTGTGCAGGACGTCGACCGGTCCGGAGACATCGAGCAGGGTGACGTGGTCGAAAGTGAGGAAACCGACGCGACGAGTCATGTCCGGATCTGTGGTTTGTTTGTCGCAATAGACATGGTGGGAGTGTAGTGGGCCCGGGCACAGTGAAGAGGTCAACCACGATCGAAGGAGGCAGACAGCGGTGAGTGCGGAGACGATCGCGGGGGTGGCGAACCCCGACAGCGCGCCCGCCCGGGAGGCGACCGAGCTGGTGCGGGAAGTGGCTGCCCTGCCGTATGTGGGCACCGCGGCGGCCCGGGCCGCGCGGGAGGTGGCCCGCCGCTACCATTCACCGGCGTTGTTCAACCACTCGGTGCGCTCGTTCTACTGGGCGGCGGCGCTGGCACGGGAGGAATGCCTCACCGTCGATATCGAGTTGCTGTACGTCGCGGCGATGTTCCACGACATCGGCTTGGTGCCCGAATTCGATTCATATGCCGTCGATTTCGAAGACGCCAGCGGTCATGTCGCCATGGTGTTCGCCGCCGGCGCGGGCTGGTCCCCGGCGCGGGCGCGGCGCCTGCACGAGATTATCGTGCGACACATGTGGAATCACGTCGATGTCGAGGTCGATGTCGAGGGGCATCTGCTCGAACGCGCCACTGGCATCGACATCTGCGGTCGCGAGAACCACCTGCTGCCCGAAAGTACCCGCGCGACGGTGCTGGCGCGATGGCCGCGGCGGGGCCTGGTCGAGGAGTTCACCCGCTGTTTCGAGCACCAAGCGGTCCGCAAACCCCGCAGCACGGCGGCGTTAGCACTCCGAACTGGGCTGGCGGCCAAACTCCGCGACAACCCGCTCGACACCGCAAGCGACACCACCGCCCTACCGTAACCGGGCACCGCTGAGCACTACGCGGCCCGTGGACGCCTAGACGAGTGATTCCGAGGTCGGGTGGGCTGTGGTGCGGCTTGCCTGACTTTGCTAGCGGTCGTAAGCGGTCACGGAAGACGATGGTCAACCGCCCGCGGCGGAAGGTCACTTGTGCTCGGGCACCGAGACTTCCGCCGGTGAGCGATCGAAGCGGAGCCCACGTCAGGACGGGTGGCGCAGGCCGGTGGCGGTGCGTTCGCGGTAGGCGACATCGCCGACCAGATGCGGGGCGACCCAGTCCGCGGTGGCCGCGATCGACGACGGGATCTCACTGGAGACCGGCGGCGCGGCAACGGCCAGGGCCAGCAGCTCGCGCTGCAGCACCCGTGCTGCTCGGGGCGGTCGGGACCGGGTTCAGCGACGCCACCCGTGGTCGTGGGCGGCGACGAGCAGGGACCCGAACACCTCGCTGTGGGTGTGGCCGGCCAGCCAGCCGACCACCACCACCTCGGCCGACCGGCGCAGCGGGAGCTTGCGCCACGCCTGCGACAGCCCGGCCCGGTAGGTGGTGCTACGCGTTTGCCGATCACGCCCTCGTACCCGACCGAACCGGACAGCGCGTGGCGCCGGCACCTGCAGGGCTCCGGCCCGATCGGCGGGCGGTGGCAAGTCATGGACCCGAGGCCCCGGCCAAGAGGTCTTCCGTCCCTGTGCGCACCCGGCCGGAGTGGGAATCCTCGAGTGTATGGGCATTTCCGTCCCGCACCGGCTACGCGAGCGATATGAAACGATGCGCAACGGTCCCGAGCGTCGCAGTACCCGGCGACTGGCCGGAGTGCTGGGCCCGGTGGACTACACCGCGTCCGCGGGTTACCGGCCCCCGCCGTGGCTCTACCGGCGCCTGCAGCCGTTGGGATGGGCCTTGGCCGCGGCCGGCGTGAGCCCGCAATACGCCGTCGTCTTGGAGGTTCCCGGACGGCATACCGGCATTATCCGACGCGTCAATCTGGTGCGTGTCGACTACGGCGGACAGCACTACCTGGTATCGCTGGCCGGGGAATCGGAATGGGTCCGCAACGTGCGCGTTGCGTCCGGCCATGTGGTCGTCGGACGTCGCCAACGCCGGGCTGCCATCCTCACCGAAATCCCGGCCAACGCCCGGGTCGATGTGATCCGCGCCTACCTCACCCGCGCCGGCCGTACGGCACGCTCGTGGAGCAAGGCCAGCGAGGCCCGACACTATTTCGGTGTCGGCGTCGAACCATCGGCGGAGGAGCTGGCCCGGATCGTCGAGCGCTATCCCGTCTTCCGCATCGACTACCAGCCATCCGGCAGCCCGTGTGCCACATAGCCGAAGTCCGGCTCGAGTCATCGGTCACAGCCTTGGATAGCGCACCGAATGCCCGCAGGCCGCGCTGATCGAACCGGCCAGCGTGGGCGCTCTCAAGGTTGACGGGCTGAGATCATCTCCCCCCGGCCGGGCCCGCCGGCTGTGCGCGGAAGTGCCGGATGTCGCACATTGGCGGAGCGCGCCATGGGGTGCCAGGGAATAGCCCTGGTCATGTGAACGCCATGAAAACAGTTCACAGATTCATTGCTGAAAGATAGCGGGTTGGCATAATTTCGAAGGCACGTCGATCGCGTTGGCGACATTGCGATCACAGGGCCACCCCCATCCAGCTCCATGACGCTGCGGATTCAACGGCCGGTGACCCGTCTACGAAGGATCCACCATGAGCCAATTCCCGCGCTCTGCAACAGAATCCACGATGCCG
This sequence comes from Nocardia sp. NPDC051981, assembly GCF_040680715.1. NCBI lineage: Bacteria > Bacillati > Actinomycetota > Actinomycetes > Mycobacteriales > Nocardiaceae > Nocardia > Nocardia sp. NPDC051981. Next base: position 15,443 of record NZ_JBFAXK010000051.1, on the reverse strand, counting down.
CCGACCCCCGCGGTTCGGCCCAGCAAGGTCCTCGTCGTCGAGAGCAACCCGGCGATGGCAGAGATCGAGGCACTCGTGCTGGCCAACGCCGGCCACGAGGTGATGTCCGCCCCCGACGCGCAGCGCGCCTTGACCCTGGCTCAGCGATGGAATCCGGACCTGGTGCTGCTCGAGCTGGACCTGCCCGACCTGCCTGGCGCGAACCTGTGCCGACAACTGCGGAAACGTGCACCGATTCCGATCATCGCGGTCTGCCTCGACGGCGATCCCGATGCCATCGATGACGCCTACGCGGCCGGTGCTTGTGACTACCTGCCCAAACCGCTCAGAAACGGTGAACTGCTCGACCACATCCGTGTCCATCTCACAGCACCGCAGGCGGCCTGAAGCATCGCCAATTCGGCCGTGGCGCGCCAATTGGTCTGCACCCCGTACGCGGTAGAAGGCCGCAAGGGCGGGCACCGACTTGTCGGTCGCGAACGACGTCCTCGCCCGCGATCTTCACCTCCCCATCTTTGATCCACTGTCTCGTGTGCGCGTTCGGAAAACGATGGTCGACTGAACGCGAGCGGCCCTGCTCTGGACCTCCACTCTGTCGCAGCGGTAGATGGCGGTGTTGTCGCACCCTCAGGTGGCGCGCCGGCGCCCGGAACCTGGTGCGGTGCTGAACGTCCGCTACTGCCGAATGCTGTACATCACCACGAGCATTACTCGGTCTGTTGTGTGTTGGCCTCGCGCCATCGGCCCGGTGGCATTCCATGGTGTCGGCGGAAGGTCGCCGCGAAGGCGTTGGGTGAGGTGTAGCCGGTTTTGCGGGCGATCTGGTCGAGAGTGAGTTCTCTGGATAGCAGGTAGTCGCGAGCGAGGGTGAGACGCCAGTCGGTCAGGTATTGCATCGGGGTCTGGCCGAGCGCGCGTTCGAAGTTGCGGGCAAACGTCGGGCGCGACATTGCGGTGAGTTGCGCGAGTTGTGGAACGGTCCAGGCTCGGTCCGGCTGTTCGTGGATCGCTCGAAGCGCGTGGCCGAGCCGGGGGTCTTCGGCGGCGCGGTACCAGCGTGGCGCGGTGGAGCTCTGGTCGTAGGACGCGCGCAGGACGAGGACCAGCAGGACATCGAGGAGCCTGTCGAGAATGGTTTGACTGCCGGGGGCTGAATGCTGGAGCTCTCGTGAGATCAGAGAGACGACGTCGTGCACCTGGTCGTGTGCGGATGGCCGGATGACGAGTACGGGTGGCAGTGCCTGGATCAGGCTTCGGCCTACATCGCCGGAGAGGCGGTAGGCGCCGCACAAGAAGACCGACGCCTCGGGGTCGGTGGCGTTGGGGATCGATGTGCGTGCCCAGAACTGTTCGTGGGAGACGCATCTGGTCAGGTTCGGTTCGTCGGCGATGTGGTGGTCGCGGCCCCCGACGACGATGGCGAGGTCGCCGGGGAGCAGGCGATGGGCGTCGGCGGTGTCGTCGAGCCAAAGCCATACGTGTCCGCGCAGTACCGTATGCAGCGAGAGCTGAATCGAGCCGGGCAATGTCAGGCCCCAGGGCGGCAGCGCCACCGAGCGCGCGAATACCGCGCCCGAGGCCCGAGCCCGCACCAGATAGTCCTGTAGAACATCCACCTAATGAGCGTATCTCGTTTTCATTGGAGAGGATCACGCATTGATAAGCTCAAGTATGCGCGGCAGGCTAACGATATGAATGAAGCCCAGCCCACGGTCCTGGTTCTCGGAGCAACCGGCAAGACCGGCTCTCGCGTCGTGTCCCATCTGCGAAACCGCGCCCTCGCTGTTCGCGCCGCTGCGAGGTCCGGTGCCGACATCGCTTTCGACTGGAGCAACCGCGAAACCTACGCCCCGGCACTGGAATCCGTTGACCGCGTCTACCTGATGGCACCGATCCTGCGCACCGACTTCGCACCGGATGTTTCGGTGTTCCTCGACGCCGCCGAGGCGACCGGGGTCGAACATGTGACGTTCCTGAGCGCGTACGGGATGGAATACGCACCCGGGCAGGTCGCCACCCGCGCGGTCGAACTCGACCTGATCGGCCGGGAGCGGCTCGGCCACACGATTCTGCGCCCGGCGTGGTTCATGCAGAACTTCAGCGAGACGTTCCTGCGGCCGATCAACGGCGCGATCATCGTCCCCACCGGCAACGGCACCGAGGCGTTCATCGACGTCGACGACATCGCCGCCGTCGCCGCGGATACACTCGCCGATCCAGCCGCGCACGCCGGAGCTGCGTACAGCCTGACCGGACCGCAAGCCCTCACCGTCGCCGACGCCGCGGCCATCATCGGCCGAGCCACCGGCCAGCCACTCGTTCACCAGGACCTCGACCGCGACACCTGGGTCGCCGGTGTCCTGGCCGCCGGCATCCCCACCGAGTACGGTGCTGTGCTGCGCCAACTCACCGAAATGGTGGCGTCGGGCCATGGCTCCCAGCCCAACGACAGCGTCGAGAAGATCACCGGCCATCCCGCCCGAACCTTCGACCAGTTCGCCCAGGCCAACACCTCCGCGTGGAAAGAGGACGCACAGTGATCGACCACGTCTACATCTCCGTCACCGATATCGACAAGGCACTCGCGTTCTACCTCGAAGCCCTCGCCCCTGTGGGCTGGAGCGCGTTCGGGAACTACAGCGCAACCTCGGGGCCCGACAATGTGCCCGACCTCTTCGGCATCGGCGACGCCGACTACATTTCCGGCACGAAGGTCGGCTCGAGCATCTGGCTGCGACAGCGCCAGCCTGGCGAGACGGGCCTCTACCTCGGCATCGTGTGCGACAGCAACGAAATGGTCGACGCAGCCCATGCCGCTGCCATCAGCGCGGGCGGAATCGACGAAGGCGGACCGTCCGACCGGACCTATTTCGCACCCGGTTACTACGCCGCCAACGTGCGTGATACCGACGGCAACCGCCTCGAATTCGTCCACAAAGCCTGGAACACAGCTCGGTAGACACGCGGGACGGCAAGCCTGGCCCTGTATCCCATCCACCTGCCAGGCAGCGCCATCAGCTTTCCCGTGCGTGTCGCCGACGCGGCCCGGCACGACGATACCAACCGGCTTCACCCGGCCCGTTCGCCAGATAGCCTGAGCCACGCCAGTAGCTGATCATCTTGGCCGACTGCCACACCTGAGAATCGACCAGATCGCTACGCACCAGCATCTCCCCAGTGGCGCCGGCTGCGCGGGCGGTGTCGATCGGTTCGATCGCCGCGGTGACCATCGTCGCTGCCCCCTTGCCGGACCGGTTTTGCCCGCCCGCAACCGCATGCCCGCCACAACCGGAGCGGCGAGGTCGGTGCTGATCGTGGCTGCCAAGGGTGAAAGCCCTTTGCGCAGAACCTGTTTCCCCGCAATCTTGGTGTGCCCGTAGGAGGCGCCCTGCTTCTGATGGCCGTAGACCGGCCGCAGCAGTGAGTCGATGTCCACGAACGCCCTCGCCTCGGTGCCGGGCAGCAGACCGGCCCGCGCGATGAGTGCGTACAGATGCTCACGCATCACCGACTCCAATTGCTTGGCGTGTCCGAAGGTGAACTCCCGCAAAAGGATCCCCACCGTCGAGGGCGCATACACTGCGTCGAACAGTTCGGTCATCCCGCCGCTGCGCAACAGGTCGATGTCGTCGATGCTGTCCGCGCCCGCACACATCCCCGCGATCAACGTCGCCAGTTTCGGTGCCGGGTTGGCCGACCCGGCCTTGATCCGGGGTGTCTCGATCCTCACCTCGTCGGCCAACATGCTGGTCAAGCCGGTTTGTTCGGCCCACTACCGGGACCAGCCCAGTCACCGACACGAGGTTGTCATCGTCGAACCGCGCCGAATCCCCGGCGAAGGTGTGGAACGATCGCACTGAAAGTGTCTTCCCGATCTGCTATTCGATTGTTGCGTGAGAACATCGATCATCGCAGCTGGGAAGGCACTTTTCCCATTTTCGGCACACCCTCCGCACCGAGCACATCCACGGTTAGTTCGGCGATCCAGGCACGCCCTCGGTGTGGCAGGGCGTGCAGGAGGTTGGCCAATGACTATCCGAGTATTCCAAGCTCGACCGACATCTCGCTCGCGCTGTTCTTCTGGACAGCCTGGTCCAAAATGCCATCGCTATAGCGCTATGCCGATCAGATGGCCGACCGCATACGTCACGACCATGGCCGCGGCGCCGCCGATGAGCACGCGGATCGTCGCGCGCCACACCGGCGCTTGCCCGAGCCAGGCTCCGGCGGCGCCGGTCACCCCCAGCGCTACCAGCACCGCGCCCGCGGTGACCGGTATGCGGACGGCGGTCGGGGCGAGGATCGCCAGTAGTGGCAGCAGCGCGCCGAGGGTGAACGAAATTGCCGACGACACAGCCGCATGCAGAGGGTTGGTCAGCTCGTGCGGGTCGATCCCCAGTTCGGCCTCGGCATGGGCGAGGAACGCGTCTTGTTCGGTGAGTTCCTGTGCCACCTTCCGGGCCGTCGCGGGGGACAGGCCCTTGTGCTCGTAGATGGCGGCCAGCTCGGCCAGTTCCTCCTCGGGCTGCTCGGCCAGCTCCCGGCGCTCGATCTCGAGAAGCGCGCGCTCGCTGTCGCGCTGCGTACTTACCGATACGTACTCACCGAGGGCCATCGATACCGCACCCGCGGCCAGGCCTGCGATGCCCGCCGTCACGATCGTGCCGCGATCCGCCGTGGCGGCCGCCACGCCGATGACGATGCCCGCCACGGAGACGATTCCATCGTTCGCGCCCAGCACACCGGCGCGCAGCCAATTCAGCCGTGTGGCAAGCCCATTACCTTGAGTCTCGGAGTGTGGCAAGACCGCCGAGTTTCCGTCGTTCATCAATAGCACGAGGTCGAAGCTATTAGGTTTTCGGACGCCTGACCAGCAACGTAAGGCTAGCCGAAATAAGGTAAACCATTGCACAGGAAGGGTTTACATACCTAACTCGCTCCGTCTTCCGAGAGTGTGAGGGCCCGGTCCAACTCGAACGATCGCCATGCCTTATCGAATTATCGGATCCACTTATATGCACGCAGCGTCACCCGATGTGTCGGCAAACACAATTCCGGCAGGCATGACGATCGATGCGTAGAGGTCGCCTCGTCGGCGGTAATCGGGCCGGGGCAATGGGAGGCGCGGCCGTCGAGTGCTGCGTCGCTCGCGCGTCCCGAAACCGCATATCGAGCGAGAGAAGCTGACGACAACCGGCGGGCTTTCGGGTCCGACGTTCTCGACCGGAGTGGGCGGGTCACATTGTCGGTGTGCGTCACCCGAGGAGTTCTCGCGGGGAAAATCCTGGCTCCAGCACAGTTCCCGCAGGAGCAGCCGCAGGTTCGCGGCAGGGCGCCGGGCGCGATCAACGTCCTCTGGTCGAAAGCTGCAACGAGACGGGACTTTCCGCGGCGATGCGGAATTGCGAGCATGTATACCGGCGCCGGGCTCGATGCCGACGAGTCGACCATTGGTCTACTGCCGGATCGGAGAGCGCTCGGCGCGCACCTGGTTCGTTCTGCGTGAGCTTCTCGGCCTGGCCGATGTTCGCTACTACGACGGTTCCTGGGTGGAATACGGCTCGCTGGTTGGCGTGCCGGTCGAGGTCTGATCGAGTTCCGCACTCTGGACTGAGCGCCACGGTCCTGGGATGGACTGTGGCGCTTCGTGTTTCAGCGGCTTTGCAGGGAACGGCGAGCAGCCTGGTTGACGCGGGTGAGTGCGGCGTGCAGGTCCTCGAGGTCGGCGAGAGAGACGCCGAGTTTCTCGACGACGGCTCCGGGGATCTTCTCGGCTGCCGAACGGAGGGTCCGACCCGCTTGGGTGAGGTCGACGAGAAGATTGCGCTCGTCCTGCGGGTCACGTCGGCGGGTGATGTAGCCCGATGCCTCGAGGCGCTTGAGGAGCGGTGACAGTGTCGGTGAATCCAGTTGCAGCAACTCGCCGATATCCTTGACCGACAAGGGCGTATCACCCCAGAGTGCGAGCATCACCAAGTACTGCGGGTGCGTGAGCCCGAGCGGATCGAGCAACGGCCTGTAAACGGCCAGCACGGCACGGTTTGCCAATGCCAGTGCGAAGCACACCTGCCGTTCGAGCCGCAGGGGATCGTCGATCTCGACCGTCACGAGGCCGTACTCCTACTCTCGCCCCGATTCGATAGGGCGCTAACGGTTAGTGCCCTAATCATAGGCGTCATCGTCGATGCGCTGCAAAGCGGGCACACCCTCCCACGCCGGATCATCCGGGCATGGCCGCGTATCGCGCATTAATGGTTAATGTACGATTCGTTCGCATGCGACGAGTTGGATCGTCCTGCAGGAAGGGATGTCGCGATGGCGCGAGACGCGGATGAATGCACCCACAGGCAGTGCAAGCAGCGGAAACGTCCCTCCTGGCGGTGCGGGCGAGCGGGCCAGGCAACCGAACCGATTGCAGCGTCTGGCCGATGCTCGGTCGGGCTCGTGGTGGCCCCGGTCCGTGAGGCGGGTGACCCGATGAACGGCGGCGAGGCGGGGTCGTGCTGATTCGACACCGCGCCGGCCTCCGCGCTGTGCCGCGACATCGGCCTGCCACCGGGAATCGGTCACGACAACGGGCGGATGTATTCCTGACCTTCAATGAATCGCCGTACCCGTTGCTGGCCGCGGTTCGTGATGCACTGGTCGCGGTCATGGACAGCGCGCATCGATATCCGGACTTTGCCGGTGTCACCTTGATCGAACAGCTTGCCGAGCACTGGCACGTCCAACGCTCGCAGGTCACCATCGACGGTGGTTCGAGCGGTGTAATCCGCAGTATCGCCTCGGTTTTCGCCGAACCCGGCACGACCGCGGTGTTCGGGTGGCTTCCGTTCCCGGTGTACGAGCAGGCGACGCCGCTGGCCGGAGCTCAGCCGAACCGAGTGCCGCTCGATAGTTCCTATCGCCTGGACCTTCCGGCGATCAGCCGAGCTGTCGACGACCGCGCCCGCGTCGTGTTCCTCTGTTTGCCGAACAACCCGACGGGCATGACCGTGTCTCAGGCGGCGTTGCGCGCGTTCATGGCGTCGGTGCCGCGGCACCTGCTCGTGGTTGTCGATGAGTGCTACGGCGCCTTCGTGACGGCTCCTGACGCAGATCGTGGCTGTCAGCTGCTCGCTGATTTTTCGAATCTTGTTGTTCTGAAGTCTTTTTCGAAGTCCGCAGGACTTGCCGGGCTGCGCGCCGGTCACGCGCTGTCCTCGCCGGAGGTGGCCGAGCTGCTCAGGCTTGCTTCTGTGCCGTTCGGTGTATCGATCTTCGCGCAGGCCGCCGCGGTGGCTGCGCTGTCGGCGCCGGCACTGAAGGTGCAGCGAGGTCGCGTTGCCGAAATCGTCTCCGAATGCGACCGGGTCCACTGCCGGCTTCGGCAAGCCAGGGTCGCTGTCGTCGAGAGTGAGGCGAATTTCCTCTACGTGACGCCGCGGACGAGCGCCGGGGAGCGCATCGCGCACCTTGCACGCTGCGGCATTCATGTCCGTCATGCGGCTGCGGATCCGATCCGGATCTCCATCGGTAGCAGCTACGACCACGACCGTTTGCTCGAGCACATCGACCTGCTCATGCCGAGCTTCCCATGATGTCGATCTCGCACAGTCGACCGACCGCCGTTGCGGCCTGCCGCCATCGCCGGCATCGCCAGCAAGGGCTGAAACGAGAGGAATTCCGATGACAGAAGTCCAAGTGAGACCGGCCCGCGCGGTCATCGCCCAGCGTCCCACGGCAGCGAGGTCGCGGCCCAAAGGGGCCTGGCTGGTCCGGGCTGTGACCACGACCGATCACAAAGCGATCGGCATCATGTACCTGGTTGTTTCGTTCGGGTTCTTTCTGATCGGTGGACTGCTTGCGCTGATCATGCGCGCCGAGCTTGCCCGGCCGGGTATGCAGTTCCTGTCGAACGAGCAGTTCAACCAGCTGTTCACCATGCACGGCACGATCATGTTGCTGATGTACGGCACACCGGTGGTGTTCGGGTTCGCCAACTACATCCTGCCGTTGCAGATCGGCGCTCCCGATGTCGCCTTCCCACGACTCAACGCGTTGAGCTTCTGGCTGTTCACATTCGGCGGGATCGTCGCTCTCAGCGGCTTCTTCACCCCGGGCGGTGCCGCTGATTTCGGTTGGACCGCGTACGCGCCTTTGGCTAACAGCACACACACACCAGGTGCCGGCGCCGATCTGTGGATCTGCGGACTCGCGATCGGCGGACTCTCGACGATCCTCGGCGCGGTCAACATGATCACCACCGTTGCCTGCCTGCGCGCCCCGGGCATGACCATGTTCCGGATGCCGGTATTCACCTGGAACATCTTCGTCACCAGCCTGATGATCCTCGTTGCGTTCCCGCCACTGACCGCGGCCTTCATCGGCCTGTGGGTCGATCGTCATCTGGGAGGCCACATCTTCGATCCCGCCACTGGCGGTGCGATCCTGTGGCAGCATCTGTTCTGGTTCTTCGGTCACCCCGAGGTCTACATCATCGCACTGCCGTTCTTCGGGATCGTGTCGGAAATCTTCCCCGTGTTCTCGCGCAAGCCGCTGTTCGGCTACCTGGGCATGGTGTACGCGACGCTCGCCATCGCGGCCCTGTCCGTTGCGGTGTGGGCACACCACATGTATGCGACGGGTGCTGTACTACTGCCGTACTTCTCGTTCATGACCTTCCTGATCGCGGTCCCGACCGGTGTGAAGATCTTCAACTGGCTGTTCACGATGTGGAAGGGCCATTTGACCTTCGAATCTCCGATGCTGTTCTCGGTCGGATTCGTCGTCACATTCCTGTTCGGTGGTCTATCCGGGGTCATCCTCGCCAGCCCCTCACTGGACTTCCATATCACCGACACCTATTTCGTCGTCGCTCATTTTCACTACGTGGTCTTCGGCACCGTCGTATTCGCCACCTACGCCGGCATCTACTTCTGGTTCCCGAAGATGACCGGCCGTCTGCTCGACGAACGGCTCGGAAAACTCCATTTCTGGCTGACCTTCCTCGGCTTCCATGGCACCTTCCTGGTCCAGCACTGGCTGGGCGCCGAAGGTATGCCGCGCCGCTACGCCGACTACCTGCCTACCGATGGCTTCACCACGCTGAACACCATCTCAACGGTGTCGGCGTTCGTGCTCGGAGCATCGGTGCTGCCGTTCCTGTGGAATGTGTTCAAGAGCTACCGATTTGGGCAAATCGTCGCTGTCGACGATCCGTGGGGATACGGTAACTCCCTCGAGTGGGCCACCAGCTGCCCTCCACCGCGCCACAACTTCACAGAACTGCCCCGAATCCGCAGCGAGCGGCCCGCATTCGAGCTGCACTACCCCCACATGATCGAACGTATGCGCGCCGAAGCACACAGTCACAACTCGTTCACCCGCGCCAAGACCGCCCAGTTGGAGACGACACGATGACGGCGTTGCCGGTGGCTTTCGCTGTGCTCGTCGCCACAACACTGGCAACCGTTGGCATTCTTGGCGTAGCCCCGAAGTCGACCCGTCCAGCGATCACCAGAACGGTAGCCGGCGCCGTCCCGGTGCTCGTCGCTTCATGGCTGTTTCTTGCAATGTCGGTAATGAACTGAACACCCGAGCAGCCTCGTGTCCTATTGCTGTTCGACACATATTGAATGTGAGAGTGGTCGGCAAGGTATGCGAGAGCCCTGTCCCTGGCGTTCGGTGCATCTCGGATGAAGCTGCGGCGGCCGCATATCGCGGCCGCGGCAGAGCAATCACCGAGGATCGGAATCGACGTGTCGAGGTGACTGGAGCCCTGTGAGCAGGTCCACCGGTTGTGAGAGTTCCGATGCCCCGCGCTGGCCGGTTCGGTCAGCGCGGTATGCGGCATTGCCGGGCGTTCCTGGCGTGGGTGGTATGTCGCCGCAAGCTCAGGCGGGGCGAACATCGAGAACGAGCGCGACTGACGTCGCGATCGAGAACGCGAGGAAGACTGTGGCTCCCAGCATGTTCCGGTCGCCGCTGCGGATGTGGGCGAGGATCGCGCCGCCGAAGTAGGCCACCAGCCCGATCGCGGCGGCGATCGCGAAGGGCGGGAACCAGATGCCCGAGATGAGACCGACTGTCGCGGCGATCTGCAGGCTCCCGAGCGCGGTGAGCTGGGACGTGGTGAGGTGGACCGCTTCGGCGAATTGGCGGATCCACGCTGGGCGAACGAACTTCATCACTCCGGACTGGAGCATCGCCACAGCGAGCAGGACGGACAGGGTCAGGGCTGCGATATGCATGATGGCAACGCTAGGAATCCGATAGGTACCCTTTGGTAACCTTCGGATCGTGAGTGCCCCTGCAGGAATCATGTTCATGTCCGACTGTCCTGCGCGCACAGCAATCGAAGTCATCGCGAACAAGTGGTCGGTAGTCACCTTGTACGCGCTCCAAGACGGTCCCAAGCGACACGGCGAACTGGTCGCCCTGTCCGGCGGGATCTCCCGAAAAGTGCTGACCCAGACCCTCCGCCGCCTGCAGAGCAACGGCCTCATCGACCGACAGCAGTACGCCGAAGCGCCCCCACGGGTGGAGTACAGCCTGACCGCGCTCGGCCGGACACTCCAGGAACCGATAGCGATGCTGACGGAATGGGCGCAGGTGCACGGAGAAGAACTCGTCGACTTCCAGGAATCGACAGCCGCGAACCAGACGCACTAGGTTACGCACAGCCCACACCTTCGGAGAGTCCGGCGCCAAGGCATAGGGAACGTCATTGGCAGTGCCCGCACATCGGCAGTAGCGGACGTTCTGCACCGCAACAGGTTCCGGCCGCCGTCGCCCAGCGCTGGCCTGTTCGGTCAGCGCGGTATGCGGCAATAGCGGATGGTTTGTACAGCATTGGTTCCCGCACGCTGTGGCTAGTTGGATCTCTCGGCGGCATAGTCGGGGAACCGTTCCCGCATCGCAGCATCGAACGCGGCCGCATCCTCGAGGGAGTCCCACCGGTGGAACTGGCCCCGCTGCAGATACCACCGCATCAACGACGCCGCATCCCGCACCCGGCCATCCAGCACGCACAGCACGACGGTTCCGCGCAGCAGCGTCGGATCTGGATTCGTTTCCCACGGCGCGATTGTCGGCTCGCGTGCCGTCTGCAGTAGAGCGGGGAACGTGGATCGTTTGGCGAACCATTCACGCACGGGGCCGCGGACGTACTCCATGCACTGAGCCACCGCCACATCGAGCTGGGCGTCGAAATCGATCGACATTACCGGCGGTTTCGGTGAAGTATCCAACAGATCGAAGAGCCCACGATTGATGTCGCCGCGACTCAGCCCGTCGCCGGGCATGTCATGCATGACCTCCTCAACGGCCGGCGATCCGATCCGCGCAGTCCCTTTGAGGCGAAGGCCACCATCCCGGTGGCGCTCGATGTCGGCATCGACAGTCGAGGTCATCCTGGGGATCGACTCGTTCGCCGGGCTGAAGCTGCCTGGTTACGCGCACCCACAGCTACTCACCTTCCCGACAACACTCTCACGTCAACGGGCCAAGCCGCCGCGGCATCTCGCCACAGCGGAGAAGACGACCGGCCAACTGCCCATGAGTACTGCCACCCGTGCCCTTTCATCAGCGTCGGTAACCTATACCGGCCCAACGACACTCAGCTGTCCGAGCAATCGATGCGAGTGGCTCGAAGCACGCTCATCGGCATGAGCGCGCATTGTTGGCGGCCGAGTGGCGCTCAGCCTGTTGGTGGCTATCCCTTGTCTGAATTCAGATCGCTCGACGGGGGCCGGGTGGGTCTGAGAGGGTCACCACATGAAGATCGGTGTTGCACTTCCGCAGATGGCTCCCGGGTACGGACCGGGTACGACGCTCGACTGGGCCCGGCGAATCGACGTGGGTCCGTTCTCGAGCGTCTCGGTGGGGGAGCGGGTGACGTTTTCGAATCCGGAGATGGTCGCGACGCTCGGCGCCTGCGCGGCGGTGACGGAGCGGGTGCAGGTTTTGGCGAATCTCTTTGTGCTTCCACAGCACCCGGTGGCGATGGTCGCCCAGCAGATCGGCACGCTCGACCAACTCGCGAACGGACGCCTCGAGGTGGCCGTCGGCGTCGGCGGTCGCGAACACGACTACCGCGCTCTCGGCGCCGATTTCACGCGACGGCACCAGCAGCTCGATGACAAGGTCGCCGAGCTGAAAGCACTGCTTGACGGCAAGCCGCCGTTCGACGGCGCGGACCCGGTCGGGCCGGCGTGCGTGCAGCCGGGTGGACCGATCATCCTCGCCGGTGCGATGGGTCCGAAGGCGATGCGCCGGGCGGCGCGGTGGGCCGACGGCATCTCCGGCTTCAGCGTCGCGGGCAACGCCGACGAAATCGCCAAAGCAAGCGAGCTCGCCGACCGTTGCTGGGCCGAGGCCGGTCGTGCGACGACCCCGCGCAAGGTCAGTGGCTGCTTCACCGCCCTGGGCGTCACCGACGCGTCAGAAGCGTTGCGCTCCTTCACCGCTCACTACCTCGGCTTCCTCGGACCGAAGCTGGCCGAGATGGTCGCCACCTCGGCGCGGGCATCGAGTCCCGAGGTGCTCGCCGATATTCTCGACGGCGCGGAGCAGGCCGGGTGCGACGAGTTCATCCTGGTCCCGGCCGTCACCGACCTGAACTTCCTCGAGGTGGCGACCGAGGTGGTGGCCGCACGGTCCTGACGCCCGAGGAACGGAACATGGTGCGACTCTGCGAGTGATCCGGTGGGCTCGGCCAGGCCGCGATCGGACAGATCCAGCAGATCGTACGGTCGAGCCCGGACCCACCCTCACGAGTCCAAGTGGGCACATGCGCAATTCGGCAATAGCGGACGTTCCGCCGGCCTCGGATCGCCACGGCCAGTTGATCTTCCGATGCCCAGCGCTGGCCGACTCGGTCAGCGCGGTATGCGGCAGAATAGTGCGTTCCTGACTTCTAAGTTTCGTGGTCACCGTTGTGCGGATGAACTGGGTCCGGTCGCGAGAACCGTTGCGGCGAAGCCTCATCCATCGTGGCTGATGAGACCGGCTACGGTGAGTTCTGTCGGGCTGGGCAGCTTGGGGGCCGCGCCACAGGATCACGTGAGGTAGCAGTGTCTTTTCCGATCAAGGACGTCAGCAACCGCTGGGGACGGCCGACCATGTCCGTTGCTGTTCCGGTCGAGAGATTCGAGCAGTACGCAGGGCAGGTTCCGGACTTCTTGCTCGATTTATGGCGTGGCTTCGGGTTTGCCGGGTTCCGTAAGGGACTGTTGTGGTTGTGCGACCCCGTGCAGTGGCAGCCGACAGTCGACGCGTGGACCAGCGATCTGGACCTGCCGTTCGGTGAGGACACGTGGGTCGCGGTGAGCCGATCGGCATTCGGCCGATTGTCGCTGTGGGGTCGGCGGACAGGGCTGAGCCTGACCATAACGCCGCACTACGGTCAGATCTTTCCCGTCGACAACTCCGAAAACATGTCGGATCCCTTCTCGCGCGATGTCCAGATCCTCGCGAATTTGGAGGCGGCAGCCATCATGAAGACACTGGATGAAGACGCTGACGACGACAAGCCGCTGTTCAAACGGGTCTTGAAGCGTCTGGGTCCGGTCGGCCCCACTACGATGTACGGGTTCGTACCTGCCCTGGCTCTGGGCGGGCCGATGCTGCCGGACCATGTTGAAATCGTCGATGCCGCAGTGCATATGGAAATCTTGCGCCAGGTGACACCCCGGACTCTGATGCTGAATCCGTACCGATAGGCGCTCCTGCGCATCGTGGACGGACACGGTAGTCGGCATGAGCGGATGTCTCTGGGCCGCTGTCGATCTCGCCAGCCGGCGCCCCGCGCTGGCCGGTTCGGTCAGCGCGGTATGCGGCATTCAGGACATTTGATCCTGGTCGAGCCACTGGCGGTGAACAGGTATCAGGATCCGCCGCCCTGCAGCAATCCTCAACTCCGCCAACGTGACACTTCGAGCATTTACTAGAACAGTATTGACTAGCGAAGTAGAGCTCGCGATGCTCGACTCATGCGAACGACCGATACCGACCTCACCGTCGAGCAGGTCGCCGCGCGGGCCGGTGTCCCGACGAGCACCGTGCGCATGTATCAGTCCAAGGGGTTGCTGCATGCGCCACGCCGGGTCGGCCGCACCGCGCGCTACGACAGCTCACACCTGCAACGTCTCGAACTGGTGCAGCGTCTGCAGGACCGCGGCTTCTCACTCGCCTCGATCGCCGAACTTTTGACCGCGCGCGAGCAGGGGGCGACCGTCGCCGATCTGCTCGCACTGCCCGGCGGGCCCGAGGACTGGGTACCACTCGGCTTGGGCGATATCCGACTGATGATCAAGCCCAAAGCCCTGCGACCAACCTTGCTGCGCAAGGCAACTCAGCTCGGATTGATCCGATGGCGACGCGGCAGACCGCAGACGCGACGCTGGGCACTCACCAGCGGCCTGCGAGTCGCCGAACTGGACATACCGCCGAGCGAGGTGCTCGACCAGATCGTCCGATTGCGTGCACACACCGATCAGATCGCCGCTGACTTCGGCGACATCTTCGAGCGCACACTGTGGCCCCGCATCCAAGCCGACAGCACCGAGACCGACCAACTCGACCGAATCCGAGCACTCCTACAGGAACTGACCGACCTGGCCGAAGGAGTAGTAGTCAGCGCCTTACGAGAATCGGTCCGCCACCTCGCCGAACAATTCGTCGAACGACACGAACTACTGCCCGCAAACGGCGAACGCCCCGCCTGGCTGGACCGCTCGATCCCGATCCTCAACGAGCGCCTGCTCGAAACCGGCGACGACGACATCGAAGCGGTAGACCACTTCCTGGCCGCCGATCACACCCAGGAGTAGTGATGAACTCACACTTCAACTCCCCTGTCACGAACACTGACCAAGAACGGGGCAAACGAGCACCACAGGATCAGGCGGGCACCCGAGTAGGCACCCGAAAAACGATCTTGACCTGGATCCGGTACTACTGGGACGTGATCCTCGGTGTTGTGTCCGGGTTCGCCATGGTCTTCTTCTCCACCCTGGCGCTGGTCAGCGTCCTGTACTTCTGGGCCCTACCGGTGGGATCGATTCTCGCGCTGGCTATCTGGGCAGTGACCGCGATCGTCAGCACAGTACGCATGCACTTTCGAGGCTGGAACTCCGCCACGATTCGATTCCTGGCCGGGTTCGGGATCATCCCCTGCTACACCGGCACAGCAGTGATCATCGCCGCATGCCTCGACGGCTGGGGCAATCCCTTCATCGGCTGATCTCGCCAGCAGCGGCAGTTCGATAACGACCGTGAAAGACAAGCACGGATCCCAAACCAGTCACAGCCGGGCCGATACCGCCGAGCAGAGAGGGCGTAGCGGCCAGCGCACGGCATTCGGCATGAGCGGACACCGCGATGGCCCCGAGATGCCCCGGGGCCGTTGATCTTAAGTTAGGTCGCGCGGACACGGGCGGGGACGCCGTGGCAGGACGTGC
>NZ_JBFAXK010000050.1:0-23782 GCF_040680715.1 Nocardia sp. NPDC051981 | reverse complement strand
GTCGCAGTGGTCACATCAAGGCCATATCAGAAAGCTCGGGCCGGCCCTCTACGGGCCAACCCTGGCCACCATTTAACCCTTTGTCACCAGGCTCTGAGGTCACCAATGCGGGCTGGGGCATGCTCACCATGCTGAAGGTGCCCGGCGCCGGCGAGATCGGCCTGTATCAGCCCCGCCACGCCACCGCCTACGATCTGCCCTGATTTCCCCTCGGATGTATTGCGCCCGTTCACTTCTCATGCCCAGATCATCAGTGCCGAGCCGACGGAGCAGGATCCGATGTCGGTGCGGAGACGCGATCGGATGTCCGGTCCTCGGTCGGCCGCACGGTGCCCCGGCCCGCCAAAGGGCCGGCAGGTCGTCGGCCTCGACGGCTTTCATCCATCGTGAACAACACCCGGTCGGAAGCGTAGACACGCTCGATCGACAGCTGGGCAAGATGTGGGAACAGGACCGCCACCGGTCCAAGATCAGAGCACCCGCGACATCTTCAACTATCAAGCGCCCGAGCGTATTTCGAACGGGGCAATCACGCAAACCGTGCCAGATCCAGCATTCAGCCGGAGTCCCTGGTGCCTCGACGGGGAACTCTCCGGCTCGAGCACCAACGAGCGAATGGATCGACTCGAGCAGATCGAGGTACCGGTGCTGGCCGTCGCGTTCGAGTTCGATCCGCTATTCGGTCCTGCCCAAGCACAATTGGCGGTGGATCGCATCCCAGGTGCCGAACTCTGCGTGATTCCCGAGGCCGCGCACGGCGGAGTGATGACGCACGGGCAGCATGTCGTCCCCCGAATTGTCGGGTTTCTGACCGAACACCACAGCTGATCAAGACGGCGAAGCCGAGCCGCTCGAGTCGGATGGGATCCACGCGAACCCCGGCGGACGCCCGACCGCCTGGACCCCGTCAAGCTGGCCCGCCACCCTCACGACCGCGTGCAGCGGTGGCGGATCGAGGTTTCAGTTGCGCAGCAGGTCGATGAGTTTGGTTTCGGAGAGGTCGCCGTGCCCGGCGTCGACCAGGCGCTGGAAGATCTGCTCGGCGGTGTGGCCGAGGGCGGCGGGGGTGCCGACCGCATCGGCCAGTTCGACGCCGATTCGGGTGTCCTTCAGTCGGAGCGCGGCCGTGAAGGCGATATCGCGGTCGTGGACGCCGGCTACCATTTCCTGGCACATGCGGATGACGGTGGGGCTGGCCGCTCCACCTCGCGAGAGGGTGTCCGTGACGACGGCCAGGTCCAGTCCGGAGAGTTCGGCGGTGCGCAGCGCTTCGGCGGTGGCGGCGATCTGGATGGAGCCCAGCAGATTCTGGATGAGCTTGTAGCTCGTGCCCGCCCCGACCGCGCCGAAATGCACGATGTCGATGCACAGCGGCGCCAGCAGCGGACGCGCCGCGTCGAGATGCGCAGCGTCCGCGCCGACGAACAGCGTCAGCCGCCCCGCAGCCGCCGCATCCGGCAGCCCGGTCACCGGTGAGTCGAGATAACGAAGACCATGTGCTGCAGCATGTTTCGCCAGCTCCAGCACCCACGGCCGGGAGATGGTGGAAAACTCCACCGCGAATGCGCTCGGCGCGTACTCCCCCGCCAGCGCGCCATCCGTGCCCAGCCATGCCGCCCGCGAGGCGTCATCGTCGGTCACCATGGCGAAAACGGCCTCGGCGCCATGCACCGCCTCCCGAGGGGTCGCCGCGAATGCCGCTCCCGCCCCGATGAGTTCGTCCGCCTTCTCCGGCGTCCGATTGAACACCGTCACCTCGTGCCCGGCAGCCACCAGCCGCCCCGCCATCCCCGCACCCATACGCCCGACACCCAGAAACGCAATCCTCGCCACCCACCGAACCCTACCGAGCCTGGATGTATCCGGATAAACGGATTTCGGCTTGCACTCAGCACATTGGCCCAGATTCGAGATCGAATCAGTGGCCGACCGCCTCGGTTCACAGCTCCGGGACGAACAGCGGCTGCTCGAGGAGACCGCGCGAGCATCGAGGCCACGCGCCTGGCGCTGCGGGAGGCCGGCTCGCCCTGAGACCTGCTCGAACCGCAGCGCCATGCGGCGTTTGCGAGTGTCGCCATAGAGGAACCCGGTCAGGTACGGGCTGAAGCGCTGGCCGTGATCGAAGGAATCGATGTATTCGGTTGCCGCGGTGAGCGGTTGCGTGGTGTCGAGATAGGACAGCACCGGATGCAGAGATGCACCCACTGCCTCGGACAGCGTCGAAACGGCCCGGGCCAGGATGGGCCGAAACAGCCCGGGGAGGCATCGCAAAGGCGGCATCCGTCGCGCGATCGATTACCCGAGCACATGAACAATCCGAACCTAACGGCAAATTTTGGGCAATTGACGAATTTCAGACTGGTCAGTTACGCGAGAGCGATCCGGTATTCGACCCCGGCAATTGTCAGGCGGTTCCGACGACCTCGCGTTCCACCCGGACGCCGAGCAGGATTTCCGAGACACCCAGGGCGATGGTCAACAGGCCCACCACGATCGACAGCGATGTCAGCGACTCGAACTGGACCACCCCGATCACCACACCGGCGGCCAGGGTCAACAGCCCGACCACCTCCAGCCGGCCCGCCCCCGCGAACTGCTCCGACCACACGCCCACAATGGCCTGCACGATGCCCCGCACCACCCAGGCCATCCCAATCCACAAGGACAGCAACGCAACCCACTCACCGCTGGTGAACGCCCAGGCGGCCAGCACCAGCGCGATGATCGCACTCACCACCTCCAGCACCTTCAACGCGGTGGCGATCCGCGCCCCGAACGCGACGACGAACTGCACCGCCGACGACGCCACCAGCGTGAGCCCGTACAGAATCCCCGCCACCGTCTGCGATTTGTCCGGCCACACCGCCATCACCACCCCCAGCACCACCGAGCAGCCGCCGGTCACGACCAGCGACTGCCAAGCCCAGTCGGCGAATACATCGGTTCGCCCCTCGATCCGGTTGGCGGGCATGCATAAATGATATGACCGATTCACTCAGGTAACTGGACGTTTGCGTTCTCACCGGCACGGGCGCGTCGCCCGTCGGCGAATTGCCCGGCACCCGAGAGCACGCACGACAGCAGGCGGACGAGCTCGGCCTGCCGGCAGGTGCCGGTCTTGGCGAACACTTGGCGCAGGTGGGTGCGTGCGGTATTGACCGAGATATAGAGCTCCTCGGCAACCGACGCCAGCCCACTGCCGCGCAGAACCTCGAAGGCGACCTGCGATTCGGCCCGGGTCAGCCCGTAGAGCTCGCGCAGGGTTTCACGGCCGCCCGGCTCCTCACGTTCGGGATCGACGATCACCATCAGTGCCGCGCGGCGCGGTGACTCCTGCGAACCCGGGCAGAGCGGCAGGATCGACACGGTCAGCGGCAGCCGGTCGCGGTCGCGCGGAATGAGCAGGCGGGCCGCGGCATTCGACGGGCCGGCCTGCACGGCCGCCGCCAGCAGGCGACGCAGCCGACTCGACATCGCGGGGTCGTTCGATTCCAGGCGCGCCAGGGCGCCCAGGCGCAGACCGTCGCCGGCCCGCAATATCGCCAGCGCCGCCGGGTTGGCGTAATCGACCCGGCCGCAACCGGATACCAGGGCCAGGCCGTGCCGGTGGCGGTCGAGCACGCTGAGCGCGAGATCCCGGTCGATGACGGCATCGGTCAGTCGCGCGGCGACGTCGAGGGCGTGGTCCAGGTGCGGCAGGAACAACCTCAGCACCCGTTCGGCCAGGACGCGGTCCAGGTTACGGTCCGCGCGCGGAAAGACGGCGATCCAGGAGCCCGGCGTCGCCAGCCGTGCGAACACGCCGTCCCCGAGCTCGTGCGGCGCGGCCCAGCCGGTGCAGAACGGATGCCGGCGCCCGCCATCCGGTGGGATCAGCTCGCTACCGGTGAGCACCGTTGCGGTGAGCGCGGATTCGAGCACGGCCGCGAACGGATCGATGCGCCCGTAGCGCTCGTTGTAGCTGTCCCGCAACCCCTCGGTGGTGCTCGCGATCATGTACCGCCGCCCGCCCTGTGCCGTGACGAGGCAGCCGTGGTGGCCGCCGAGGCTGTCGGTGATGGCTCGCAGTGCGCGTGTCCACGCGCCGGGCTGCCCTGTGGCACGGTTGATCTCCGCGATCAGCTCGGAAAAGCGAACGAGCGAGATGCCCGCCTCCCCCATGTCCATTGTCCCGCCCCCCATCAAGAACGATCACGTCCCGGCCGCCGAGCCCCGGTCGGAGGTGATACCAGTTTATCGGCCGAGAGCGGCGAGTTATCACAGGGAAAATTCATCTGTTCGGGTGAGGAATCGGATGGGCGATCCCGCTTTACTCGGGTCACAGCAAACGGACGGGCACCGGATCGGCTGTACCGCAAGGGGGAGAAGACTCATGGCTTTCACCAGGTATTGGCCCATGGGCGCCGGGCGGTTGGTCACCTCGGGATTCGGGCCGCGCGACGACGGCTTCCACTGGGGCGTGGACTTCGGCAAGGACGGCGGCAGCGGGGGCGAGCCGGTGTACGCCTCACAGGGCGGGACGGTCGTGTACGCCGGTGCCGCAACGGGTTTCGGCGGACCCGATCCGGCCGGCCGGCTGGTCGTCGACCATCCGGCGGCGGACGGCGGGGGCACCACGGTCTACGGGCACATCGTCCGCGAGGTCGAGCTGGGCAGCCGAGTCGAGGCCGGGCACCGAATCGCCCACGTCAATCCCGATTCCGGCACCAATGGCGGCGTCGCCCCGCACCTGCACTTCGAGTGGCACCGGTACTCGTGGGTGCCGCCGGGCCCGGATCGCCTGGACCCTCTCACCATGCTGAGCGATGCCGCCGAGCCGCCCGCGCTCGACCAGAACGGACCCGATATGACTTCCAACGCAACGATTTTCGGCATCGACATCTCGAATTACCAGGACGGGCTCGACCTCACGGAGGTCTTCGCCGAGGGATTCGAGTTCGTCATCGCCAAGGTCAGCGAGGGCGACTACTACACCGACGACTCCTGGCCCGCGTTCCGCGACGCAACCCTGGCGGCAGGCAAGATCCTCGTCGGCTATCACTACGTGCGCGGCGATGTCGACGCCGACGCCCAGGCCGCGCTGTTCGTCGATCATCTCGGTGATCACGGCATCCCGGCCATGCTCGACCACGAGCTGAACTCCGGCGACATCGGCGTGTTCGAGGCGGTGCGCACCGCTATCGAGAACCGTGGTGTGCACGTCGCGCTCTCGTACCTGCCGCACTGGTACTGGGAAGGCACGATGGGCTCACCCGATCTGAGCGGAATTCCGCCGCTGATGACCTCGAACTATGGCGACGGCCGCTCCGGCTACGCATCGGTCATCTACCCCGGTGACGACGACATCGGCTGGCAGCCCTACGGCGGCGCCGAGGTCGCGGTGTTCCAATTCAGCGACAGCGGCTCGGTGGCCGGTCGCTCCCTGGACGTGGATGCCTTCCGTGGCAGCCCCGACCAATTCCGCGCCCTACTCACAGGAGACGACATGAGCTTCACCGACGACGACCGCCGCATGCTGCGCGACATCTGGACCCAGTTGCTCGGACAGGACGGCAAGGGCTGGCCCCAGCTCGGGCAGAACTCCCTGGGCCAGAACCTGACTCCGGTCGACGCCCTCAGCGAGATCAAGAAGGACATCGAACACGACTGAGCCACGGCCGGGTTCGCTGGTGACGTACCGCGCGTCACCGGCCGGCCCGCGGCTATGGAGCGCTCAGGAAGACACCCCGTGACGAGGTGCCGTTCGCGGCCGACCACAGCGCGTCGGCATGGCTGCGGTCGCGCTCGAGCGCCGGACCGGTGGTGAGGCGGCGGTGGACGCGGATCAGCTCCGCGCCCGCGTTGGTCGAGCGGTCGGAATCGAAGGCGATATCGGTGTGGGTGTCGGTGTCGACGACCGTCGGACGAAATCCGGGTGCGGGCGAGAGGATGTCGCCGGGGACCACGTGCACGGTCAGGTCGGGGGTGTCGCTCGTGCTCTGGTCCTGGGCGGTGGCCTTGCCGGTCAGCAGCAGAGCGGCCTGCTCGATGAAGACCGGGTCGTGCGCGGCGTCGTAGAGCCAGCGCAGGCCCAGCACACCGTGTTCGGACGTGCCGATCAGTGCGTGGTCGAGGTCCTCGGCTCGCGCACCGCGGTAGGTCATGGGAATCAGATACGCCACCGGTTCCGCGCCCGAGGCGTCGGTGACGACCATGAGCTCGATGCCGACCTCGCCCCCCGGATCGTCGAGACGGAAGCCGCCGGACTTGGACAGCACCGGCGACTCGGCGCCGGAGTACCAGTGCCGGGTGGGCAGCCACCGCGCCAGCAGCTCCAGCTTGGTGGGCGCCATGGTCGTCCTGTGAATCTCGGCCATGCCGCCATCCTGCCAGAGATGGGCGGGATAGCGGCGGAACTTCTTGCGGCGGTGCGTTATTCGTTAGGTTCGCGCAACTTTCGGAAGAAGTCACGCAGATCGGCGGTCAGTAGATCGGGAGCTTCCATCGAGGCGAAGTGGCCGCCGCGATCGAATTCCGACCAGTGCACGATCGTGTTCCGGCGCTCGGCGACAGCGCGAATACTGCTGCTGCCCGGGAAGACCGCGACACCGGTGGGAACGCCGGAATCGGCCGGTGCGGCACCCCAATGCCGGGATTCCTTGTAGAGCCGCATGGAGGAGCCGGCGGTGTCGGTGAACCACAGCATCGACAGATCGGTGAGGAGCAGGTCGCGGTCGATCGCCGCATCGGGTGTCGGCTTCGCCGGATCGGTATAGGTGTTGACCACATCCAGGGCCCACGCCAGCATCCCGGCCGGCGAATCGGACATCGCCGGGGCGAGAGTCTGCGGTCGCGTGGAGTGCATGCCCGCGTAGCCGGATGTCTCCAACCGGTTCCAGTCCTGGTACCGGGCCAGCTTCTCCCGGTCTCGGGCGCTGAGGTCGGCCGGGTCGATGTCCCCGGCCGGGACTGTGATCGGGTCGTTGAGGTGGATACCGGCCAGGTGCTGCGGCGCGATCCTGCCCAACTGCGGTGCGATGAAGGACCCGGCGTCGCCACCGTGCGCCCCGTATCGCCCGTAACCCAGCGCGGCCATGAGGTTCGTGATCAGTTCCGCGCTGCGCTCGGTCGAGGCGTCCCCCGGCCGGTGGGTGGGGCCGGAGAAGCCGAAGCCGGGCAGGGTCGGGATGACCAGGTGGAAGGCATCTGCGGGATTGCCGCCGTGGGCGCGCGGATCGGTGAGCGGGCCGATCATGCCGGTGAAATCCTCGAAGGGCCAGCCGTGGACCAACACCAGCGGCAGCGCGTGCGGCTCCGGCGAGCGAATGTGCACGAAATGCATGCGCTGGCCATCGATTTCGGTCAGGAACTGCGGGTGGCGATTGCGCTCGGCCTCATGGACGCGCCAGTCGTAGCCGCTCCCCCAGTACTCGCACAGCTCCCGCACGTAGGCGGTCGGAATGCCGTAGGTCCAGCCCACCCCGGGCAGGTCGGCGGGCCAGCGGGTGCGGGCCAGGCGGGTCCGCAGGTCCTCGATGTCGGTGGCCGGGATGTCGATTCGGAAGGGCTCGAAAATCGTCATGCGTCCACGGTAGGAATCAACTAGGTCAGGTGCTGTCCTATACCGTCAGCGGATTCCCCTCGGGTTCGCCCGCGTTCTACGCTGTTGGACAAGCGTTTCAGCCGCAGCGAGGCGGCCGGGTGAAGGGATCAGGCATCGTGGGCACCGCTTTTCCACCGGGACCGCCTCTGCCACGCGCGGTGCAGACCGCCCTCTACGGCAAATGGCGCGGGACCCTGCTGCGCCGGTCCGCGCGCCGCTACGGCGACGTCTTCACGCTCCATCTGGTCGCGCCCTATGCCGAGAACCTGGTGGTGTTCTCGCGGCCGGAGCACATCCGCGAGATCTTCGCCGCCGACCCCGCGGATCTGCATGCCGGCGAGGGCAATCGACTGCTGGTGCACATCATGGGCCAACATTCGCTGCTGCTCACCGATGAGGAGGAGCACGCGCGGGCGCGGCGGCTGCTCATGCCGGCGTTCGTCGGCTCGTCGCTGCGCGGATATCGCGGGGTGGTCGACACCATCGCCGCGGCGCATGTCGACCGGTGGGTGTCGGGGTCGACGGTGCACACGCTCGACGCGATGAACGACCTGACACTCGATGTCATCATGCAGGTGGTGTTCGGCATGACCGACGAACGCCGCCGCGCCCAGCTGGCGCCGCGGCTGCGCCGGATCGTCAATATCGATCCGATCATCTTCTTCGGCTGGAAGTATCCGTTCCTGGAACGGCGCGGGCCGTGGAAACGCTTCCGCGACAACCAGAACGCCATCGACGAGCTGCTCTACAGCGAGATCACGGAGCGGCGCGCGCATCCGGACCTGGAGGCGCGCACCGATGTGCTGTCGCGGCTGCTGGCGGTCGGCTCCGGCGAGAACTCCACCGACGCACCGCTGTCCGACGAGGAACTGCGCGACCAGCTGGTGACACTACTGCTGGCCGGGCACGAGACCACCGCGTCGGCGCTGTCCTGGGCCTGCCACGAGCTGGCCGCCAATCCCGATGTTCAGGACCTGGCACGCCGGGCGGCGCACGACGGGGACGAGAAGTACCTCGAGGCGGTGCTGAAGGAGGCCATGCGCCTGCACACCGTCATCAGCGGGACCGGACGGCGACTCACCCGTGACATGACACTCTGTGGATACGAACTGCCGAAGGGGACCGTGGTCGCGACCTCGATCCTGCTGGCGCATCGGCGCACGGAAGCCTTCCCGGACGCCCTGACCTTCCGGCCCGAACGATTCCTGGACGGTTCGGTCGCCGCCAACACCTGGCTGCCGTTCGGCGGCGGGGTGCGGCGCTGCATCGGTGCGGGGTTCTCGCTCATGGAGGGCACGGCGGTGCTGCGGGAAATCCTGACCCGCCACCAGCTTTCACTGCCCGACGGGGCAGGTAGCGAACCGTCTCGGATGCGCAATATCACCCACGTTCCGGCGCACGGCGCGCGCGTGGTGGTCACCACCGACAACACCGTTCGGGTGTAGCTGCCCGGCCTTACCCGGTGACCGGGTGCACGTGCAGGGCACAGCTGTCGATAGTCGCTGAGACAGCGCGGGTGTCGGTCGAATTCGGTGGTGTGACCAGCAGATTCGTGTACAGCGGGCAGTGATTGCCGGAGGCGTCGACGGCGATGCCCTCGACGACCGCCGCGCCCGGACGACCGGATTCCAGTGTCACGGTGGGCGGTTCGTCGCTGCCCTGCGGCAGGCCGCCCATGTATCCGCGCGGGGTCCGATCGGCGTGCCGCAGTGGGCCGCCCGCGCCGGTGTCGACGCCCGGATAGCCGGTCAGCGTGCAGGGGGCCGCGCCGGCGGCGAGGCTGAAAGTGAGTTTCACACCCCGGTGCCCGGTGGCCGGGGACATGACATCGGCGGTCACGTCGACCTGGCCCGCACCGCAGGCCGCCTGCCGCGCCGGGACCGTGGTCTTTGCCTCCTGGGAGCTCGGCGGGGTGGCGGGAGCCGCGGCGCTCGCGCCCGCGACCGGGGCCCCGCTCGTGTCTGCCGGTGATATCGCCGGTGGTGAGGTGGTGGACGCACTCGACGAGCAGGCGGCCAGGCCGAGTGCGAGGATCCCCAGAGCGGCGAGAATCCCTGTGCGATAGCGCATTTCCCAACTCCTCCCGGTCCGGGAACATTGAAGAGCGGCCCCCGGCGTCCCCACACCTGGTATCGGTTCACGCCGCGCGAGTGTGAGCGCTCACTCCACCGCCCAGCCTAGGGGGCGGTCCGGGAACTCCGCGGCTCGTCGCGCGTGCGCCCGCGCCACGAACCCCGAGCAGTCGGGGCATTCGCTGATGATCGGATGGGCGCATTCGAGCAGGTGCTCGAGGAACCGGTCCGTCGCCTCCAGCAGTTCGATGCGCTCGCGCACCTCAGCGCGGCGGTCGGCGATCATGTCCCGCCGGCCGTCATACCCGCTCACTCCGAGCTGCCGGATCTGGTCCAGTGACAGTCCGGTTCGCTGCAGCGTCTGGATCATGCGGGCGTAGTCGAGGATGTGTTCGTTGTAGCTGCGGTGGCCCGACGGGCTGCGCGGCGGCGCGAGCAGGCCGACCGACTCCCAGTGCCGTAGCACGTGCGTCTCCACACCGAGCGCGGCGGCGGCGTCACCGATTCTCATGTCCTGGGCTATGGCCACGATTTACCCCTTTACTTCATGTCGACCTTAAGTATTAGCGTTCCAGCATGTCCGATCCAGTGCGCAAGTCCACCATCATCCAATGCTGCACCGCGGCAGTGAGTTCCATTCACGGCGCGGTCCGGCCGCGGCCCATCGATCAGCGGTTCCTGCGGTCCATCACCGATGCCGGGCTGCCGGCGCCCGAGCGCACCGTCAGGGTCACGGCGCTGCCGCAGTTTCCGCGCTCGGCGCCGACCGCGGCGATCGTGGAGGGGGTGTTCACACCGCGACGCATCGCCAGCTCGCTGACCTCCTTCGTCGTCCAGCACCCCGACGCCACCTTCATCGTCGACCCGAGCTATTGCATCGATGCGGAGCACCGCGCCATCGCGCAGCTGCCCGCGGTCATTCGTCCCGTCGTGCGCCCGCCCGTCGAGACAATCCCGACCATCACCGGCCTGCAGTCCCAGCCCACCCTGCCCGCGCTCGACTTCGCCCTGCCCACGCATGCGCATTGGGACCATGTCTGCGGACTCCTCGATTTCCCGGGGCTGCCGGTTCACCTCCACAGCACAGAGAAGGACTGGGTTATGACCGGGCCGGTCGCGCCGGTCGGTGGTGTGCGCGATGCACTGGTGGACCGCCCCACGGTCGAGTACGACCTCGACGGCCCGCCGGTGCTCACCTTCACCCGCAGCCGTGACCTGTTCGGTGACGGCAGCGTGGTCCTGGTGGATCTCGCAGGGCACACGCCCGGCAGCGTGGGCCTGCTCGCGCATACCGCGCGCGGGTGGATCCTGCTGGCGGGCGATGCCGCCTGGCATGCGTTGCAGATCGAGAAGGTGCGCCAGAAGTCCGGTTTCCCAGGCATTTTCGTCGACGAGAATCGCGATCTGACCTTCAAAACCCTGCACCGGCTGCACCTGGCGCAACGGCTCCTGCCGGTGATCCCCACCCATGATCACGATGCGGCACAGCAGCTCGTCGCACCTCATGGGGAGGCCGCCGAACAGCTACCGTGAACGCATGGGGATCACCGTGCGCCCGGCGCAAATGTCCGACATTCCCGAATTGGCGCGCGTGCTCGGCATCGCGTTCTCCGACGATCCACTCATCACGTGGCTGATCCGGGACGATGCCACCCGGGCCCGCCGCGCCGCCGCCCTCTTCGCCGCCCAGGCTCGCCACCACTTCGTTCCCCTGGGCGGTGTCGAGGTGGCCTGCAACGATGCGAATTCCATAGTCGGCGCGGCACTCTGGGCCCCGCCCGGCCACTGGCACGTCGCCGACACCGCGATGCCGCCCCAGCTGCCGGGTCTCGCCTACGCCTTCCGGCACCGCCTGCTCATGGCCGGCCAGCTCGCCGACCGCATGGCGGCTGCCCATCCTCGCGAACCGCACTGGTATCTCGCCGTCATCGGCTCGCTGCCCAGCGTCCGCGGTCAGGGGTACGGCCAGGCGCTGATGGGGTCCCGCCTCGAGCGGTGCGACGCCGAGGGCATCCCCGCCTACCTGGAATCCAGCAAACCTCAGAATGTCCCGTACTACGAACGCTTCGGCTTCGACGTCACCGGCACCCTCGATGCGACCCGCGGCGGTCCACCGCTGTGGCCGATGTGGCGCACTCCGCGCTGACACGCAAATGCGGTGTTGCCGAACGGGATTCGGTCGGCAACACCGCATTTGCGTGACAGGGTTACGGTTTGCGGGCCATGCCGCCGACCACCAGCTGTTCCCAGACTGTCAGCTCCGGATTGCCGGCGTCGGACTCCGATGGATCGGGACGCCACTGGGCGCATGGGCGCAGGCCGTCCTCCTCCAGTGTGAGTGCACCGAAGAGGAACTCGATCTCCGGTTCGGTGCGGAAACGGCCGCGACCGAACGCTTCCACGATCTTGTTCGCGGTCGCCACGGCCTCGCGGGTGGCGCCGGAACGGAAGTGTGAGATATAGACCCGGCTACCGGAAGGGAAGCGATCCGACCAGTACCGAACCACGCCGGCCGGATCCTCTTCGTCATTGACGAAGCTGAGGGTGATTCCGAACAGGATGCCCACCGGCTCGTCGAATGTGATCACACGCTGTACGTCGGCATGCTTCTGGATGCTGTCCGGATCACGAATATCCGCTTCCAGCACCACGATTCCGTCATCCACGGCCAGCAGCGCCCGTCCATGAGAGGCCACGAACGGATCGTCGTCCACGTACACTACGCGGGCATCCGGATACACCTGCCGCACCACCTGGTGCACATTGACGCTGGCAGGCAGGCCGCAACCCATATCGATGATCTGGCGAATCCCGGCAGCCGCCATGGCTTTCACGGCCCGGAGCACAGCGTCCCTATTGGTGATGGCCAACCGCTCGGATCCGGGTAGGTCCTCGATGAAGTAGTCACCGACATCCTTGTCGACACCGTAGTTGTCGCGCCCGCCGAGTACGTAGCTGTATACGCGTGCCACGCTCGGCCGGGACTGCCGCGCTCGCATGGCGTTGATGTTCAAGTGTCACACCCCTCTTTCCTCATCGACGATACCGCTATCCACCAGGAAGTCCTGCGCCGTCCACCCGAACATCGCGAGCCGCTCCGAACGACGGATCGTGCCTACTGCGTAGCGCCCGCGGCGGCCGCGGTCGTCGGCGCCGCCGCAGTGGTTGTCGGTGCGGGAGTAGTGGTTTGGGGCGCGGTCGTCGTGGTCGTGATCGGTGCGGCGGTTCCCGGATCCGTGGTGGTGGTCGGGGCGACTGTGGTGGTCGGCGTCGGGATTATGGACGCCGAAACCGGATCGGGGCAATGGCCGAGTATCTCACCGAGACGGTTGATCTCGGCATTACTGCGCGGGTCACCGACATAGTTGATCTTGTCGGTGCACTTGACGTAACTGTCCGGCGCGGGAGTTCCGCCGGGGGCCGAGTCGGACACGGGCGGGGTATCGGGCGACTCGCCCGGGGGCTGCTGCTCCGGCGCCACGCCGCCCGGCGAGCCCGCCACGGGACTTCCCCCGACCGGCCGGCCCGCACCCGGACTCGCCACGGGCGCACCGGAAGTAGTCGAGACCGCCACCGTGCTCGTCACGCTGGCCGACGGCTTGACCGTCGTCGCGCTCGCGGTCGATTTTCCCGAGTCGCTCGAGCAACCCGCCACCAGCGCGACCACCGGTGTCATCATCAGCACCGCGATACGCATGGCCGTTTGCGGGAGCGACCGACCACGCCATTCCGCCAGAGCGGACATCGATTCCTCCTGAGGGTGCAGCCCCAGCCCCGACTCATCCGCTGCACGAACATCTTTCGCCGATCCAGAACCGAATCGGCAACCTTGAATCCAGGGGCATTAACACCCCCCGCTCGACCCTAAGGGCTCCAGCAACCGGACGCTATCGTGCTCGGTGCCCCTATTTCCATGGGCCACTTATCGATCAGGTACCTGCGATTTATCGATTGAGTGCCGACGCTACTCTCACGGCTTCACCACCGAGGCCGGATCACGCTGCGCGAGCAGGGCATCCAGCTGTTTTTCGGCGCGTTCTGCACGGGCCAGGGTCTGGGTGCGGGCATCGTCCAGGGCGGCAAGCCGTTCGGCGGTCTCCTGCCGGGTCTTGTCGACGGCGGCCGCCGATTCCGTACGCACCGCGGCCAAGTCGGCGGCGGCCTGCCGGCGCACCTCGGTGAGTTCCGTCCGCGACCGATCGAGCTCGGCGCGGGCCGTCTTCAGTTCATCCCGAGTGTCGGCGACCGCCTGACTGCGTTCGGCCACAGCGGCTTCGGCCCGTTCGATGGTGCGCTCGGCATCGGCGGCACGCTGTACGGCGAGATCGCGTTCCGCGCCCGCCGCGGTGATCCGCTGGGCGGCGTCCCGGCGCACCTGCTCGACCTCCGCGGCCGCCTTCAAGCGAGCCAGTTCGATGTCCTCGCCGGCCTGCTGGCGCGCCCGCTCGATGTCCTCGGCGGATTCCCGCCGGATGGTGCGGATCTCGGCTTCGGCCTCCGCCCGGGCGGCGAACACATCGTCGGCCGCCTGCTTCGTTACCCGCTCGACTTCCTTCAGCGCGTCGTCGCGCGCGGCGAGCGCCTCCGCGATCCGGCTCTCGGCTTCCTCTGCGGCCAGCGCCGCGTCCTCGGCCGCCGATTCGGCTGCCGCCCGGGCCTCCTCGGCCTCCCGCCGCGCCTGCTCGGCCGCCACGGTGGCCATCTCCGCCTCCGCGATCCGCCGTGCCGCATCCGCCTGCACGGCCTGGACCTGAGCTTCCGCGACGGCCGGATCGGCCAGCGTCGACAACTCCGCCACGGCGGTATTGAGCGTCGTCCCAAGCTGTTCGGCGATCGCTCGGAACTGTCCGAGCAGCTCATCGGCCCGCAGCCGAGCCACAGTCACCGGCCCCCGTTGCGTCACAGTGACATTCGCCGGGGGCGTCTCCCCCTCGGCTTGTTGCTGCCGTTGCCGCTCTCGCCAGGCCCGCCAGCGCGTGTGCTCCGGGTGATCACAGTATTCCGACGGACGCCCCGGCCCTCCGCCACGCGTAATCGGTTTGGTGCAGCCGGGGTAGTTGCAGATGCTCGACACAACAGAAATCGTAGCGTTGGTTTCGTCGAATCCAACGGAACAACACGAAACGAAACCTGAAGCGCTCCAAATCAAACCGAACCCTTCTGACACCCGATAAGTGAACGTTATCGGTGGTCAGAATCCGCACTCCGCCTGAAAACGCCTGATTCAGTTTCGTTTACGTTTGGTTGGCGCGCACGCTACGGAATTACAACGAAACCTCTCAAAAACTGGGCACACATGTACGCGCGTACCACTTCTCGTGAGGTTGTTGACGGGAGGGGTAGATGTCGGCGGAGCAATCCAGCGTGATCCGCTTGTGCGATCGACGTGAGCAACTGACGCTGCGGATCATCCTGACCACCGCACGCCGGCTCTTCGCCGAGAGCGGATACACGGGTACGTCGATTCGGAGCATCGCCCGCGAGGCAGGGGTCGCACCGCAGACGATCTACTCGCACTTCGGGTCCAAGGCCGGAGTGCTGAGGGGGACTCCTCGACCTGGGCTGGGGCACAGGGCAGTCGGCCATACTGTTGGCAGCCGACGTCGCCGAAGCGGTCGGCATGGACCCGGAACCCGAGATGAGATGCGGCGACTCGTGGCCCGAGCGGCGACAAGATCACGACTGCGGCATACATTTGCGCAGTACCGCCCATAACCGACCCGGAAGGACGGGATCCGACGTGTCCGACGCAGAACGGATCAACTGGGACCATCTCAAGACTCGGCAGCCGACCGACGCTGAACGAGATGCGCTGCGAGCAGACCTTGTCGAACGGGCGCTTGCGGTCAGGCGGAACGGGTGGGACGACTATCGATCCGTGTGGACCAGCGGCGAGATTGCCGGTGTCGCCTACCTGCTAGAGGAAGGCGACCTGCTGGAGGAACTCGACGAGCACGAAGGGTCGGTGCTGACCCGATTCGCCGGCGATCTGTACGGCTTCAAGGGCGCCCGGAAGGACATCGAAGCCGGTCTGGTCGGTACCCAGGCGTGGTTCGCGACCGCCCGCGCCGAACTGGATGCCCGCAGTTCCGGCGCGAACGGATAAGCAGCGTCGGCTACTTCGCCTGTGGCGCAGGCTGCGCCGGGTCCTTGCAGTACGGGAGTTCGGGTGGGCAGGGGGTGAGGATGGTGGAGAAGTACTGGATGGCGGAGAAGAGGGTGACGGGGCCACCGGCGAGGACGATGCCGGCCATGGAACCGACCGCGCCGAGGGTTGCCATGCCGAGCACGCATCCGGCGACGGTGGCGCCGACGAAAGGCACCAGCAAAGCGATGACGGGGCTGGAGATGACGGCGCCCGCGGCACCGCCGACCAGACAGCCGACACCGGCGCCGAGGACGGCACCGAGCACGGCGCTGACGGCCGCACCGATCGCGACGCGTTGCGCGAACGCACCCAAGGCTTGTGCGTCACGTGGCGTAAAGGATTCGGCCACTTGGGTTGCCGCTTGGTCGACGGTCACGACGTCGCGGGCGTCTACCCGAGTGATCTGCTGCGGGTTGGCCTTCGACGGTGTGAGGGTCGCGGTCGAGCCGTCGAGTCGGGCGGTGACAGGGTAGGCGGTGTCGTCGATGCGGTAGGTCAGCGGGAGGGCGGCGACGGGTCGGTCGTGGCGGTCGAAGAGCACCAGTTGCTCGTCCAGACGGCGCAGCGTGCCGTCACTGACGGTAATAACGGCGGAGTCGCCCTGCCGGGTGACTTCGTATGCCACCGGCGCGGATTCGCCGCCAGCGGTCGGTTCCGCGTAGGCCGTTGCGGCGGGAATGACCACTGCAGTCGCTGCGAATGCGGCGACTACTGCGGATTTCCTCATCTTCATGGGTACCTCATCATCATTGATGGAATCGGGCGCGGCCCTGCGGACCTCGCCCGTGGTGAGCGGGGGTTTATGGCGGCCCCCGCATCCGGCGGTCAAACGCCGGAGGCTGTGTTGTTCGCGAGAACCGTTGTCCCTGGGGCGGTATGGGCCGCGACGAGTTCGCGCTTGAGGATCTTGCCGCTGGCGGTCATCGGCAAGGTGTCGGTGAACTCGACGATTCGCGGGTACTTGTAAGCGGCCAACTGCTCACGGGACCAGTCGATGAGCTCGGTTTCGGTTGTCGCCGTGCCGATTCGCCGCACGATGCAGGCCTTGATCTCCTCGCCGTAGTGCTCGTCGGGGACACCGACGACCGCGACCAGCGAGACCGCCGGATGGGTGAGCAGCACCTCTTCGATTTCGCGCGGGTAGACGTTGAACCCGCCACGCACGATCATGTCCTTGGCTCGGTCGACGATATAGTAGAAGCCGTCCGAGTCTCGCCGGGCCAGGTCGCCGGTGCGGAACCAGCCGTCCTGCATGACTTCCGCGGTCGCCTCGGCCCGATTGTGGTAGCCCTTCATCACGTTGTGGCCGCGCACCGCGATTTCCCCGATCTCGCCGGTGCCGGTGATGTCGTTCCAGTCGGCGTCGATGAGGCGGGCTTCGATGCCCCACACGGGAACTCCGATCGATCCGGGGCGCGGGTCGCGGTCCGGATCGGCGAACAGTGCCAGCGGGGAGGTCTCCGACAGCCCGTAGCCTTCGAGAATCTGCACACCGAAGCGCTGGGTGAATCGCGAGAGCATGTCGACCGGAAGTGCCGCGCCACCGGAGACCGCCTTGCGCAGCGTGCGCACGATGCGGCCGGTGTCGCTGCCCTCCTCGACGGCGTTGAGCAGTCCCCAGTACATCGTCGGCACGCCGGCGAAGAAGGTGATCTGCTCGTCCTCCATCAGCCGCAGCGCCGTGGCAGCGTCGAACCGCGGCATGAACACGAGGGTGGCCCCGACGGAGAGCGGTGCGTTCATGCTGAGGGTCTGGCCGAAGGAATGAAACAGCGGCAGCACCACCAGGTGTGTGTCGTGACGCGCAGAGGTGTTGTCGAACAACCGGTTCGCGGTCAGAGCGTTGAGCAGCATGTTCGAGTGGGTGAGCTCGGCACCCTTGGGCCGGCCGGTGGTTCCGCTGGTGTAGAGGATGACCGCCGTATCGTCGGAGCGCCGAGCCACGGTGCCGAATCGCTCCGGGCGCTGTGCGACCGCCTGGGCGAGGGTCTCGATCTCCGGATACGGCGACAATCCGGCCGGATCATCGGTGATCATGATGAGGTGGCGGCAGCGCGCCGCGCGCCGGAACCCTTCGCGCCCGTACTCCCCTATCGGCAGCTCGCCCGTGCCTTCGAAACAGAAGTACAGGTCGGCCTCGGAATCGTCGAGGTGATACGCGATTTCACGGGAGCGCAGCAGGATATTGAGCGGTACGACGACCGCGCCGGCCTTCAGAACCCCGTAGTAGATGATCGGGAATTCCGGCACATTCGGGCAGGAGAGGGCGACCTTGTCTCCGGGCGCGATGCCGCGGGCGACGAGCAGATCCGCGACCTGATTCGCGCGGGCGTCGAGTTCGGCGTAGGTGAGGCGCCGGTCGCCGAGCACGACGGCGTGTTTGCCGGGGCGACGCCGGGCGGTGTCCTCGAGTAGCACGGCGAGATTGAGCATGGATTTCCTTCACAGGATCGGCGAAACATACTGTGGTGCAGAGTGTTTCGATACGACCAGGAGTCGGCCGGTCAGGGCACGACGGACAGCGGTGCGCCGGTGGCGGCCCGCACCTGCGATGCGGTGATACCCGGGGCGCATTCGCGCAGCATCAGACCGGCCGGGGTGACATCGATGACGGCGAGGTTGGTGATGATGCGGTGCACAACCCGTTCGCCGGTCAATGGAAGCGTGCAGTGGGACACGATCTTCGGCGCTCCGGTCTTGTCGGTGTGTTCCATGAGCACCAGGACGCGACCGGCCCCGTGCACCAGATCCATTGCCCCGCCCATACCTTTGACCATGTGGCCGGGGACCATCCAGTTCGCCAGGTCGCCGGCGGCCGAGACCTGCATCCCGCCGAGGACGGCGGTGTCGATGTGCCCGCCGCGAATCATGCCGAAGCTGGTGGCCGAGTCGAAGAACGACGCTCCCGCCAGGGTGGTGACGGTCTCCTTGCCTGCGTTGATCAGATCGGCGTCGATGTCCGCCGCGGCCGGATATGGTCCGGTGCCGAGGATTCCGTTCTCGGAGTGCAGGGTGACGCGGACGCCGGCGGGCAGATGGTTCGGGATCAGGGTCGGCAGTCCGATGCCGAGATTGACGTATTCGCCCGGGCGGAGTTCGTGTGCGGCGCGGGCGGCCATTTCGGTGCGGGACCAGCCCAGATTCGTAGTGGCCGTGGTCATGCCGACTGCTCCTGGGCGACGGTTCGTTTCTCGATGTGTTTGAGCTGCGGTCCGGTGTGCACCACCCGGTCGACGAAGACGCCGGGCAGGTGGATGCGCGCTGGATCGAGATCGCCCGCGGGAACCAGATACTCGACCTGCGCGATGCAGCAGCGTCCGGCCATGGCGGCCAGCGGGTTGAAGTTGCGGGCCGACTTCTCGAACACCAGGTTTCCCTCGGTGTCGCCGATGCGGGCGTGCACCAGCGCGAAGTCGGCGGTGAGCGCTTCTTCGAGCACATAACGCCGTTCACCCCAGCCACCGCCGAAGGTGCGTACTTCCTTGGCGGGCGAGGCCACCGCGACCGATCCGTCCGCGGCATACCGCCACGGCAGCCCGCCATCGGCGACCGGGCTACCGACCCCCGCCGGCGTGAAGAACGCCGGAATGCCCGCGCCGCCGGCCCGCAGCTTCTCCGCGAGGGTGCCCTGCGGGGTCAGCTCGACCTCCAGTTCGCCGGCCAGATACTGGCGGGCGAACTCGCTGTTCTCGCCCACATAGGAGGCGGTGATGCGACGGATGCGCTTGTCCGCCAGCAGAATTCCGAGGCCGTGCGCATCGGTGCCGCAATTGTTGGATATCACCTCGAGATCGGTGACCTCGCGGGCGGCGAGCGCGTCGATGAGTGCGTCGGGGATACCGCACAGCCCGAATCCACCCACCGCGAGCGAGGAGCCCGAGGTGATGTCGGCGACGGCGGCCGCGGCCGATGCGGCGACCTTCGTCATCGGGCGGCCTCCGGTGCGGCCGCCGCCGGCATCGTCTCCTCGACGAGTTCTCGCAGCAGCTCGGCCGCGCGCGGCCAATCCCCGTATCCCGAGGCGGGATTGAGGTGGCCGACCTCGCCGAGATCGACCAGTCGGCTCCCCCACGCCTCCGCCATCCCGGAGACTCGCCGGTAGGTGGCCAGCGGGTCGTTGGTGGAGGCGGCGACAATGCTGGGAAATGGCAAGCGCCGCCAGGGAATCGGCGTCCATCCGTTGGCGTCCAGTTCCTCGCGGGAGGGATACCCGTCCGGTAGCGGGGTCTCGAAATCCGGGGGCGTGGCCAGTAGCGCGCCCTGCACGGGCCGGGTGGACTGCTGCGCCCAGCGCACGGTGATCATGACACCGGCGCTGTGGGCGACGAGCACGACGGGCCCGTCGATCTCGGTGAGCACCGCGTCGAGGGCGGCGACGCGGGCGGCGCAGGAGAGCTTGTCCCGCTCCAGCGGCGGCACCGTGCGGACCCGGTCCAGCTGGTCGGCGAGCCGAGTCTGCCAGTGGTCGGCGACGTGGTCGCGCAGACCGGGCACGATTACAACGGTCGGTGTGGTGGTCTCACTCATGAGGTGCGACAAGTCCTTTCGAAGGTCGATGCGATACGTCGGAGTCGAGCGCGGCGAGCCTGCGTAGCCCAGCCGGATAGGCGCGCTTGCCCAGCGCGAGTGCGGCGATGGCGAACAGATAGGTCAGCGGCGCGAGCCGCAGCGCGTTCGCCAATCCGAGGTGATCGGCGAGGACGCCGACAACGAACGGGCCCAGTGCCAGGCCGAGCAGACTGTTGGCCAGGGTGAGGGTGCCGAAGGCCGAAGCCTGGACGGAGGGGTGGGTGAGGTTGGCGACCATGGCCGCGGCCGGTCCCGACGATCCGCCGGAGAAGAACGCCCCGACGCCGATCAGCAGCAGTTGCAGCGGGCCGTGCCCGACGGCGAAACCGATTGCCAGGCAGGCCAGGGCGATCGCGCAGAACACGATGGCCGTGGTCCATTTGCGGGCCATATCGGTGCGGCCGACCCGGTCGGTGATCATCCCGCAGCCCACCATTCCGGCGCCGACGAGCAGCACGAACACCGAGGCGACCGCGCCGGCCCGGTCCGGGGCCAGGTCGTAGTAGCGGCCGAAGAAGCTCGGCATCCACGACAGCAGCACCGCTGCGGTGAAGATCTGCAAAGCACTGCCCGCATACGCGCACAGGACCGCCGGATTGGTGAACAGTGTCGAGACCGGAACTCGAAGGCCCGCCGCACTTTCCGGGCTGGGCGCCGGGTCGGCGGCATACCGGGTGAGCTTCTCCTCGCTGACGGCCGCCCGGAACAGCGCCGCCAGGATCAGTCCGAAGACCGCCATGAGAGCGAACGACCACCGCCATCCGAAGTGCACGGCGATCACCCCGCCGAACGCCACGCCCAGCACCGAGCCGAACGATCCGCCCGCCATGAACGCCCCGCTCAGCGCGGCATGCATGCGGGGCGCGAATACGCTGAGTACCACGGCGATTCCGACGCTGCCGTAGGCGGCTTCGCCGACGCCGACGAGGAAGCGGGCGCCGAGCATCTGCGGGTAGTCGGCGGCCGCCGCGCACAGCAGGGTGGCCGCGCTCCACAGCACCGCCATCAGGACCAGGCTGCGCACCCGCCCCCAGCGGTCGGCCAGCAGCGAGAGCGGCAACGTCAGTAGACCGACCATCAGCGCGACGACGCTGCTCAGCGAGCCCAGCCGCGAATCCGACAGTCCCCATGCGGTTTTCAGGAATGGAAAGACCGCGCTGAGGACTTGGCGCGACATGTAATCGGCCAGCAGCAGACCGAAGGCCAGCGCGAAGACGAGCCACGGATACGCCCGGCGGGTCCGTGCGACCGCCGTGGCCGGGGCGGCGGCCGGCTGGCCGTCCGTCCCGGCGGCGGTAGTGTGCAACTCCATTGGTGCTCCTACGTATCCGGTGTGCGAGACGGTGGTGCACACCGGAGTTAGAGGGGGAACCGGGGGCACACGACCGTCGGCCGTATGCCCCCGGAAATCGGGCCCTGCCTGATCAGCGACCCGAGATGCGGCCCGGTGCGAGCTGGTCAGGCGTGGTGGGTGAAGCCGACCTGGCCCGGCTTGCGGTTGGGCGCGAATCCGAGCTTGGCGAGCGTCTCGTCCGCGTCGGCATAGTGCTCGTCGAGCTTGTAGATCTCGCGCGCCTCCTTGCCGGTGGCGACCTCGCGACCCAGCTCACCGGCGATGCGCACCAGCTGCTCGACCTGCTGCACCGAGGTCATCTTCTGGCCCTTGCGCCCCCAGAGGGTGTCCTCGTTGCCGCAGCGCGCGTGCAGACCCATCGCGATGGCCATGGTGTTGACCGGCAGCACGCTGCGCATGAGCGTCTCGAGGGTCAGCACCGCGCCGTCGGGGACCCGGCGGATGAACTCCATCATGTTGTAGGGGTTGGGTCCGTCGAAGCCGCCGCCGATGCCGACCCAGGTCACCATGAGCGGGCCGGTGTAGACGCCGCGGCGGATCAGCCGTTCCACCGTCTCGAGCTGTGCGATGTTCGCGAGCTGGAAGTGCGGTTGAATTCCGGCCGCCTGCAATCGCTTCAGGTGCTCCTCCACCCAGCCCGGTCCCGCCGGCACGTGCATCTCACGGTAGGCCTCGTACACCTCCGGGCGGGTGAACGAGGTCCCCGCGATGTCGTCGTCGGTCATCAGCTCGACGATGTTCATCTGGTTGGTGTTGATGGCGATGGTGACCTGATCCGGCTTGGGATCCAGCGCCGCGAGCATGTGGCGTGCGTCGTCGGAGAGCCATTTGGCGTCGGCGCCATCACCTTCCGGCGCGAACGAGATGGAGCCGCCGACCTGGAGGATCATGTCCGGCACCGCCTCGCGCAGCCGGCCCAGCAGCTCGTTGAACTTCGAGAGCCGCTTGGAGCCCTTGCCGTCGAGTTCCCGCACGTGGATATGGAGAACCGTAGCGCCCGCGTTATAGCAGTCGACCGCCTGCTGGACGTGCTCGTCCATGGTCAGCGGCAGGTCTTCGCGGAAGTCGTCGGGCTCCCATTCCGGGCCGTAGGGGGCGACGGTGATGACCAGCTTCTCCTGGACCTCCGGGAACAGCGCATCGTCGTGAAAGTGCATGAGTTTACTCCAATGTGAGTGGGCTGGAACGGATGTCAGTACGGGAGGTCGCCGATGATCCCGGCGCGCTCCATCTTTCGGACCGCGGGCCAGTAGTCCTGGACCGCGTAATGCTGGGTGGACCGGTTGTCCCAGATGGCGAAGCTGTTCGGGGTCCACCGCCAGCGCACCTGGTATTCGGGGACCGCGGCCTGCCGCATCAGGTAGTGCAGCAGCTCCGCCGCACCCGGCGCGTAATCGAAGCCGAAGCGCACATTCTCCGGGGTGTGGTAATTGACCAGGTGTGTGGTGAAGGAGTTGACGAACAGGATCTGCTCGCCGGTCTCCGGGTGCGTGCGCACCACCGGGTGCTCGGCGTCCGGAAAGCGTTGCGCCAGTTCGTGACGTTGCTCCAGCGGCATGGCCGCGCCGAAGCTGGCCTCGATGCTGTGCCGGGCGCGCAGGCCCTGGATGCGGTTCTTCACCTCGTCGGGCAGACGCCGATACGCCTCGGCCATGTTCACCCAGATGGTGTCGCCACCGACGGGCGGCGCCTCGACGCAGCGCAGTACCGAACCCATCGGCGGATGCTGTCGCCAGGTGGCGTCGCAGTGGTAGGCGTTCTCGTAGTGCTCGGGCGCGCTGTCGAGATCCTTGTAGATGCGCACCAGGCCCGGGTGGTCCGGGTCGCTGCCGGCGACCGGATGGTCCTCCAGCTCGCCGAAGCGACGGGCGAGCGCGACGTGGTCGGCGCGGCTGATGTCCTGATCGCGGACGAACACGACCTTGTATTCGAGCAGCAGGGCACGCAATTCGGCGAAAAGATCGTCGTCGTGCGCCGCCGCGGCCAGGTCGATGCCGGTCAGCTCGGCGCCGATGGTGCAGGTCAGCGGTGTCACGCCGGTCGACCAGCGCAGCGTC
>NZ_JBFAXK010000049.1:0-25297 GCF_040680715.1 Nocardia sp. NPDC051981 | reverse complement strand
GATGGGTGTGACAGGCCGGGGCGCTGGATGCCTCCATCGGTTTCGGCACAGACACAAGATTATTGGCTGTCACATGCTCGGTCATCGGCAATAGCAGACGTCCTGCGGCGCAGCGGGTTCCGACCGCCGGCGCCCCGCGCTGGCCGGTTCGGTCAGCGCGGTATGCGGCAGAATAGTGTGTTCGGTGGAGGTCTGGTCGCCTTGGCGGTTATGTGCGGGGTCCGACCGATCTGATGGCCTCCGTAACGGCGGCCAGGGCCATTAGTCTGACGATGTCGACGTCTGCATCCGTCTCTCCGGTTGCGGCGGCGATGAATCCGTCGCCGTCGTAGCGGGTATGCGGAGGCGTGAGTGCGCGAGCAAGGCCATCGTGTGCACCCTGGGCAACGATTCGGCAGCCGACCTTGTCCAGCCGCGCATTGGTGACCACAGCACCGATCGTTGTATGAGCGCGGGAATCTGCGAACTCGAAGGGCCGGGTCAGCTGCGCTACAGCGTCCAGCGAGATCTCGGTAGCACCGTGGTCGATATCGCCGAAGGCGTTGACTACGCACAACGCGCCGACCACCAACCCGCCCAGTTGCCTTTCGGCATAGGCGATCCCGCCGGGGCGTCGTGACTGCGTGCCTCGCCAATGGCCGACGTAGGCTCCTGCTCCGGCGCCGATCCGCCCGCAGAGCACCTGGTCGCCAGCGGCCGCTGCTGCGGCGGCGTATCCGTGTTCGGCGGTCGGGCGCGCGGCTGGACTTCCCGCATCGAGGTCGAACAGCGCGAGTGCCGGAACGATGGGTACCTTGCCGCCGGAAGTGAGCACGCCACGGTCGTGTTGCTCGAGGTACCGCATCACCCCGTCTGCGGCGGCAAGCCCGAAGGCCGAACCGCCTGTCAGCACAATCGCGTCTACCTGGAGGACGGCTTTGTCCGGTGCGAGAGCATCGAGCTCGCGGCTGGCCGGTGAGCCACCGCGGACCTCGTACGACGCCGTTGTTCCTTCCGGCAAAATCAGTACAGTGCAGCCGGTCTCACCGACCATATCGGTCCAGTGACCCACACGTACGCCTCGAATCCCGATGACCATATCCGGATCCTCCGATCCCCCAGCGGCACGCGCAACTGCGCCGAATTCGCTATTCGCAGCCGATCATCCCACTCGTCCGACGCCTCGTATTGCGGCCGGGATACCTCGCATTCGGCATGAGCGCGCACTGCTGATGTCGAGCGGCGCTGAATCTGTTGACCGCGATCGCTTCTCGAAATCGCCTGACCGGGGTCGGGTGGTTCTGAGAGGGTCGCCGTATGAAGATCGGTGTCGCGCTTCCGCAGATGGCTCCCGGGTACGGTCCGGGTACGACGGTCGACTGGGCTCGGCGAATCGACGCGGGTCCGTTTTCGAGTGTCTCGGTGGGCGAGCGGGTGACGTTTTCGAACCCAGAGATGGTTGCGACGCTGGGTGCTTGCGCGGCGGTGACGGAGCGGGTGCAGGTCTTGGCGAACCTCTGGGTGCTGCCGCAGCACCCGGTGGCGATGGTCGCCCAGCAGATCGGGACTCTCGACCAGCTCGCGAACGGACGTCTCGAGGTGGCCGTGGGCGTTGGCGGTCGCGAGCACGACTACCGTGCTCTCGGCGCTGATTTCAAGGGACGGCACCAGCAGCTCGACGACAAGGTGGCCGAGTTGAAGTCACTGCTCGCCGGTGAGCCGCCGTTCGAGGGCGCGGACCCGGTCGGGCCGGCGTGCGTGCAGCCGGGCGGGCCGATCATTCTCGCCGGCGCGATGGGGCCGAAGGCGATGCGTCGGGCGGCGCGGTGGGCGGATGGCATCTCCGGCTTCAGTATTCGAGGCGATGCCGAGG
The DNA here is from genome assembly GCF_040680715.1 of Nocardia sp. NPDC051981. Classification (NCBI taxonomy): domain Bacteria; kingdom Bacillati; phylum Actinomycetota; class Actinomycetes; order Mycobacteriales; family Nocardiaceae; genus Nocardia; species Nocardia sp. NPDC051981. The sequence goes on along the minus strand of NZ_JBFAXK010000049.1, from coordinate 23,445 downwards.
AGATCGCCAAGGTGGGCGAGCTCGCCGACCGGTGCTGGGCCGAGGCCGGTCGTGCGACGACCCCGCGCAAGGTCAGTGGCTGCTTCACCGCCCTGGGTGTCGCCGATGCCTCGGAGGCGTTGCACGCCTTCACCGCTCGCTACCTCGGCTTCCTCGGACCCAGGCTGGCCGAGATGATCGCCGCCTCGACGCGGGCGTCGAGTCCCGAGGTGCTCGCCGACATTCTCGACGGCGCGGAGCGGGCCGGGTGCGACGAGTTCATCCTGGTCCCGGCCGTCACCGACCTGAAATTCCTCGAGGTGGCGGCCGAGGTGGTGACCGCACGGCCTTGACGCTCGAGGAATGGAACCTGCTCTATTCCATGCATGACGCTGCGAGTGATCCAGTGGGCCACCGGTGGGCTTGGCCAGGCCGCGATCGGTTAGATCCAGCTGCACCCGGATCTCGAGCTCGTCGGGTGCTGGGTGCATTCGGAGGCCAAGGTCGGCCGGGACGCCGGTGAGCTCGCCGGGATCGGCCCGATCGGTGTCACCGCCACCAACAGCATCGACGAGATCCTCGCGATGGACGCCGACTGCGTCCTCTACTCGCCGCTGATGCCGAATCCCAAAGAGGTGGCGGCGATTCTGCGTTCGGGCAAGAACGTCGTCACGCCGCTGGGCTGGTTCTGGCCGACCGCGGAGGAGAAGGAGAGGATGACGTCCCCGGCCCGCGAAGGCGGCGTGACGCTGCACGGGACCGGGATCGACCCGGGCGGTGCCACCGAGCAGCAGCCGCTGTTCTTCACGGGCCTGTCCAGCGCAATCACGTTCGTCCGCGGTGAGGAGTACTCCGACATCCGCACCTACAACGCATCCGACGTCGTACGCCACCTCATGGGTTTCGGTCAGTCGCCCGCGCAGGCGATGAACGGTCCCATGCTGGCGTTGCTGGACAACGGGTTCGACCAGTCGGTGCGGATGTGCCTGGACGCGCTCGGCTTCGCCGACGCCGAGATCCGCAGCAGCCGCGAGGTGGCGGTCGCGACCGCGCCGATCGACTCGCCGATCGGCGTGATCCAGCCCGGCCAGGTCGCCGCCCAGCGCTTCGCCTGGGAGGCATTCATCGGCGACACCAAGGTCGTCAGGGTCGCTGAGTTCGCCGCCATGACGAAGATTCATATCCACGAGGACGAGTGGCGCATGCGCTGCCTTCACCCTCTGGCGGCCTCCACCGAAGTGGCGGGCGACTTGCGTGCGAGCGAGGTCGCGCGCGGTGCCAACCGCGCGCCGGACGGCATCGGCTGGACCGATGTGCACGAGATCGCGGCGCCCTAGCACGACTACGCGGAGGCAGGGCTGGCGTTCGCACAGGTCGATGCGGTACTGGCACCGATCATGCCGCGGGTCCGGCGGTTCGTCGCGACGGCGTCGGCAGGGCTCGACGAGACTAGACGGGACCCGATGGGCATCTACGCGAATGACGCCTACTGCTACGGCGTGGACGCGTCCTGTTTCATCAAGTTGAACGGCGATGAGCCTCTGGTCGAGAGTATTTGGTTTCGGGCCGACACCAAAGACCCCGCGCGTCTGGAACTGCTCCGGCGGGCGATCATTGCCGTTGACCTACTCGCTCCGTCGGTCATCGCCGACTACTGGCTCGACTGCACCGGCCCCGTCGCGGACGATAGATTCCTCCACCGGTACATGCGGATGCTCGCGCAGGAAGCCGAGGACCCGGCGCGGCTGCCGGCCGGTCATCGCCGAACTGGGTGGCGACTGGCGTCACATCACCTTCGACGAGCGGGCCCGGGCCGGTCGAAGAAGTCGGCGGACTATTCGTTCGAGGCGTGCCTGCGCGATATCGACGCGGTCACCGCGGCGCGGGACGTGCGGCGGCCGCTGATCGTCGGCTGGTCCTACGGGGCGGCGCTGGCCTTGCAGTGGGCCGCCATTGCCACCTGCCCGTTCGGATTCGTCCGGGAATATTAACCTCGAGGGCCGCGGTGTAGACCGAGACGAGGTCGCCTAGATGACGCGATTGGCGGGGCGTATCGGCGTGGGTGGCGAGGGCTGCGCGCAGGGCGGCGAGCTGAATCCGGTTGTGGGCCTGGGCGGTCGCGGCGAACGACTCGGGTGCGGGGTCCGGGGTGAGCAGGCCGCCCGCGGCCGGGATGGTTTCGGCGAGGTCCGGATCGCAGTAGAGGATTGGGAGGGTCATGGCCATGGCTTCGAGCAGGACCATGCCCTGGGTGTCGCAGTCGGAGGTGAGCAGCAGCAGGTCGTGGTCGCGCATAGCGGTCATGCACGTCGCCTGGTCGACTTCGCCGTGAAGGTGGACGCGGTCGGACAGGTTCGCCTCGGCGATCGCGGTGCGGGCGCGATCGGACAGTGGGCCGCTGCCGTAGATGTCGAGTGTGCAGTTCTCGACGAGGCGGGCCACCTCGATGGCTTCGAGGGGACGCTTCTCCGGGGAGAGCCGACCGCACCAGAGCAGGCGCAACGGCCCGTCCTGGGAAGCCGGGGTTTCCGCCTCGCCGGTGCGGAGACGGTCGATCAGTGCGTCGTCGATTCCATTGGACGCCACATGGATTGGGCGATCCACACCGCGCGTCTTCAGGCGGCAGGCGAAATGGTGGGTGGGGACGATGACGTGGTCCGCTGCTTGGGCATGGGCGATGAGCGGCCGCCACGCCAGCCGCGCGGTGCGGTTGTCACCGGTGTAGACCGGTTGTCGTCGCAGCGGTAGGAACCAGCCGTGCAGCAGCCGCATGGACAAGGCAGCGAAATATGGTGCCGGTGAATACTTTTCGATCATCGCGTCGTCGCGGCTCTGCATGGTTTGGACGATCGGGACACCGTGGCGACGGGCTGCCCGGATGCCCGCGATCCCACCGCCATAGGTGGTCAGCACGTGCACCAGGTGGATGGGACCACGCTCGTCGAAGGCGGCGTCGATCAGTCGCCGATTGGCTCGGGTCGGCAGGACCAGCGGCAGGCCATTGGACATCGAGAACCGAACCGGCCGCAGGATCACCGTGTCCGGATCATCGGACTCGAATCCCGGTGCGGGAGGACAGAATACGGTCACGCGGTGACCGAGGGCGCGCAGACCGGCACACAGCGACCGCATGGCGGTCTGGACACCGCCCAGCGTCGCCGGATGGAAATCGGTGAAGAGCGCGACGTGAATGGATTCGGCCATGGTTCAGGACCCGTGGACATCGGCCGACCCGGCCGGGACGAGTCGCTCCACGGCGTCGGCCGCGGCCCGGATGCCGTTCTCGGCGGAGACTCGGCGGCCGAGTTCCGCGGCCCGATCGCGCGCCTCGGGCGTCAGGGTCCGCACCAGCGCCTCGTACAGGCGGTTCTCGGTCAGCGACGGGTACGGGAAGTCGTCCCCGAGGCCGAGCGCGGAAATCCGCCAGCCATAAAAGAATTGGTCGCTGTGCACCCCGATGACAACGGCGGGCAGTCCGGCACGCAGCACATCGTGGGTGTTGCCGCTGCCGCCGTGATGCACGACCGCGCGGCAGCGCGGCAGCACGCGGTCGTAGTCGAAGGAGTCCAGCACGTACAGTCGCCGGTCGTAGCCGATGCCGCGCGGGTAGCCGTCGCCCTTCACCGTCACCAGGGCGCGCGCCCCGAGCCTGCGGCAGACGGCGGCGATCAGGTCGCAGCTGCCGACCGGATCCAGGATCGGCATGCCGGTGAGGCAGAAGTAGATCGGCGCCTCGCCCTCGTCGAGCCAGTCCGACAGCGCCGGATCGACCTCCGCCTCGCCCCACGCGCCGCGCAGCCGCTCCGGCAGGATCGGCGCGCCGACGACGACCGAGCGCTCCGGCCAGTCCGCGGGTTTGGGCAGCAGCACCGGACTCACCATGTGCACCAACGGGATCGCGTCCTCTCGCAGGCGCCGAAACGGGTTGCGGGGCGCGCCGGGCAGGCCCATCAGGGCGCGCACCCGCCGATCCATCTGGCGATACGCCACACCGTAGGCGATTTCGAAGGCGGTGTAGGTGGCCAGCCGCAGCCGCCGCGAGGCGATCATGCGCTTGGCCATGAACGAGGACGGGAATTCCGCGGTGCGCTCGAGCGGGTACGGCAGTCCGCCGATCACCGGCTGCCCGGTCTTCTCGCGGCGCTCCATGGCCCACGGCAGGGTGGAGGCGCAGGATACGATCACGTCGGCGGATTCGCAGGCGTCGTTGAGAACCTGCACCATCTGCTCGCCCCGCTCCCCCGCCATGATCTTGACCGTATCCCGCATGATCTGCAGGAACGGCAGCGGATTGCCAGAGGACAGACCGCGTTTGGCGGCGGGCGACTCCAGCAGTTCGGCCGAGTTGAACGGGATGACGTGTGGCTCGAAGCCGGAGCGCCGCACCACGTCGGCGTAGTTCTCGGTGGCGGTGATCTCGACGTGGTGGCCGCGGGAGCGGAATTCATCGGCCAGCGCCAGGTAGGGCTGGTGGTCGCCGCGGGTTCCGGCCGTCAACAAGGCGATACGCATACTCTCGACTTTCGTTCGGAAATCTGCTGTGAAGCAACCGCATTCAGCATTAGGTGCGGGGCTGTTAGGGTCGGCCGATGAGCGATAGCAACCAGGCCCCGCTGCGCATCGGGATCCTCGGCGCGGCCGCCATCGCGCCGAACGCGCTGATCGGACCGGCCAAGCGGAATCCGGAGGTCGTGGTCGCGGCGGTCGCGGCCCGGGACCGGGCGCGGGCGCAGGCGTTCGCCGGCAAGCACGGCATCAGGCAGATCTACGACAGCTACGAGGCGCTGGTCACCGCGTCGGATCTGGACGCGGTCTACATTCCGCTGCCCAATGGCCTGCACGGCCGCTGGATTCGCGCCGCTTTGGCGGCGGGAAAGCATGTGCTGTGCGAGAAGCCGTTCACCGCGAATGCCGAGGAGGCGCGGGAGATCGCCACGCTCGCCGCGGAGTCCGATCGGGTGGTGATGGAGGCGTTCCATTACCGGTATCACCCGCTCACCCTGGAGGCCGAGAAGATCATCGCCTCCGGTGAATTGGGCATGCTGACGCGGGTGGAGACCGCGCTGAGCTTCCCGCTGCCGAAGTTCGCCGATATCCGCTACGACTACGACCTGGCGGGTGGGGCGCTCATGGACGCGGGCTGCTACGCCGTGCACATGGCCCGCACCTTCGGCGGTGAGGAGCCGGAAGTCGTTGCGGCGCACGCGAAGCTGCACAACCCGCGCATCGATCGCGCCATGAGCGCGGAGCTGCGTTTTCCATCCGGGCACACCGGGCGCATTCGCTGCTCGATGTGGTCGTCGGATCTGGTGCGCATTTCCGCCACGGTGGTGGGTGAGCGCGGCCGGATGCGGCTGTTCAATCCGGTGATGCCGCAGATGGGGCACGCGCTGTGGGTCAAGTCCGAATCCGGCCGTCGGCTGCGCAGTTTCGGGCGTCGCCCCTCCTATGACTATCAACTCGACGCCTTCGCCGCGGCCGTGCTGCGCGGTGAGCCGGTCCCGACCACGCCGGAGGCGGCGGTTGCGAACATGACCGTCATCGATGCCATCTACCACGCTGCGGGCCTGCCGCTACGCCTGCCGAGCTGAAATCTCGTCGAGGAAGTCGACGATGTGCCCGAATACGTCCAGGGCCGCGCCGCGGCCGATGAAGGTGTCGAGGTGGCCGTAGGACGGTATCTCGGTGTAGCGCACGTCGACATCGGGGTATCGGGTCGAAAGTACCTGGTGGCACAGCTTGTTGGAGTCGAGCCACGCCTCGTTGCGGCTGCCGGACAGCAGCAGCAACGGGGCGTCGAGGCGGTCGGCGTGGTCGAGCGCGTTCTCCGGCAGCGCGCCGTACCGGTCGTCGTCGAGGTTCCACCGCACCACCGCGTGCGCCAATTCCATCTGCCGCAGCTGCGGCAGCAGGGACAGCGGGATCGCGCCGAACAGGTCGGCCAGGCGGTCGTGGGTGCGCGGGTCGAGTTGATCGTGTTCGAACAGCTTCGCGCCCAGGCCCCAGCCGTGGTGCACCATGCGGCAGGTGGGGTCGGGGCAGTCGCCCTTGCGGGACAGGGCCGCGTACAGCGGGGTGCGCCACGACCACAGGCCGACCTTGCGGAAGTCGGATTCGAGGTGGCCGATGCGGGATCCGATCAGCTCGCTGCCCAGCAGGACACGCATCCGCGCCGAGGTGCTGACCTTCGGTGTCAGGAAAACACCCTGCGCGACCACGCCCGCGAGGCCGGGCAGCAGGCCGCCGGTCAGGCTGAGCGCGACGGCCAGCGCGCCGACGCAGTGCGCGACCAGGAACAGCGGTCGCTCGCCGATGCGCTCCCGGACCTGCGCGAGCGCGGCGGGCAGGTCGTAGAGCGCGACATCGTCGAGGGTGTAGGGGCGGCCGGATTCGTTGTGCGGCAAGCGGCTGCTGCCGCGCCAGTCCAGCAGCCAGGACTGGTATCCGGCATCGGCCAGGACGTCGGTGACATTGCGGATCTCGGGCAGCGCGAACATGTCCGAGGAGATCCCGTGGCCGTGGACCAGCAGCACGGCGGGACCCTCGTCCGGACCGACTGCACGCAGCCGCAGGTCGACACCGTCGGCGGTGCGGAAGAAAACGGTCTCTCCCGCAGTGGTTTCCGAGATTCGAAGGTCCGTCATCAGCGGTGCTCCTTACGCAGGGCGCGGCGCAGATCCAGTAGGTCGGTGCCGACCCGCAGCATCGGCTCCAGCAGACTCTTGCCGAGTTGGCCGCCGAACCAGCTGAGCCACAAGAGTTTCGCGAGTCGCCGCTGCCGTTCGGGCAGGGCGGGGTCGATCTCGATGCCGTCGATCTGGTCGGCGAGATAGGTGTGCATGGGCACGGCGACCTCACCGGTGAAGGACGCGGGCGCGCCGGGGCGACCGATCTCTATGACCTGGGTGCCGAGCTGCCGCACCACCCGCCGCTGCGCCGCGGCGAACTTGTAGCCCTCCAGCCACCACTCGCCGCCAGCGGAATCACGCAGTGTCAGTTGATAATGCATGATCGGATGCCGTATCTCATGGCGCCGGGGGATGCCCTCGTGCGGCCGAACGATCGCGGTGCCCGCGACCGTGAGCGGCTCGTCGTGCAGCAGGGCACAGGTGAGGTCGCCACTGACGTCGAGGGTGCGGGCCGAGAAGACCTGAGCGCTGCTCGCGACCGACAGGCTCAGCCGGAGATCGCAGGGCGTATCGGCATCGCCACCTGCTGGACCTACTGTGCCGCTGAGGGTTTCATGGAATCGCAGGAACGGCGTGTCAGCGGTTCGCCGCTCGGCACCCGCCATGGCCTCGAGCATCTTCGTGCGCGCGGCCGCACTGGAGGCAGGTGCGGGCAGGCCGCGGGCCGCCACGAAGGCATCGGTCCGCGCCGCCGAGGAGGGCGGTGCGGTCACCATGGCCGCCAATTGCCGCCGCGCCACGGGACTTTGCAGCACCTGGGCCAGCGATTCCAGCTCCGGCACCGGTTCCTCCCGGATCACCCGTACCGTGTCCGCACACCACTGTTCCCAGTGCTGCACCCGAATACCCAAGCCACCCACGGTGGTTTGCCCCATCAACTGCTCGAGCGACGTGGGCGCACCGGTGAGGTGGTAGGTCTGTCCCCACGCGCTCGGCGTGCAGACGATCTCGGCCGCGACCCGGCTCACCCAATCGACGGGTGCCGAGTTCAAGTAGCGAAAGCCCGGCACGGTCCGGAACCGCATGAGCGCGGCCGTGATTCCCGAATTCAGATCGCGCGGGTTGTGCGCGCCGGTCTCCGGATGGCCACCGATCCCACCGGGACGCACGATCGTCGCCACCACACCGTGCTCCCCCGCCCGGCGCAGGACAGCCTCGGCGGCCCACTTGGAGCGGTCGTAGCCGATCGGCAGCGTCGCGACATTGGCGGTTGGCTCGTCCTCGGCCAAGGTGGCGGCCGACGACCCGTTGAACACCGCCAGCGACGAAATATGGTGCACCGGCTTCGGCCGACCGGTACAGGCCAGCTCCGCGAGGGTCAGCGGCCCCAGCACGTTGGTGGCCCGCAGCGAGGGGTACCCGCGCAGAAAGTCCACGGCCGCACCGGCATTGACGATCGAATCAACATCCCCCGCGAGGGTTTCCCACCGCTGGCCGGACAGCCCGAGCCGAGGCGACCGCAGATCGCCCGCCAACGGTGTCACCCGCCGCAGCACCTCCCGCGACCACGGCAGCGAGAACCGGCGCAGCCCCTCCTCCAGTCGGTGGGCGGCCTCCTCGTCATTGTCGGCGCGAACCAGGCACACGACATGAGCGGCACTGTGCCGCAGCAGATCCAACAGCAGGTGGCTGCCCAGAAACCCGGTCGCTCCGGTGAGCAGAATCCGGCGCGGCGCGACCCGCTCCGGCGCCCCCACCACGGGCAGCCGATCCGCCCCTGCGAGATCAGCGAACAGTTGGGCCAGATCATCGGTATCGCGGAACCCGGCCTCACTGGCCGGCCCGGCTTGCTCATTCGTCATCCCGGCATGCTTTCGGCCGGGATCCATCCGCCCGTCCTGGATTTCGGCCGAAAGCACGCCGGGATGACAGGGGGAGCCCTCCTGCCCGAGCCCGATATCCGCGCGTCGTGTCTCCGGCTGCGGCGCTGCCAGCTCCGGGTTATCCGCCAGCCAGCGCCGCGCCAGACGGCGGGGACGCGCGTCGAAGAACAGCGTGTCGAGGTTCGGGTGGATGCCGAGTTCGCTCCCCAGGGCCGAGACGAGTTCGACGGCGGCGACGGAGGTTCCACCCGCGTCGAAGAAGTCGGTGTCGGGGCCCATCGGCGCGGCGGTGAAACGGCTCGCCAACTCGGTTATCGCGTTGGCCAATTCGTCGGCGTCCCACCGCCTGACCTCGGCCACGGTTTCTGTGTGATCGGCATGCGGGGTCTGGGCGACCGCGGAATCCGCCGTGTTGGTCGTGGCGGATTGCGGCTCCGGAACGGCCGTGTCTTTCGCCGTGTCGGTGCGACTCTCGGTGGGCGGTGGATCGGCCCGTCGCGGGGTGCCGGTGCGGGCTAGTAGCGCGGCGACGCCGAGGGCGGCGGTGCCCTGGTCGAGGGCTTCGCCGCGGGCGCGGCGGTCGATGCCGTTGGCTCGGACCGGGGTGCGCTCGTCGGCTGCGGTCACCGGGTTTCCTCCTCGGCCGGTCGGGTGTCCCAGGATCGGAACTCTCGCAGGCTGTTCGGTGTCAGCGTGACGGCCAACCGGTTGTCGTCTGTCGGGTCGCCGTCCCGGGTCGCTCCGCTCGCGGTGAGCAGGCGGGTGACCAGGCGGCGGGCGGGTTCGTTGCGGGTGGTGTGTGCCACCGAGATTCGAACGGCCGCGCAGCCGAGTGCCTCGGCTCGATCCGCCGCCCAACCCAGGAGGGCTTCCTCGACGCCGCGGCCGAGTGCGCGGCAGCTCAGGTGCCAGCCGTGAATCCAGAGGGTGCCGTTGTCGGCTCGCACGGCCAGCACCGAGATCAGGCCGTAGTCGCCGAAGCGGTCTCGGGCCGTGGCGGTCCACACCTCGCCGTCGGCGCGCCAGCGGTCGAGATCGTCGGCGGTGACAGCCCCGAGGGTGAACTGGGTGGTGCGGCGGATCAGTTGGCGCGCGCGGTCGGTCGTGGCGTCCGTGAGCGGCTCGATGTCGACCTCGAGGCCGAGCTGAGCCAGGAACTCCGCGAATTCCGCTGTGGCGCGGACGGTGTCACGTTCCCGCTCGTCTCGGTAGAAGTCGGCGCGGGCCACGTCCTCGGCGGTCGCGGCGATCGGCGTCATCGGCCACAGCCGGGTGAGGAACGCTTCCAGGTCCGCGGCGGGCGGGCAGGTCACCGACAGCACCTCGGGCAGCGCGCTGCGCATGCGCGCCACTTCGACCGGGTTGTCGTCGAGGTAGGAAAAGGTGTCGAGGCCCAGGCGCAGGGTGTGGGCGGCCTGCTCCAGACGTTCGGGCTTGGCCGCCCAGCCGGTCGAGACGACGGCGAAATCGTCGTAGCGCAACGGGCTGTCGGGCCGGTCCAGAACGGCTCGCACCGTGTCCTCGTCATTGTTGGTGACCAGCGCCAGCAGGGTTCCGGCGGCTCGCCACTGCAACAGCCGCCGAGCCAGTGCCAGCCGTGGTGCGTCGAAAGTGACTGCGTTCGAGCCGATCTCGGCCGCTGTCCCGGTCCACAGGGTGTCGTCGCCGTCCACGGCGATCACCTTCGGGGCGGGTTCGGTGACGGTGGCGACCACCGTATCGAGGGTGAGGGCCACGGCCGCCTGGAATTCGGCGGTGAAGGGCAGATGGGCGAGGATATCGGTGCGGTCGTCGAAGGGGTTGTCCACCGGGTGGTTTCGGGTCCACTCCCCCGGTTCCAGCACGGCCACACCCGGAATCTCGCGCAGGCGGTCGGCGACCAGCCGCTCCCAGATGAGCCAGCGCTGTTCCGGGCGGGCCGTCGGCGGGATGCCGACGATGACCGGCTTGCGGGTACGTTCGGCCAATTCGCGCAGGGCCGCCGGATAATCCGCGGCGAGTTCGGCGAGCAGGTCGTCGGACAGTGCGCCGAAGCGTGCCAGGTCGGCGGCACGCAGCAGGACGATGCTCAGTGCCGCGGTGGGTTGCGTGAACACGCCCGCCGGGTCGCGCAGGGCGGAGAGCAGCTGGTGGTAGGGCGCTTCGGCGACGGTGATTCCCGTGGTCGAGGCCGCCACCAGCAATTCGGGGATCCGGCCCAGCGCGAAGGTCGCGCCGACGGCCGCCCGCGGACCCTGATTCTCTTGCTGCCCAACGGTATCCGGCCGAGCGGGCGTGTCCGGATCGCCGATCACCGCCGCGACCACGGCCAGGTAGTCCGCGCCGAATTCGGTACAGGCGCTCGCGTCGATGATGTCGCTGTTGTAGGTGAACCACACCTGCCCGGCGTCGGGCAGCACCGCGACCATCAGGTCCAGGTCGGAGTAGCCGGTGCTCACCGGCACGATCTCGGCCGCGGCCACGGCCGAGTTGGCGCGCAGGTAGTTGAAGTACACCTCGATCAGCGGCGCGTTGTCGCGGTGCAGGCCGGCGGTGGCGAGCGCGGCCAGCGCATCGCCGAGGCCCGCGCCGGGAGCGAGCAGGGCCCGCAGGCGTACACCGGTGCGCCGCAGCACATCGATGACCCGGTCCTGCGCCGTCACACTCGCCGGGAATGGCACGGGCACACCGAAATACCCGACGGCGGTGTTCGCGTCGGCGTGCATGCGGGTGTCCACCGGGACCGCCACGGCGAAGCGGTCGGTCCCCTGGCGGCGGGCCAGCGCGATGGTCAGCGCGCCGAGGAAGACCGCGGCCGGGGTGAGCCCGAGCTCGCGGGCGCGGTCGGCGACCCGGTCGTGCAATCCGGCGGGCATGTCGAGTCCGAGGGCTCCCGCACCGTAGGTGCGTTGTGCCGGACGGGGATTCGCCAGCGTCAATTCGAGGCGGTGGGCCCCGGTGAAGGCTTCACGCCAGTCGGTCAGCGAGGCGGCCTGATCGCGGCTGCCCGATTGCGCAGCGAGCAGCTGATGCATGTCGCGGTTGGTCACGGTGTCCTCGAGAGGTACGCCGAACAGGTCCGCGACGAGTTCCCCGGCGACCAGCAGCATGGACTGCACGTCGCTCATGCTGTGATGCGCGCCGAAAAGCAGGACGGGATCGGCGGTTTCGGCCGTGAGCAGTTCGAAGCGCCACAGCGGACCGATCGTCAGGTCGAACGGTCGCGCCATCAGTTCTCGGAAGCGCTCCCCGATGACCGCATCATCGAGATGCTCGAGGTGGTGCCATCGGGCGAGTTCACCGGATTCGCGATGGATCTCCAGCTGCCGTCCGTGCTCCTCGCTGGGCCGAATGGTGGCGCGCAGCGCGGCATGTCGGTGCGCCAGCCGGGTCAGCGCCTGCGCCAGCCGCTCCCGGGTCACGGGTGCGGGCAGCCGGACGGCGACGCCGCCGGTCTGGGCCGCGCTCGGAATACCGAGTTGTTCGGTCCGCAGCAGCCGCATCATGTCCCGGGTCACCGGCAGCACCTCGACCTCGGGGACCTCGGTGGTCTCCGCGTCGGTGCCGTCGGTTCCGTTCTGCGTCAATGCTTCCGACGCCAGATAGTCGGCGAGGGCGGTGAGGTTCTGGTCGGCGAGGATGGTGCCCAGCGGCACCGAGATCCCGGTGTGCTCGCGCACCTTGTTGCGCAGTTCGATCGCCATGAGCGAGTCCAGGCCGAGGCTTTGGAAGGTCTGCTCGGCCGAGACCGACTCGGTGCCGGCATGCCCGAGCACCTGCCCGGTCCACTCGGACACCGCGGCCAGCAGCCGGGCGGACGCCTCGGCCCGGGGCAGGGCGCGAAGTTCCTCGGCGAGACGCGATCCTGCCACCGTCTCGACCGTGGTGCGGTCGGCGACCGCACGGCGGGGTGCGCGGCGCACGAGTCCGCGCAGCAGGTGCGGGACGGCGGGTGAGCGCTTCAGAACGTCCGGATCGAGCAGCAGCGGCACGAGGATCGGGTCACCGAGGGCGAGGGCGGCATCGAAGCAGGCCATGCCCTGAACCACGGGGAACGCGCGCACCCCCGCGCGTTCGATGCGTTCGACATCGGCCCGCGCGTAGTGGTCGAGCAATTCGAGATCCCAGAGGCCCCAGGCGAGCGCCTGGGCGGGCAGCCCGAGGGCGCGCCGGTGCAGCGCGAGCGCGTCGAGGTAGGCGTTCGCGGCCGCGTAGTTGGCCTGCCCGGGGGTGCCGAACAGGCCGCCCGCTGCCGAGAAGAGGACGAACAGGGCGAGTTGTCGATCGGCGGTGAGCTCGTGGAGGTGGTGTGCCGCATCGACTTTCGGACGCAGGACCCGGTCCAGGCGCTCGGGGGTGAGCGCGCCGATCGTACTGTCGTCCAGGACGGCGGCGGCGTGGACGACACCGGCCAGCGGCAGGCCGTCCAGCAGTCCCGCCAGCGCGTCCCGGTCGGTAATGTCGCAGACCGCGAATCGTACTCGCGCGCCGCGGCTTTCGAGGTCGGCACGCAGCGCGTGGCCGCCCGGTCCGGCGATGCCGCGGCGGCTGACCAGGACCAGATCCCGTGCGCCGTAGGCGTCGACCAGGTGCCGGGCCAGCGCCGAGCCGAGACGTCCCGGGGCACCGGTGATGAGGACGGCACCGTCGCCGAGCGCCACCCGGCCTTCGGGCGCGCGGCGGGTCTGCGGCACACGCGCCAGGCGCGGCGTGAACGCCACGCTCGCACGAACCGCCACCTGCGGCTCGCCTGTCGCCAGGAGCGTGGCGATATCCGTCTCGGGCTCGTCGGTGTCGAGCAGCACGATGCGGCCCGGGTTCTCCGACTGCGCCGATCGCACCAGGCCCCAGACCACCGCGCCCGCCGGATCCGGTACGGGCGTGCCCGGTGCAGCGACCGCGTCACGGGTGCGGACGATCAGGGTCGACCGCCCGAATCGGCTGTCGCCGAGGAACTTTTGCAGCGCCGTCAGGACGCGCCGAGCCGCTTCGTGCACCTGTGGAGGCGAATCCCCCCGGGGCACCGGCAGGATGACCGCGTCCGTGGCTTCCGTCTCACCGGATGTCCACTCGCTCACCGTGATCGCACGCTCGGAGGCGGAACTGGCGAGTTCCGACCACTCCATGGTGAACAGGCGGCGGAAGGCGGGCGCGAGCGCGGCCGCGTCCCACTGCGCGGCGGCGACCGGGCGCAGCAGCACCGAACCCACCGACACCACCGGTCGTCCGGCCCGGTCGGTCGCGGACATGGTGATGGTGTCCGGGCCCGACCGCATGAGGCGGACCCGCAGAGCCGTCGCACCCGAGGCCCACAGCGCCACATCGGTCCACGCGAACGGCAGCAGGGCATGTGCGCCATCGGCGGCGAACAGAGCGGTGGCGTGCAGCGCGGAATCGAGCAGGGCCGGGTGGATGCCGAACCGGGCGGCGTCGGCGTGCGCGGATTCGGGGAGTTCGACCTCGGCGAAGATCTCGTCGCCACGACGCCACGCCGTCCGCAGTGACCGGAACAGGGGGCCGTAGTGGTGGCCGCGCGTGAACAGTTCGGCGTACAGGGCCTCGACATCGACGCGATCCGCGCCCGCCGGCGGCCAGACCATCGAATCCCACTGTGACACAGCATGTTCGGAATCCTCGGACAAGACCCCGTCGGCATGCAACGTCCATCCCGCGTCCGGGTCGCGCTCGTCGCGTCCGTAGATGCGCACCGACCGGCGGTCCGGCGCGTCGGCCGCGCCGACCACGGTCTGGATGCGCACGGCACCGCGCTCGGGCACCAGCAGCGGGGCGCGCAGCACCAGCTCACGCAGGGCCGGGCTGTCCACCTCGTCACCGGCGCGGACGGCCAGTTCGACCAGCGCGGTGCCCGGCAGCAGGACCGCGTTCGGTCCGGCGTGATCGCCCACCCACGGCTGCAGGCGGCGTGAGATCCGGCCGGTCAGGGTGACGCCGTCCGAATCCGGCTGCGGCACAATCGCTCCCACCATCGGGTGGGTGGTCTCCTCCAGTCGCAGCGCCCCGGTGTCGCGGTTGCCGCCCTCGATCCAGAAGCTCCGCTCGTCGAACGCATAGGTCGGGAGGTCGACCAGCGGGTACTCGGGAAGTATCGCGGTCCAGTCGAGTTCGCGACCGGCGACGTAGAGTTCGGCCTGCGCGCGGGCCAGGCAGGTCGGGCCGTCCTGGTCGCGGGCCAGCGAGCAGACGGTCACCACATCGCGACCGAGTTCCTCCGATACCGACCGCACGGCGGCGGTGAGCGAGGGATGCACGCCCAGTTCGATGAAGTACCGGAATCCGTCGCCGATCATGCGCTCGATCGTGGGCGCGAAGAGCACGGTCTCCCGGGCATTGGTGTACCAGTAGCCGGGCTCGATCGGGTCGCTGGGCATCGGCTCGGTCGAGACCGTCGAGTACCACCGGGTCGTGGGCGAATTCGCGGTGATATCGGCGAACTCCGTGGCCAGCGGCTCGCGCAGGGTCTCGATCAACCGGCAGTGCCCGGCGTAACTCGGACCCGCGGCGAGCAGCCGGGTGTAGACGCCCCGGCCCTCGAGTTGGGCCAGCAATTCCTCCACCGCGTCCTGCTCACCGGCGATGAGCGTGGTCCGCCGGACATTGATGGCCGCGACCGAGATGCGGCCGTCGAAATCGGCCAGCGCGCGGGTGACCTCGTCGGCGGCCAGGCCGACCAGCGCCATGGCGGCCGGTCCGATCATGGTGCGCATGAGGCGGCTGCGAGTGGCGACAATCCGTACGGCGTCGCTCAATTCGAGGACGCCCGCGCAGTAGGCGGCGGCGATCTCGCCCTGGCTGTGACCGACCACCGCGTCGGGGGTGACACCGGCCGCGCGCCAGGTGGCGGCGAGCCCGACCATGGTCGCGAACAGCAGCGGCTGGGTGATGGAGTGATCGAGCAGCTCGGCCGCGGTCGCCGTGTGCAGGCGGTCGGCGAGCGACCAGCCCAGGTGGGCGCCGAAAGCCTTGTCGCACTGCTCGAACTCGGTGCGGAACTCCTCGGAGGCGGCGAGCAGGTCGCGGGCCATGCCGACCCACTGCACGCCCTGGCCGGGGAAGATGAAGGCGGTCTTGGCATTGGTGAGCACCGGGCCGGAGCCGACGACAACCTGCGCCGACTCGCGGCCGTCCACCAGATCGCCCAGGGCGCCGACCATCTCGGCCCGGTCGGCGGCGACGACTACCGCGCGACGCTCGAAACGGGTGCGTTGCATGGCCAGAGCGCGGGCGACCGGTCCGGGTGTCAAGTCCGGCTCGGCGAGCACGAGGTCGAGCAGGCGCTTGGCCTGACCGTCCAGCGAGGCAGTGCTGCGGGCCGAAATCGGGAGCAGGACAACGCTATCGCTGGGCTCGTCGGCACTATCGCGCTCGCCCGCAGGCTCGAACGGAGCTTCTTCGAGAATCAAGTGCGCGTTGGTGCCGCTGAGGCCGAAGGCACTCACACCGGCCCGGCGCACGCGGTCTCCGCGCCGCCACGGCATGGGCTCGGCTTGCAGCACCACGCCGCTGTGCTCCCAATCCACCTGCGGTGCGGGCACACTCGCGTGCAGGGTAGCCGGGATGCGCTCGTGCTGGAGCGCGAGCACCAGTTTGATGACGCTGCCCACGCCCGCGGCGGCCTGGGTGTGTCCCACATTGGATTTCAGCGATCCGATGCCCAGCGGCCGGTCCGCATCCCGGTCCGGGCCGAATACCCGGGCTAGTGCCCGCGCCTCGATCGGATCCCCGAGCGCGGTGCCGGTGCCGTGCGCCTCGACATAGTCGATATCGTGCGACGTCAGGCCGGAAACCCGCAGCGCCGAGCGCAATACCTGCTCCTGGGCCGCGCCATTGGGGGCGCTCAGGCCCTGGCTGCGGCCGTCCTGGTTGACGGCGGCACCGCGAATCACCGCGAGCACCCGATCCCCGTCGCGGCGGGCGTCGCCGAGTCGCTTGAGCAGCACCAGGCCCGCGCCCTCGGCCCAGACCGTGCCGTCGCCCTCGGCGGAGAACGGCGCGCAGCGGCCCGTCGGCGACAGCACACCCAGCTTGCAGAGTTCGATGTGCGCAATCGGGGACATCAGCAGGGTCACGCCGCCCGCCAGGGCCATGTCGCATTCGCCCGCGCGCAGCGCCTGCATGGCCGAGTGCATGGCCACGATCGATGAGGAGCACGCGGTGTCCATGGAGATCGCCGGACCGTGCAGGCCCAGCGTGTAGGAGATGCGGCCGGAGGCGACGCTCGGCGAAAGACCCGTTCCGACTTGGCCGTTCAGCTGGTCGGGGGCGGGATCGGCGAGATAGCCGGTGCTGTAGACGCCGAGGTACACGCCGGTCGCACTGCCGTGCAGGGTGCGCGGATCGCGGCCGGACCGCTCGATCGCCTCCCACGCGAGTTGCAGCATCATGCGCTGCTGCGGATCCATGACGGTGGCCTCGCGCGGGCCGATGCCGAAGAAGGCGGCGTCGAAACGGTCGATGCCGTCGACGTATCCGCCGCGGAAGGTGTACGCCTTGCCGGACGCGTTGACGTCGGGGTCGTAGAGGTCCTCGATGTCCCAGCGGCCCGTGGGCATGTCGGTGAGGGCGTCGAGGCCGCCGTCGAGCAGCTCCCACAGTGCCTCGGGGGAATCCGCGCCGGGGAAGCGGCAGGACATGGAGAGGATCGCGATGGCGTCGTCATCGGCCGCGTCCTCGACGTCCGCCGGGGTGTCCGACGCCGATTCCTCGACGACGGTGGCCAATTCGAGCGGTGCGACGGGTGCGAGAGCCTGGGCCACACCGTGGATCGTGGGGTGGTCGAAGAACATGTTGGTCTCGACGTAGCGTCCGACGTAGTCGGACAGGTCGACGACCAGTTCCACCAGATCGTGTGAGCCCAAACCGAATTCGACCATCGGCAGATGCACGTCGATGCGCTCGGGGTCCAGGGACGCCTGGCGGGCGATCTCGGTCACCAGCCAGGCGCGGATCGCTTCTGCGGAGGGCTGGGCCGCGGCACCCGGCTGCGGATCGCCTTCCTCGGCCGATTCCGCTGCGGCCGCGACAGGTTCGTCGTACAGCTCGTCCTCGGGCGACCGCAGCGGTCCCGCGGTCATGGCGAGCAGCTCACCGGATTGATAGGCCGCGCGGCAGGCCCCACGCTGGATCTTGCCGCTGCTGGTCTTGAAGATGGCGCCCGGCCGGATCAGTAGGACGGTGGCGAGGGTGAGTCCGTGCTCGGTCGAGACCGCACCGCGCACCGCCGCCTCGACGGCGGCGAGTTCGCCGGGGTCCTCGCCACGCACCTCGGCCACCACCACCGGCTGTTCCCCCGAGACGAGGTCGACGGAGAACGCCGCGACACAGCCGGGACGGA
Organism: Nocardia sp. NPDC051981; assembly: GCF_040680715.1. Lineage (NCBI taxonomy): Bacteria > Bacillati > Actinomycetota > Actinomycetes > Mycobacteriales > Nocardiaceae > Nocardia > Nocardia sp. NPDC051981. The sequence continues at coordinate 5,623 of NZ_JBFAXK010000049.1, read as the reverse complement.
TCGCGGCGTGGGCGGCCTCGACGGTCGTCTCGATGTCCTGGGGATAGTGGTTGCGGCCGTCGACGATCAGCAGGTCCTTGCGGCGGCCCGTGACGAAAAGCTCTCCGCCGGAGAGGATTCCGAGGTCGCCGGTACGCAGGAAGCGGCGGTCGTCGCCGGGCAGGGTGGCTCCGAAGACCTCGTCGGTGGCCTGTTCGTCGCGGAAGTACCCGGCGGCGACGCTGGCTCCCGCGACCCAGATCTCGCCCTCGGCCCCGTCCCCGCGTTCGACACCGGTGTCGGGATCGACGACCGCGATCGAGAGGCCCTCGACCGGCCTTCCGACGCCGACGAGCTCGCGGCGACGGGTGCTGTCGTCGAATGCCTCCCGGTCCACGACCTCGCGAATCGACGGTAGGGCATCGTTCGCGGACGCGGTCACGATGAGGGTGGCCTCGGCGAGGCCGTAGACCGGCTGCTGCGATGTGGCCCGGAACCCCGCCGGGCCGAACACGTCCGCGAACCGGCGAATGGTGGAGGCCCGCACCGGTTCCGAACCGTTGAATGCCACCCGCCAGCGGCTCAGGTCGAGTTGTTCGAGCTGCTCCGGCGCGATCTTGCGGGCGCACAGCTCATAGGCGAAATTGGGGCCGCCGCTGGTGTGGGCGCGGTAGGTGGAGATCGCCTGCAGCCAGCGCTCGGGACGCTGCAGAAAATGCAGCGGCGACATCAGCACCGAATTCGCGCCCAGGTAGATGGTGTGCAGCAGCGGCGCGATGAGGCCCATGTCGTGGTACATGGGCAGCCAGCTCGCGAACAGCGCGCCGTCCCAGGAATCGGCGATCCCGTGGTCGTGCCCGAGGCCGTCGGCGATGGCGGCCTGGTTGTGCAGCAGATTCTCGTGCGTGAGCAGGACGCCGCGCGGGGCGCTTGTCGAGCCGGAGGTGTACTGGATGAACGCGATCGAGTCCGGGCCGAGGTCCGGCTCGCGCCAGCGCGCGGCGGCGTCGCTTTCGATCGAATCGGTGGCCAGCCACGGGATGGTGGCCAGTTCCGGGATCTCCGCGTGCAGTGCGGCGGCGTCGGCGACCACCCGCCGGGGGGCCAGCACCAGCTCGACCTCTGCGTGGGTCACCATGCGCTGCAATCGGCGCAGCGAGCGGTTGTCCCATTCCGGCAGCGGCGCGGGCACGGCGATCACACCGGCGGCCAGGCAGCCCAGGAACGCCTCGGCGAACTCGGGGCCCGCAGGGTACAGCAGCAGGGCGCGCCGCGGGCGGGCGTCCTGCAACGCCGCGGCAATCGCCCGGACCCGGGAACCCAGGTCGGCGTAGGACATCTCGTGGACGACGCCATCGACGTCACCACTGTTCAGGAACCGGTACACCAACTCGGTGGGCCGATTCTCGACCTGCGCGAACAGTGTTTCGACGAAAGTGTTGTGCACGAACAATTCCCTCTGTACAGCATGAGATTCGGCCACAGTGAACGGAAAAGCGGCTCACAATACGGTCATTTCACACCTTGTGTACCGAGTTCTGCAAGATCAAGATCGCCCCGAAAAGTAGGGGCAGCAAAAACGCGGCATCTATTGTGGGGTAATCGATTTCACGTTTGCGCGACGCACGCGCAGCGGCAACCATGGCTTGGGTGCAACAGATCTCGATCACGCTGGGCGACATCCCCCGGCTCAGCAATCGCCGACTGGGCGAACTCGGCGCATTGATCCGCCCCGGCGCGGACCGCACCTCGCTGCGGGCGCTCGGCTCCCGGTTCGTCGTCTCGCCACCGGGCTTCCCGACCATGCTGATCACCCACGAGATCGACGACGTGCGTGAGGTGTTCACCAATACCGAGGACTTCTCCGTCGGCCAATTGCTGAGCCGGGTCGCCAACCACGACCGGGTGTTCGGGCGGGAGACACTGGTGTTTCTCGAAGGCGAGGAGCACCGGCGCGAGCGCCGACTATTCGCACCGCCGTTCCAGAGCAAGGCACTACGGTCCTACGAGGACATGATGGTCGAGGTGGCGCGGCGCGAATTGCCCAACTGGCCGGTGGGGGAACCGGTCGAATTCGTGGGTATCGGCTATGACCTGGCGCTCGGGGTATTGCTCGAGGTCCTGTTCGCCGACGTGCCCCCGGAGCGGCGAGAACGGTTGATGCAGGCGATAAACCAATGGGTGGGTGCGCTGCAGAGCGTCGGCTTCCTGGTCGCCAGCCTGCTCACCCCGCTGCTGGGCGGATACACGCTGCCGTACCCGCCGCTGAGTCGCGGTGCGGCCGCGGTCGACGCCGTGATCATCGAGGAGATCGCCGCCCGTCGTGCCGCGCCCGGCGGCGACCACACCGACATGCTGTCGCGTTATGTCGGCACCGAGTTGGATCAGCACGACGACGCCTCGCTGGCCCGCAATCTGCGCGGCATCCTGCTGGGCGGTTACGAGACCACCGCCATCACCCTCGGCTGGATCGCGGTCATGCTGGCCGCCCACCCGGAGGCCCTGGCCGAACTGGATGCCGCCGTCGACTCCGGCGATACTCCCCGTCTCGACGCCTACCTCGACGCCGTGATCGCCGAAACCGTCCGCCTCCGCCCGGTCTCCGGTTTCACCGGCCGCCGCGCCATGCGCGACACCGACCTCAACGGCGTCCGAATCCCCAAGGGCGCCATAGTCATAGTCCCCATCCTGGCAATCCAGGAATCCCTCGCCCACTACCCCGACCCCCTGGCCTTCCGCCCCGAACGCTTCCTCACCGACCGCCCCGACAGCTACACCTTCCTCACCTTCGGCGCCGGCCCCCACCGCTGCCTGGGCGCCCAATTCGCCCTCCTCGAATCCCGCATCCTGCTCCGCACCATCCTTCAATCCCGCCGCATCTCCCCCCTCCCCGGCCCCATCGAACCCCCGCGCCGCTTCCACACCGGCATCAGCCCCGCCCACAACGCCCGCATCACCCTCCTCCCCCGCTAGCCGACCCGCCTGCCACCTACCTCCGGCGCGCCTTGAGAGTGCTGATCAACCGTCCACGCGAGCGCCAGCCGCAGACGCTTCGCCGACCTCGGCAGCGGAATACTCTCGGGCTGTCGATTGCGGCGCAACCACCGAGATTTGTTCGGCGGGTTCGTCTTCTGTGTCGGATCCGTACGCTCGGGGCATGGCGATGCGGCTCATGCGGTCTGTTCGCGGGATTTCTGTGCGGTCGACGAAGACACCGGGTAATTGCGCTCCCGATTGGGGTTATGCCGAGGTGGATTTCGAGCCGGCCGCCGCGGACGAGTCGTGCTCGGTCGAGTTCATGCCGGGGTTGTGTGCGGATCAGGAATTCGTGACCGCTCTGGCCGAGGGCGCCTTGATCGAGTTGGCCGCTGCGGGGGTCCATGATCCGAACCGTCGTCGCGGGGACCCGGTGCTGGCCCGGATGGTGGTTCGGGTGGTTCAGCAGCACGAGGTCGACTCGTGCGCGTCGGTATACCGCGGTTTGGGGGTGTTGGCAGTGCGGGAGATGCTCGACTGCGTCGCCGAGGAACGCGTTCCGAGGCCGGTCGTCACCAGAGTGGCCATCGGATACCGGCCGTGACCCGACGGTGCCGGCAGGCCCGCGACCTCGCAGGTTCTCGCGGCCGGTCCGCTACTGAGCAGGCTTCGTGAAGACTCCTGGAAGGCGGCCCCGAAGCGGTAACGCCCCAGCGGCCGCCGCGCCCACCGCCGAGGAGTGAGGTAGGCACGCAACCCGCCACACCGATGGTTCCGGTTCGATGATCGTCCGGCGGATCGCTGCCGAGAGGTTTGGTGGTCAGCCGAGGCCGGACCGCCCGGTGGCATGAATAGGTATGCGTATCGGTCAGCGCCCCTTGCCGGGGTGTGTGCGTCGAGGGGAGTTCCTAGATTCTTCTGCGGCGTTGTAATGACGCCGAAGATCAGTGGAAGGGACTACCTCTCTTGAAGACCAATCGAATCCGTCGGGTGGGCTCGGCAATGGCCGGATTCGCAATCGCTGCGGCCGGGTGTGCGATCGGTGCGCCCGGCGCGTCCGCCGATATCACGGCTACCACATGGACGCCCGGGGTCGGCGGTGATCCGAACGTGTACACGCTCTCGGCCTCGGTGTCGGACCCGAGCGCGCTGGTCTATTTCTACGACTACCAGTTGGATGGGTCGAACTACTCGTCGTATGTCCTGGTCGGAGGTGGTCCGCAGACTGTCAGCGGCGGCACCGCGCAGGTCACCTACTATCCGGCGACCACGGGCCAGCACTTCATCAATGTCGTGGAGCGGTCGGCGACCGGTGAGTACATCACCCAGGGTGGTGGACCCGCGATTCAGGTTGCGGCCCTGCCGAAAACGGCCGCCCCCGCCGTGTGCGAGCCGACCGGCGGCAGTCTGGCCAATGGTGAGTTCACGATTCAGGGTCAGGTGCACCACCCGGGCACCGCTTACACGGTGACATTCACGCTGCCGACCGACCAGATGTCGTCGTTCTCCGGGTCCACCGCCTACATCGAAGAGGGCGCGTTCCCGGGCACCATCGTGGGGACGACCACTTTCACCAATGGCGTGGCAACCATTCAGTACACACCCAAGAATCTCGGTGAGGTCGATCTGACCGCCCACGCTGGCTCGCCCGACGGTATCATGGTGGGCCACAAGCAGTTCCGACTCGAGTTCAGCAGCGCCCCCACCGGCCCCAGCGGCTGCAAGACTCCCGGCAGCTCTGGTAGCGGCACCGGCAGCGCGGACTCCATCCCGCTGATCGGCGGCCTGCTGAAGGCGCTCGGCCTCTGACCAACCTATTCGACTGCGGGTCCGGACGCTCACAATCTCCGGACCCGCAGTCGGACAACCGCTCTCAGGCCGTCCGATCTCGGCACCTGCCAGATCGCAGATCCTCGGTCAACTCGCTCGTAGCCGAGAAGTGGGCTGTCATCGGCAGTTGCGGACGTTCCGTCGGCGTCGGATCGGCACGGCCAGTTGATCTTCCGATGTCCCGCGCTGGCCGGTTCGGTCAGCGCGGTATGCGGCAAAATGGTGCGTTCGTTGAGTGCGCATGTCAGCGGCCGTCGAACGAGTGCAGTGGCGACGCACCGTCTCAGGAGATGATCGTGACACTGTCCGGGAAGACCGCCGTGGTCACTGGCGCCGGCCATGGGCTGGGTAAGGCGTCGTCGTGCGCCGCCGCGGCCAGGTCGATGCCGGTCAGCTCGGCGCCGATGGTGCAGGTCAGCGGTGTCACGCCGGTCGACCAGCGCAGCGTCGAATCCTCGGGCGGGGTAAGGGTTGTCATGACAGTCCTCCAAGGGGGTGTGAGCCGCGGCAACGGGCGGCCGCAGTTTCAGAGCACGAAGACCGAGGTGCCGACGCTGCGACCGGACTCCAGGTCGCGGTGCGCCTGCTGCGCGTCCGGGAGCACGTAGCGCTGGTTGATGTCGACGCGGATACGGCCCGCGGCGACGTGGGAGAAGAGCTCACCCGCGAGTTCGGCTCGTTCGGCGGGGTCGGCGATGTAGTCGGCGAGCGCGGGGCGCGTCACGAACAGCGAACCCTTCACCGCCAGCTGCATGGCGTCGATCGGGGGGACCGGGCCCGACGCGGTGCCGAAGCAGACGAGCAGGCCGCGCCGCGCCAAGCAATCCAGAGACGACTG
>NZ_JBFAXK010000048.1:0-25361 GCF_040680715.1 Nocardia sp. NPDC051981 | reverse complement strand
ATATCGACCGGATCGACCCAGTTGTTGGTCGGCCCGGCATCGGCCTTGTTCGCCGAGCAGATGAAAGTCCGGTCCTCCACCCGTGCCACATCATCGGGATCAGAGACACACCAGAAGGAGTTGGGCTTGGCCGGCAGCGGGACGAAGGTCCCCTTGGCCACCAGCTCGGCGGTGAGCCGATCCCATTCGTCGCGGGACCCGTCGCAGTAGACGATGCGCTCGGGCGCGGTCAACTCAGCGACCTCCGCGACCCAGGCCAGGATGTCCTCGTGGTCGGTCGGCGCCTGCACGGTCCCGGCGACGGTGTTGGACTGTTCGGTCACGGCGACTATCTCCTTCGCGAAACTACTAGGTAATGAGTTTAGAAAACCTGCAATAAGTGACGGCGCACACACCCGCCCGTTGGGGGTGCGTGGGTTCGATCAGGCGGGCTGTTCCAGGGCTTCGGCCTGCCCGGCCACGACGCCGGTGAGAATGGCCCGGGCGGCCGCGAGCAGTTCGGCGACCTCGGGGGAGGTGAGCTCGTAGGTCACCGAAAGTCCCTCGCGGCGGGCCGTGACCAGACCGGCGCGGCGCAGGATGGACAGCTGCTGCGACAGGTTGGCCGGTTCGACGCCGATCTCGACGAGCATTTCGGCGACGGGGCGGTCACGCTGGCTGAGCAGTTCGAGGACGCGGATGCGTACGGGGTGGCCGAGAGTTTTGAAGAAGTCGGCTTTCATCTGGTAGAGCGGCCGTTGCTGTTCTGGCATGTGCGCCACTCCTTCCACTGTGGCGGAATTCGTACCGATGACCGCCTTCTGATTGCAGAGTTTAGCAAACAGCGCAATCGCCTCGAGCTGAGCTATAGGTCGTTTCCCGCATAGGAGAGGTTGAAACTCTTGTTGACCAGCGGGAAGTCCGGGACGATCGTCTCGCTCATCGCGACCGGCAAGGCCGGCCAGTTGAACCACGACGGGTCGACGATCTTGGCGCGCGTCAGCCGTCCGGCCGCGTCGACCTCTACACGGTGCACGATGGTGCCGCGCCAGCCCTCTACGATCCCGACCCCGCTGCCCGGCCTCTGGTGGTTCGGTGGCGCCGTGAATTCGAATGGGCCGCCCGGTGATTCGGCAAGCGCGGTGACAAGGGCGATGGATGCGGCGAATTCGTCTCGGCGCGTGGTGAAGCGGGCGAGCACGTCCCCGGTATCGGCGCGGACCTCGGTGACGGGCAGCTCGACGAAAGGATGGTCCAGGCGCGCGTCGGTGGTCAGACCGCTGGCGCGCGCGGGGTAGCCGAGGCAGCCGAGCGCACGGGCGTCGTCACCGGTGAGGATGCCGGTGCCGGCGAACCGGTCGAAGACCACCCCATTCCGCAGGGTGAGTTCGGCGATTTCGGCGAGATCGGTTGCCAGCGACAGCAACTCGCGCGCGTCTGGCATCGCGCGCAGTGCAACTCCACCCGGCGCGATCGCGCCACGCAACAAGCGATGCCCGGTCACGGCGGCATTCATCCGCAGCACACGCTCGCGAATGCGCAGGGCGTGGGCGTTGGCCAGCCCGTATCCGACGTCATTGGCCAGCGCGCCGAGGTCGGTGGCGTGGTTGTAGAGCCGCTCCATCTCGACCAGCATGGCGCGCAACCGATGAACCTCGTCGGGCACGGTGATCGCGCAGGCTTCCTCGACCGCTAGGCTGTGGGCCAGCGCGTGACCGGCGGAGGTGTCGCCGCTGACGCGCTCGGCGAGATCGACCGCGCCGGTCGCGGCCCGGCCGTGGAACAGCCGCTCGATGCCGCGATGGACGTACCAGAGGCGGGCCTTGAGCCGCACCACGGTCTCCCCGACGACGGAGAACCGGAAATGGCCGGGTCCGATCATCCCCGCGTGCACCGGGCCGACCGGGATCTCGTACACACCGCTGCCGCCGACGGTGAGGAATCGCAGTTCACCGGCCCCCTCGAAAACCGGCCTGTCCTGCGCGTCCGCGCGCATGGGGTACCAGTCATCGGGCCAGTGCGCGTGCCGGACCAGGCGGCGTGGGCGCGGATGGCCGAGCAGGCGAACACCGTAGAGGTCCATCATTTCCCGCTCGAACCGGCCCGCCGGAAACGACATGTACGCGAGCGACGGAAGCGCCGGATCATGCGCGGGCAGAGGGCATTCCAGCTCCACCCGCCGGTCGGGCCGTCCCGCGAGGAACAGGTACACGACGCGCAGCCCGCCGTCACCGTCGTCGTGGGCGGCGACCAGCCCCAACCGGTGGCCGTCCACGAACAGGTCCTCGGCGGCGTCGCGGAGTTCGCCGGGTGTGACGACGCGGCGTATCCGCTGGGCCTGATCTGAAGTCACCGCGACATCACCTGCTCGGCGGCGGTGGCGAACAGGTTCGTGAGCGGTCCGGCCGTGACGCCGAGTGCTATCGAAAGCGCCACTCCCGCGACCAGTGCCAGTGCCATCGAGACGGGTACCGCGATGGTGGGCGCGCCCTCGGGAACGCCGCCGAGCAGGATGCGACTGGCATTGCGCACCAGGGCGGCGAACGCGATGGCGATCAACAGCAGCGCGAAGCCCAGCACCCACGCCAGGCGCGCGTCGGCCAGCGACCGGGCGATGGCCAGTTCACTGGCGAACATCGCGAACGGCGGCAAACCGAGCAGCGCGACGGTCCCCACCGCGAAGGCCACGCCGATCAGCCGGGATCGGGAAGCGACGCCGGTGATGGCGGCGATAGCGGTGGACTGGTGGGCGGCCTGCAGTGGGCCGGTGGACAGGAACAGCACGGTCTTGCCGATCCCGTGGGCGAGGACGTGCAACAGCAGCGCCGCGATCGCCAGCCGGGTTCCCGCCGCGGCGGCGATGGCGATCAGACCCATGTTCTCCATGGACGAATAGGCCAGCAGCCGTTTGAGATCCCGGGTGACCGTGAGCATGGACGCCGCGATCAGCAGCGTGGCCAAGCCCACGATCAGCAGACCGCCGCGCAGATATCCGGTACCGGTGGCCGCGTCGACGATCGGTTTGATGCGCAACACGACGGACAGCGCTACCGCCAGCAACACCCCGCTCATCAAGGCCGACACCGGTGCCGGCGCTTGGCTGTGGGCGTCGGCCAGCCAGGTATGGAACGGCACCAGACCTGCTTTAGCGCCATAGCCGATCAAAAGCAGTCCGCCGGCCAAGCGGGTGACGCTCGGATCGAGATGGCTTGCGTACGTGAGCAATACGTTGAGATCCAGCGCTTGCTCACTGGGTGCCCCGGCGTGGCGGGCGGCGAAGTACAGCAGCACTGTGCCCAGGAAGGCGACGATGATGCCGACCGAGCAGATCACCGTGTACTTCCAGGTGGCCTCGAGCGCGGTCCGAGTGCGCCGATGCCCGACGAGGAATGCGGTGACCACGGTGGTGGCTTCGACGGCCACCCAGATCACGCCGATATTGTTGGCGCACACCGCGAGTGCCATCGCTGCCAGGAACGCGGGCACCAGCCCGGCATAGGTGCGCGCCCCGCGCGGATCGGTGTGGCCGTGCGCGAGTTCGGCATCGATATAGTCGGTGCCGGCGCAGGTTGCCAGGGCGCCGACGACGCCGATGACGAGCAGCATGGTCACCGACAGCGCGTCCGCCCGCAGCAACCCGTCGGCCATGACGTGCGTCTGCCCGTGTAGCCGGCCGCCGAGGACTGCCCCGCAGGCCAGGATCGTGAGCGCGCTGAGCGTGGTGAGAACGGCTGTGCCGCGCCGCCATCCGGCGAGGGCGCCGATTGCGGCCGCGCCGACGGGCGCGAGGATCGCGGTGAGGATCAGGGCTGTCATCAGTCGTGCAGCTCCTGTAGCTGGTCGAGGTCGGCGCCGCCGAACGCGCGGCGCAACCTACCGGTGAGGACGCCGATGATGGCGACCGCGAAGAACACATCCAGGGATGCGCCCAGCTCGACGATCAGCGGAACACCGGCGGTGAGCAGGAACGCCGTGGCGGCGATCCCGTTGTCCAGCATGAGGAATCCGGCCGCCTGCGAGACGGCGTGGCGGCGGGTGGCCATCACCAGCAGCGCGATCAGGATGACCGCGAACGCCGCCGGGACCGCGGCGGTCTCCGGGGTCGTCTCGAGGTTCACCAGCGGCCGGGTGACGCCGAACGCTGTCACCGTCAACGCGGCCGCGATCAGCAGTGAGGCCGCGGTGTTCACCAGTGGTGTGGCCTCCCGGTATTCGCGGCGCTCGGCGCCGATCGCCCGCGCCAGCAGCCACGGCAGTACCCCGGCGCGCAACACCAGGACAGCCGTGCCCACCCCGAGCAGCGGGCCGTCGCGGTGGTGGATGCCCTGCACGATCGGGATGATCGCCAGCGCGGCGCCCTGCGCGCCGAGCAGCCAGGCGATCGCGCGCAGGTCGCGGCGCCACACCACGAACACCGCCGCGAGTACCAGTGCACCCGCGGCGAAGTCGAGCACACTCGCGTATCCGGCCTCGCTCACGCTCCTCCTCGGGAGGTGAAGAAGCTGGCGGCGGTGACCGCCAGCAGCGCCAACAGGAAAGAGCCCGCCAGCAATTCGGGTACCCGGAACAATCGGAGCTTGGCGATGAACACCTCCGCGAAGGCGAGCAGCATTGCCAGCACCGATACCTTGACCGTGATGGCGACCACGCCCACGGCGACGGCGATCACGCCGGGCTGACCGCCCGCGATTCCCCATGGCAGGAACAGGTTCGCCAGTAGGGCGAGCAGCACGGTCAACCGCATCGCCGACGCCCACTCGACCAATGCCAGTCTGGGCCCGGCGTATTCGAGCACCATCGCCTCGTGCACCATGGTCAGCTCCAAGTGGGTGGCCGGGTTGTCAACCGGCAGTCGCCCCGTCTCGGCGATAATCACGACCACCAGTGCCGCCGCGGCCAGGACCGCGCTCAACGACAGCACCTGGCCGGGGTGATCGAGGGTATTCGCGACCAGCGCACCGAGATTCGACGAGCCGCCGGGAATCGACAGTGCGAACACCGACAGCAGGATGGTTGGCTCGACCAGCGCAGCGATCACTGTCTCCCGGCTGGCCCCCATCCCGCCGAACGCGGTGCCGGTGTCGATGCCGCCCAGCGCCAAGGCCACCGTGCCGACGAACAGCAGGCCCACCACGGCGAACAGATCGGCCGTGCCGTCCAGTGGCGACCCGGTCGCCACCAGCGGCGCGACCGCGGCGATCACCAGTGTCGTCGCCGCCAGCACCAGCGGCGCGGCGGCGAAGACGAGCGTGGTGCCGACCGGCGTGATCGACTGTTTGCTCAGTTGTTTGCGCAGATCTCGCCACGGTTGCAGGATCCCAGCTCCGGCCCGCCCTTCTGCCCGCGCGCGGACCTGCCGCATGGCGCCGAGAACCAGTGGCGCACCGGCGATGACGCCACCGATCTGCACGGCCCCGGCCGCATACGCTGTCGCGCTCACCGGGAGACCACCAGGACGATCAGCACTCCGAGCGCGCCATAGGCGAGGTACAGGTGCACGTTGCCGGTGTGCGCGCGAGCAACCGTCAGCGCCGCCAGTCGGATCGCCCGGACCATGGGACGGTACAGCCGGTCCTCGACCGCATCCGCGATCCGCGCGCGATAGGCGACCTTCTCCACCAGATACCGAGACTCGGCCAGAGGCGTGATCTCGATATCGGTGTCCGGGCGCAGTACGTCGTCGAACACCCGCTGCAGCGGCTCGGCGAATGACGTTGCCGTGTACTGCATCCGCGCGGTCGGCTGATCCGCGCCGCACGCCCACAAGGGCAGCTCCGCCGGCGCCGGGTTGTTCCGCGCACGCCACCGCATCAGGACCGCGACCGCCACGACGGCGACGACGACCACGGCGGCGATCCCGGCGGGCGCGATACTGCCCCTGAGCCCCGGCAGGCGAATCGTCCAGCCCAGACCGGTGAATTCGTTCATCCGCGACGCGGGCAGGGAACCGGTCACGGCACGAATCACCGGCCCGGCGACCAACGGCAGCACAGCCAGGACCACGCATGCCCCGGCGGCGACCGTCATCCCCGCCGTCATCGACGCCGAGGACTCGCGAGCCTCGGCGGCCTGGGGTGAGCGCGGTCGGGCGAGGAATCCGATGCCGAACGCCTTCACCATCGTCGCCACACCCAAACCGGCGGTCAGTGCGACCGCACCGACCGCCAGCGGAGCCGCCAACGCCACCACTGAATCGCTCTGTGTCCGTGTGTGGATCAACGACTGGACCAGCAGCCATTCGCTGACGAAGCCCGCGCCCAGCGGCAACCCGGACGCTCCGAGCGCCGCGATGCCGAACAGCGTTGTGGTGGCGGGCATCCGCCGCGCCAGGCCGCCGAGCCGGTCCAGATCCCGCAGTCCGGTCGCGGCCAGCACCGAACCCGCGGCCAGGAATCCGAGGCATTTGAACGCCGCGTGTGCGATCAGATGCAGCATCGCCGCCGCCATGGCCACGGTGGCGGCCGAGATCGCGCCCGCGTCGGAGAACAGGGTCGCGGTCCCCAGCGCGAGGATGATCAAGCCCATGTTCTCGGTGGTCGAAAACGCCAGCAGTCGTTTGAGATCCGACTGCACCGACGCCTGCAACACCCCGTACACGGCGGTCACGCCGCCGACGATCATCAGCGTCAGACCCCACCAGCGCGGACCCGGGCCCAGCAGCTGCAGATCGAAGCGGACGATGCCGTAGACCCCGAGATTCACCATTGCCGCGCTCATCAGCGCCGACACCGGGCTCGGAGCTTCGGGATGCGCGCGCGGCAACCACGCGTGCAACGGCACCAGCCCGGCCTTGGAACCGAAGCCCGCCACGGTCAGTGTGAAAACGACCGCTCGCGCTCCTTCGGAGACGCCGGTGAGCCGGTCGAACCGATCCGCCCCGCCCGCCGAAGCGGAGGCCACCATCAACCCGGCGAGGATCGCGACGAAACCCAACTGGGTCATCACCGCATAGAACACACCCGACCGCCGCGCGACAGGCCGCCGATGTTCGGTGAACACCAGCACCAGCGACGCAACCGCCATCGACTCCCAGGCAAGCAGGAACGTCGTCACCGACCCGGCCGCGGGAACCAGCAGCATCGCCCCCACGAACAGCGGCACCACCGCGAGGGGCACCGGCCCCAGATGCTCCCGCCGGGCATAACCGATCAGATAGATGCCCACCGGGATCGCCACCGCGCCGGTCAGCGCCAGGAAGAAACCACCGACACGATCCAGCTGCAGAGATACCCCCGACAGCGGTAGCAACCAGCCGATACTCAGCGAACGCGCCGGGCCGAACACGCCACCGAGACCCGCGGCCACCCCGAGCGCCCCCAGCACACTCGTGACGACGCCCGCCATCGAGGCGCTGAAAGTGTTGCGGCGCACGGGAACCGGTGCCGCTGTCGCCTCGACTGTCGCCGTCACCGTCCGGTCACCGAACGCAGCGCGGCCACGATCGCCTCCGGCGGCGGCGGGCATCCGGGAATACCGATATCAACGGCCACCACCTCGCCGACCGCGCCCGCCACCCCGTACGCGTCGGCGAATACGCCCCGGTTCAACGCACAGTCGCCACAGGCGATCACGACCTTCGGGCCGGGTGTCGCGGCGTGCGTGCGGCGCAGGGCTTCGGCCATGTTCCGGGTGACCACCCCGGTGACCAGCAGCCCATCGGCATGACGTGGGGAGGCGACCAGCCGTGCGCCGTAGCGCTCCGCGTCGTACACGGGCCCGAACACGCTGGTGATCTCCACCTCGCAGCCATTGCACGAGCCCGCGTCCACATGCCGCAACTGCAGTGAACCACGCACCTCCGCGGGCGCATCCGCCCGCGGAGGCAGGTCGGGTCGTGGCTCGGCGACCCGACCGATCCGCAGCATCTTCCGCACCCAGCCCACGGCGCGCTACCGCCGGTCCGGCGCGTCGACGAGAACCTCGATGAGAATTTCGCCCACGGGTAGAAGGTTTATCAGAAACTGCTTCAGGACTCTACTGATTGCGCAATGCCGAAATTATGAAGCCTGGGTGGTTCAGGTATTTCGCGTCAGACCTTCTTGACCACACTGGACTTGAGCTGCATCGCGCCGAATCCGTCCACCTTGCAGTCGATGTCGTGGTCCCCGACGCCCTGGACCAGGCGGATGTTGCGGACCTTCGTCCCCGCCTTGATCGGGTTCGGGCTGCCCTTGACCTTGAGGCTCTTGATCACCGTGACCGTGTCACCGTCGGTGAGGACATTGCCGACCGAGTCCCGGATCACGCCCTCCTCGGCGTCGTCGGTGTCCGAACTCGGCGCGGCGGTCCACTCGTGCGCGCACTCCGGGCAGGTCAGCAGCGACCCGATCTCGTAGGTGTACTCGCTCGAGCATTCGGGGCAGGGCGGTAGGGCGGTCATGGGTCTCCTGTTCGGGGTGGATTCGAACCTCAGCCGGCGGTGAGGAATTCGATGAGGACGCGATTGACCTCGTCGGGCTGTTCGAGATAGCCGTAGTGCCCGCACTTGTCGATCTCGATGAAGCGTGCGCCGGGTATGGCGGCGGCGACCTCGCGGCACAACGCGGGCGGGACCATCCGGTCGTCGGCGAATCCCACCACCAGGCAGGGCCTTCCGATGCGCCCGTAGTCGGCCAGCCGATCGCGGGAACGGTCCATGCCCAGCTGCGCTCGCACGCCCGCCGTCGGCTTTGCGCTCGAGCTGTAGTCGAAGATGTCCAGCCACTGCTGAGCGCGCTCGTCGTCACCGAGCGTATGCGGGGACAGGTTGAGGATCGCCTTGATCGCGGCCGCGTATTGTGGTGGCAGCGAGACGCTTTCGTCGATCAGCGCCTGCTCGCCGCGATTGAGCGTCTGGGCGACCGGATCCGGGCGGCCTGTCGCCGCCAGCAGAATGGCCTTGCCGACCAGATCCGGCCGAGACAGGGCCAGCTCGGCGACCACTCGAGCGCCCATCGATGTACCGACGACGTGAGCAGGTCCGCCACCGAGGTACTCGATCAACGCGGCAGTATCGGCCACCAGATCGGCCATGGTGATGCCGTCCGCGCATTCGTCCGAGGGCGCGATGCCGCGGTTGTCGAAAGTCGCCACCCGGAATCCCGCCTTGACCAAAGCCGGTACCTGATAGGTCCGCCAGACGCGCCCGGGGCTTCCGGATCCCATCACCAGGACGACGAGGGGACCAGTTCCGGTGACGTCGTAGTTCAGTCGGATCCCGTTGAGGGTTGCGGTGGGCATGGTCCTTCTTCCGGTTGCTCATATGTTCGGTTGCGAACATTAGCAATCAGCTACGCGGGTGGCGGCATCGGTCGGATGCTGAAGCCGCTCGTATCCGATTGGCCGCGGCGTTGTCGTCTCGCTATCGGCGCGCTGATTGTGGACCTGGACCGGGGTAGTTCATACGTCGTTCCGGGTGGACTGCCGTGGGCCGCATTCGCTGCCGTACCGCCCCGACGTACTGATGATCACCAGCGGGTGCGCGTGGCACCGCGGGCAGGAGTCGTCGCCGGGGCGGAGGGCGGCGGGCTTGCATAGCAGACCGCAGTCATAGCAGCGCAGGATCTGCCCGCGGACCAGCGAGCTGATCGGCGTCGAACGCATTCCTAACCTCTTTCGTTGCCGGCCGAGTGCTTCGATCGGACGATCTCGGCCTTGTTCGGTGGATCCTGAGGGCGTACACAGGTCCGGCCCGTCGAGGTAGATCGAACTGGCTGAACCTGTGTCGCGCGGGGCGGTCGGATAGTGTTGATGATGTCATCGAAAGTATTAACTTTAGAAAAATTGCAACTAATCCGGCGTATCGGGAACTATAGACCAATCCGCACCGTTCGGGCAGCAAAAACCGCCTCCGATCGGCAGTGCGCGAGCCGGCTCGGGATCATGCGGGAGATCGCCGGCCGCAGCCCGAAACTCTCCTGATCAGAGGCGGTTTCGAGGGGGTGCCTGCCTGGGGTATCCCCCTTCGGCTCGGGTGAAACGGACTCGATAGCGGGTGGCCTCGGAAAGGTCATCAAATGCTCAGTGCCACAACAGGAATCGACGTCTTCTCCGTAGCGTCACGCAAACCGTTGCTGTTCCACTCACTCCCGGCGGGTTCAGGTCGTGATCACCAAACGTCACTGAGCCTGCCGGTGGCGACTCACCGGATGTATCCCAGCGAGAATGATGCATCGTCGAGCCGCGGGGAGATCGATTCCCCGCCGAGTGCCTGCCGCGTGACGGCTTGTTCGTCCTGGATGACGTGCATGACGGCATTGATCAGCGCGAGGTGGGTGAACGCCTGGGGGAAGTTGCCCCAATGCCGGCCGGTTCGGGGGTTGATCTCCTCGGCGTAGAGGCCGAGGGGGCTGGCGTAGGCGAGCAGTTTCTCGCACAGCTGTTTGGCTCGTTTCTTCTCGCCGATCTCCGACAGTGCCGAGACCAGCCAGAACGAGCAGATCGTGAAGGCGCCTTCTTCCCCGGTGCATCCATCGTCGGTTTCACCGACTCGGTACCGCAATACGAGGTCGTCCTCGGTCAATTCGTCGGCGATGGCCAACACCGTGTTGCGTACCCGCTCGTCATCGGGAGGCAGGAAACGAACCAGCGGGATGAGCAGGGCCGAAGCATCCAGCGCCGTACTGCCGTAGTACTGGGTGAACACCTGCCGGGAGTCGACCGCATGAGCGCATATGTCGGCGTGGATTTCGTCCGCGGCCTGTTGCCAGCGATGCGCGCGTTCGAAGTCCTGGTGGATGCGGGCCAGCCGGGCACCGCGGTCGGCGGCAACCCAGCACATCACCTTGCTGGAGGTGAAGTGCTGAGGCTTGCCGCGCACTTCCCAGATGCCATGGTCGGGCTCGCGCCAGTAGGTGAGGGCGCTCTTGACCGCCCGGCCCAGGACCGGCCAGGCGCGCGCGTCGATTCGGTCCTGGTTGCGCGCGTAGAGGTAGACCGCGTCCAGCGCAGCGCCCCACACATCGTGCTGGCGTTGCCGGTACGCGTCGTTGCCGATGCGTACGGGGCTGGCATTCTCGTAGCCGCGCAGGTGGGTGAGGGTCTGCTCGGTGAGGTCGCTTTCGCCGCCGATGCCGTAGACGATCTGCATGTCGCGGACGCCTTCGGTCAAGTTCGTGATGTAGGAGAAGAAGTCGTTCGCCTCCCAGCTGAAGCCCAGTGTGTACAGGCCCCACAGCGCGAAGGCGGAGTCACGTATCCACGAGTAGCGATAGTCCCAATTGCGTTGTCCACCTGGTGTTTCGGGTAGTGAAGTGGTGGCAGCGGCGCTGATGGCACCGGTGGGTGCGAAGGTCAGCCCCTTGAGGGTCAGCGCGCTGCGAGTCAGCTGGGCAGCCCAGGGATGGTCCGGAAACCGCCCGCCGGCGAGCCAGTGCCGCCAATGATGGATCGTCCGCAGCAGCCGTTCTTCGGCCTCGTCGACGGCGGTGGGCGCGTTGCGACTGCCCCAGGAGAGCGCGCAGAAGCGGGTGTCGCCCGCCTTCAGCAGGGTGCGCGCAAGCGCGTGCGTACCCTCCAGTCCCAAGCGCATGTCGGTGCTGAGCGTCAACTCCAGATCGGTCCCGTCGGCGCTGGCCTGCGCGAGGTAGTAACTGTCGAGGTACTCCCAATGGGCATGATTCTTGCCGTAGTCGAAGGACGGCTGGCAGTCGAGCCCGAACTGGATTTGCCCGGTCTCACAGTGCACCGTCCGCAGCAATATGTGCTCGGCGTCGTAGTCGGTGGGGGTTCGACGATGGGCGCTGTGGCCGGGTGTCTGGTGCCGCCAGGGCCCGACCAGCAGCGCATCACGAACCGTCGCCCACCCTTCGCCACTGCGCCAACTCGTCTCCATGACCATCGTCCCGGGGACGTAGCGGCGATCGGTGGGCACCATGAATTCGACCGGGGCGAACCGAAACGAACCGGCGGAGCGATCCAGGATGGCCGCAAAGACACTGGCGGAGTCGATGCGAGGCAGACACATCCACTCGATGGCCCCGCTGGGGGCGATCAGCGCAGTGACCTCGCAGTCGGAGATGAAACCGTAGTCGTCGATGCGCGGGAAGGCCGTGAGGCGCGGCGTGCCTTCGAACTCGTCGTCCATGTGCTGCTCCCTCGTTGTCTCGGCGCGGAAATCTGGCCGGTCAGTCGGGTCAACTCCACAACGTCACATGCACTTTCGGGCGGAACCGGGTGACTCCGACCCCGGACCCGCGGATCATCGCCTGGATGCATCGCGGGGTGGCGATGAACCGCAGCAGTTCCGACACCGCGGGCTGTCGGGTGTCGGGTGGCAGAGTGGTCGCGCGCCACTCGTCGGATACCTGAAGGCCGGCTCCCTTGATGCGGGTCAACCGACCGGCCGCGAGGTCGGAGGAGACGGCGAAGCCGATCGCGAGGGTGATGCCCCCGACCCGGCGGACCTCTTCGAGGGCGGCCGCGTCGCTCTGGAAGATCCGCTGGTGTGATTCGGGAATCGCCAACTCGCGCAGCATGGTCGCGATAGGCCCGTCGACACTGCCGGCGCCCGGTCCCAGCATCCACTGCTGCTCCCGCAGCAGCGCCGGATACGGTGGGACGTCCGCCAGCGGGCTGTCGGGGCGCGCGACCGAAATGATCTGGTACTTCAGGAACGGACGGGTGGTGATGGTCGTGTCGGTCTCGTTCTGCCCGGGTCCCAGCGCGATGTCCACCGCACGGGTCTCGATCAAGCTGCGGAACTGGCTGGTGGGATGAACACTCAGCTCGACCGACAGATCTCTCGCCCGCGCCGCGAACAGGTCGATGAGGCCGGGCGCGGCATGTTCGGCGAACGCGCTCGAGGCCGCGATCCGGAGCAGCCGCCGCCCGTGCGCCGCCTCGCTCACCTCGATGGCGGTCTGGCGCTGTAGTCCGAGAATCTCGATCGCCCGGCTGGCCAGGCGCAACCCACCGGGCGTGAAGGCCAGACCGGCCGCGGTGCGAGTGAACAGCGGGTCGTCGAGCTCTTTGCGCAACTGCGCGATGTGCGTCGAGACACCGGCGTCGGATATCCCCAGCTCTCTGGCCGCCGCATGGACGGAGCCGAGCCGCACCACCGTCGAGTAGGCCCGAAGCTGGGCGGGCGTCACAAGCCGAGTCTAGTTTGGAGGTGGACGCAGTGCCTACAGCCGCATCGCGCCCGGAGGACGCACCATGCAGGACGTGCTCACGGATCTGATGAAAACCTGGAACGGCGGGGGCACGGCGGGGGTCGCTACGGTCGTGCGGACCTTCCGTTCGGCGCCGCGACCGCCGGGCGCGGCCATGGTGGTCGCCTCGGACGGGACGGTCGGCGGTTCGGTCTCCGGTGGCTGCGTCGAGGGCGCGGTCTACGAACTCGCCACCGACGTCATCCGGACCGGTCGTCCGGTGCTGGAGCGGTTCGGCATCTCCGACGACGACGCATTCGCCGTCGGTCTCACCTGCGGCGGCATCATCGACATCTTCGTCGAGGCGGTCTCGCGGGCAACGTTTCCGGAGCTCGGCGAGGTCGCCGCGGAGATCGCCGCGGACCGGCCGGTCGCGGTCGCGACCGTCATCGAGCACCCCGACGCCGCCCGGGTAGGGCGACGGCTGCTGATCCGGCCGGGCACCGCGCACGGCACCCTGGGGTCGGCGCGCGCCGACGATGCGGTGACCGATGACGCACGCGGGCTGCTCGCGGCAGGCCGCAGCGAGGTGCTGTCCTACGGTCCCGACGGGCAGCGCCGCGGCGAGGGCATGGCGGTTTTCGTCGCCAGCTATGCCCGGCAGCCGCGGATGCTGGTGTTCGGGGCGATCGATTTCGCAGCCGCCCTCGCACAGCAGGGGTCGTTCCTCGGGTACCGGGTGACGGTGTGCGACGCGCGGCCGGTCTTCGCCACCTCCGCCCGTTTCCCGACCGCCGACGAGGTCGTCGTCGACTGGCCGCACCGCTACCTGGCCGCGCAGATCGAAGCCGGTGCGATCGATTCGCAGACCGTCGTCTGCGTGCTGACCCACGATCCCAAGTTCGACGTTCCACTGCTCGAGGTGGCCCTGCGCGCGCCGGAGATCGGCTATGTCGGCGCCATGGGGTCGCGCCGCACGCACGAGGAGCGGCTGACCCGGCTGCGACACGCAGGTCTCACCGACGAGCAGCTCGCCCGGCTCGCCAGCCCGATCGGGCTGGATCTGGGCGGCCGGACACCCGAGGAGACGGCGGTGTCCATCGCGGCGGAGATCATCGCGCGCCGCTGGGGAGGGCACGGTCGCTCCCTGACCCGGACCGGCGGCCGCATCCACCACAGGACGCAAACAGCCAGTTAAGCGATTGCTTAACTCGGTCTTGACGACCGCATCAGCGGGACAGAGGCTGAGCTTCTTCCATTGATGTGAGGTAGATCACGTGCAAGTTCCTGGGCCATTCGAATATGAGCGCGCAACGGGCGTGGACCACGCCATCGGACTACTGGACCGGCTCGGCGAGGAGGCACGCATCGTGGCGGGCGGGCACAGCCTGCTGCCGATGATGAAGCTGCGGCTGGCCAATCCGGAATATCTCATCGACATCAACGACCTGGCTGCCGAACTGGGCTACATCGTCACCGATCCGACCCTGGTGCGCATCGGTGCGATGGTCCGGCATCGGTATCTGCTCGAGTCCGACGATCTCGCCGCGGTGTGCCCGATCTTCCGTGACGCCGAGCGCGTGATCGCCGATCCGGTCGTGCGCAATCGCGGCACGATCGGCGGCTCGCTGTGCCAGGCCGATCCCGCCGAGGATCTCACCACGGTCTGCACGGTCCTCGGCGCCACCTGCCTGGTGCGCGGGCCGTCCGGCGACCGGGAGATCGCCATGGACGACTTCCTGGTCGGTCCGTACGAAACCGCCATGGCGCACAACGAACTTCTGATCGAGATCCGAATTCCGGTGCGGCATCGGACCTCGAGTGCCTACGCGAAGGTGGAGCGCCGGGTCGGCGACTGGGCGATCGCGGCGGCAGGGGCGACCGTGACACTGCGCGGCGAGACGATAGCGGCCGCACGGATCGGTCTGACGGCGGTCAACCCCGATCCGGCGGCGCTGGCCGGAGCGGTCGACGCACTCATCGGCGGGCCGCCCAGCGAAGACGTCTTCGCGGAGGCGGGCCGCCGCGCGAGCGCAGCGTGCTCACCTGTCACCGATGCCCGCGGCAGTGCGGACTACAAGCGCCATCTCGCGTCCGAACTGACGATTCGCGTGCTGCGTACCGCGGTCGAGCGCGTCCTGAACGAATCTGCGCTGGAAGGGAATTAACCATGCAGGTAACCATGACCGTCAATGGCGAGCCGGTGACCGCGGAGGTCGAGCCTCGCATCCTGCTGGTGCATTTCCTGCGAGATCAGTTGCGGCTCACCGGAACCCACTGGGGGTGTGACACCAGCAACTGCGGCACCTGTGTGGTGGAGGTCGACGGCGAACCGGTGAAGTCGTGCACGATGCTGGCCGTCATGGCCGACGGCCACGCGGTGCGCACTGTCGAGGGGCTCGAGGTGGACGGTCGGCTCGATCCCGTGCAGGAGGGCTTCATGCAGTGTCACGGGTTGCAGTGCGGCTTCTGCACGCCCGGAATGATGATCACCGCCCGCGCCCTGCTCGACCGCAATCCGAATCCCGACGAGCAGACCATTCGAGAGGCGATCTCGGGCCAGATCTGCCGCTGCACCGGATATACGACCATCGTGCGGTCGATCCAGTGGGCCGCGGCCAAGCAACGAGGCGAAGCGGTGGAGCCCGAACCCGCGGCCACGCCGACGCCGGTAGGGAGCACGTCATGACCGCCGTCGAGCCCCGGCCCGAAGACCGGGTCGACAACGACCGCAAGCCGTGCGGTCACGGCAGGATGCTCCGCAAGGAGGATCCGCGGTTCATTCGCGGGCGCGGCAACTATGTCGACGATGTGCAGCTGCCCGGCATGCTGCATATGGCGATCCTGCGTTCCCCGTTCGCGCACGCGCGGATCGTGAGCGTCGATGTCTCTGCGGCACAGGCACATCCGAAGGTGAAGGCGGTCGTCACCGGTGCGGACCTCGCGGCGAAGGGTCTGGCCTGGATGCCGACGCTGTCCAACGATGTGCAGGCCGTGCTGGCGACGGACAAGGTCCGATTCCAGGGCCAGGAGGTGGCCTTCGTCGTCGCCGAGGATCGCTACTCCGCGCGTGATGCGTTGGAGCTCATCAATGTCGAGTACGAGATGCTCGATCCGGTGATCGACGCCCGGACCGCACTGGCGCCCGATACGCCGGTGATCCGCGACGATCTCGAGGGCAAGCGGGACAACCACTGCTTCGACTGGGAGACCGGCGATGCCGCCGCGACCGAGGCGGTGTTCGCGCGCGCCGATGTCGTGGTGAAGCAGGAGATCGTCTATCCGCGAGTGCATCCCGCCCCGATGGAAACCTGCGGCGCCGTCGCCGATCTCGATCCCGTGACGGGGAAGCTCACGCTGTGGTCGACGAGTCAGGCGCCGCACGCCCACCGCACGATCTACGCGATGGTGGCCGGACTGCCCGAACACAAGATCCGGGTGATCTCACCCGATATCGGCGGCGGATTCGGCAACAAGGTCCCCATCTATCCGGGATACGTCTGCGCCATCGTCGGGTCGCTGTTGCTGGGCAAACCGGTGAAGTGGATGGAGGATCGCAGCGAGAACCTCACCAGCACCGGATTCGCCCGCGACTACATCATGGTCGGCGAAATCGCCGCCACCACCGAGGGCAAGATCCTGGCCATCCGGTCGACCGTGCTCGCCGATCACGGTGCCTTCAACGGCACGGCCGCGCCGCTGAAGTATCCGGCGGGCTTCTTCGGCGTCTTCACCGGTAGCTATGACATCGAGGCCGCCTACTGCAAGATGACCGCGGTCTACACCAACAAGGCCCCCGGCGGGGTCGCCTACGCGTGCTCGTTCCGGGTCACCGAGGCCGTCTACTTCGTCGAGCGGTTGGTGGATTGCCTCGCCTACGAGCTGAAGATGGATCCGGCCGAGTTGCGGCTGCGGAATCTTCTTCGCGCCGAGCAATTCCCGTACAAGAGCAAGACCGGCTGGGTCTACGACTCCGGCGACTACGAGAAGACCATGCGCCTGGCGATGGACATGATCGGCTACGACGCCTTGCGTAAAGAACAGCGGGACAGGCGCGCCCGCGGCGAGTTGATGGGCATCGGGATGTCCTTCTTCACCGAGGCCGCGGGCGCGGGTCCGCGCAAGGATATGGACATCCTCGGACTCGGGATGGCCGACGGGTGCGAGCTGCGTGTCCATCCGACCGGCAAAGCCGTTGTGCGGCTGTCGGTTCAGACTCAGGGGCAGGGGCACGAGACGACGTTCGCCCAGATCGTCGCCGAGGAACTCGGCATCCCGCCCGACGACATCGACGTGGTGCACGGCGACACCGATCAGACACCCTTCGGCCTCGGCACCTACGGCAGCCGGTCGACACCGGTCTCGGGCGCCGCCGCCGCACTGGTGGCGCGGAAGGTGCGCGACAAGGCGCGCATCATCGCGTCGGGCATGCTCGAGGTCTCCGTCGCCGACCTCGAGTGGGAGAAGGGCTCGTTTCATGTCAAGGGCGATCCGTCCGCGGCCGTGACGATCCAGCAGATCGCGATGCGCGCACACGGCGCCGGTGATCTGCCCGAGGGGATCGAAGGCGGACTCGACGCGCAGATCTGTTACAACCCGGAGAATCTCACCTTCCCCTACGGTGCGTACTTCTGCGTCGTCGACATCGACCCGGGGACGGCCGTGGTGAAGGTGCGGCGCTTCCTCGCCGTCGACGACTGCGGCACCCGGATCAATCCGATGATCATCGAGGGGCAAGTGCACGGCGGCATCACCGATGGCATCGGCATGGCGCTGATGGAGATCATGGCCTTCGACGAGGACGGCAACTGCCTCGGCGGATCGCTGATGGACTACCTCATCCCGACGGCGCTCGAGGTTCCGCATTTCGAGACCGGGTACACGGTCACACCGTCGCCGCATCATCCGATCGGCGCGAAGGGCATCGGCGAATCCGCCACGGTCGGATCGCCGGCGGCGGTGGTCAACGCGGTGGTGGATGCGCTGGCGCCGTTCGGGGTCCGGCACGCCGACATGCCGTTGACGCCGTCGCGGGTGTGGGACGCGATGCAGGGCCGGGCCGCACCGCCCATCTGAGTGGGATGGGATCACCGATGAAGATGAACGACCGTGCCCAGGAGCTGGTCCGCACGCGGACCCCGTTCGTGCACGCGACCGTCGTGCGCGCCCAGCAGCCGACCTCGGCGCACGCCGGGGACGAGGCGATCCTGTTGCAGGACGGGACGATCGAAGGATTCGTCGGCGGCCAGTGCGCCCAGAACTCGGTCCGCAAGGCGGCGCTGGGTGCCCTGCAGTCGCACGAGAGTGTGCTGCTGCGCGTATTGCCCGACGGCGATCTGCATTTTCCCGAAGCGCCCGGCGCTGCGGTGGTGGTGAATCCCTGTCTGTCCGGTGGAGCGCTGGAGATCTTCCTGGAGCCGCAGATCCCGGCGCCGCTGGTGCGCATCTGCGGCGCGACTCCCATCGCGGATGCCTTGGCCGACATCTGCGAACTGGTGGGTTTCGGGGTGCGGCGCGGTGCTGTCGAAGCCGGCTCACTGGATGCGCTGGCCGATACGACGGTGGTGGTGATCGCCAGCCACGGTGGCCCGGAGGCCGAGATGATCCGCGTCGCGCTCGACGCGGGCGTGGGGTACATCGGCTTGGTGGCCAGCACGATTCGGGGCGCGTCGATCCTCGACGACCTCGAATTGACCGACGCCGAGCGGGCTCGCGTACGCACCCCGGTGGGTTTGCCGATCGGCGCCAAGACGTCCGCGGAGATAGCGGTCTCGATTGTCGCGGAAGTGATCCAGGCGATCCGCAAAGGCGGCTTGGCCGTCATGCCCCGCGCGGCGAGGGTCGCGATCGAGGTGTTCGATCCGGTGTGCGGCATGACCGTGACCGTCGGGCCGGACACCCCGCATCTCACTGTCGACGGTGCCGACCACTGGTTCTGCAGCTCCGGCTGCCGCACCTCCTTCGCAGCGACGAGGACAGGCTCATGACGAACGGGGTCGTCACCGGAGTGGTGCTCGCGGCGGGAACCTCACAGCGTCTCGGCACGGCGAAACAGATACTGCCGTACCGGAATACGACGATTCTCGGCGCCACCCTCGACGTGGTGCGGTCCTGCGCGTTCGATCAGATCATCGTCACCCTCGGCGGCGCGGCGGCGGCGGTGGCCCAGCAGGTCGATCTCACCGGGGTGGAGGTCGTCCTGGCCGAAGATTTCCGTTCGGGCTGTTCGTCGTCGTTGCATTCGGCCCTGAACCTGGTGCGTCCTCGGGCCGCCGGAATCGTGCTGATGCTCGGTGATCAACCGGGTCTGTCGGCGGCGACCGTCGAGCGACTGATCGCCGAGGGAACGTCCGCCGTGATCACGGTCTGCCGCTACCACGACGGTATCGGGCATCCATTTTGGCTGAGTCGCAGCATATTCGGCGAGCTGGCGCGATTGCACGGCGACAAGGCCGTGTGGAAGATCATCGAGTCGGGCCGCGTCCCGGTGTCGCAACTCGACGTCGACGCACCGGCGCCCTTGGACGTCGACACCTGGGACGACTACCAGCGCCTGCGCGCCGCGACGTCGCCATGATGTCGCCGTTCGACGATATCGAGGACGTGGTGCGGCGATTCGACGCCGACGACTACCTGCTCGATACCGGAACCGCCGCCGCCTTCTATCTGGCCACCGCATTGGGCCGGCCGCTGCTGCTGGAAGGTGAACCGGGAGTGGGCAAGACGACGGCGGCGAAGACCCTGGCCACCGTGCTGGGGGCACCGCTGATCCGCTTGCAGTGCTACGAGGGCCTCACCGTGAGCGAAGCGCTGTACGACTGGAACTACCAGCGTCAGCTGCTCAGCATCCGGCTCGCCGAGGCGCGTGGCGCCGAGCTCACCGAAGCCGACCTGTTCACCGAGGCCTATCTGGTCGACCGCCCGATCCTGCGCTGTGTGCGATATCGCGGCCCGACGCCCCCGGTGCTGTTGATCGACGAAATCGACCGTGCCGACGACGAATTCGAAGCGCTGCTGCTCGAATTCCTCGGTGAGGCCACGGTGACCGTTCCCGAACTCGGGACCTTTGTCACCGAACATCCGCCGCTCGCGGTGCTGACCTCGAACCGCAGTCGCGACCTGCACGACGCGCTGCGGCGGCGCTGCCTCTACCACTGGATCGACTACCCGGAACCGGCCCGCGCGGTGGCGATCGTGCGACGCACCGTGCCGGGGGCCACTGACGCGCTGATCGAGCGCGCCACCCAATTCGTGGGCCGCGCTCGCGATCTCGATCTCGACAAGCCGCCCGGCGTCGCCGAGACCATCGACTGGATCGCCGCGCTGGTGATGCTCGGCGTCGCCGATCTCACCGCGCCGGAGGCGGTCGCCGCGCTCAGCGCACTGGCGAAAACACCCGACGACCGCACCACGGTCCACGAGGCATTCGCCGAATACACCCGAAGCCTGGCTACCGGATGAGAGAGATACTCCGATGAAGATCGCCAATGAGTTCACCGTCCACGCACCCCTCGAGCAGGCCTGGGCGGTGCTGACCGATCTCGAACAGGTGGTTCCGCTCATGCCCGGGGCGCAGCCGGTCGGCTGGGAGGGCGAGGACTTCCTCGGCAAACTGAAGGTCAAAGTCGGCCCGGTGACCAGTGAATTCACCGGGAAGGCGAATTTCGTCGAGCGCGACGAACACGACCATCGCGCCGTCATCACCGGCAGCGGCCGGGATTCACGCGGATCCGGAAACGCGGCGGCGACCATCACCACGCAATTGCGCGAAGACGGCGACGACACCCGTGTCACCGTGGATACCGACCTCAAGATCGTCGGCAAGCTCGCCCAGTTCGGCAGCGGGATGTTGCAGCAGGTGTCGGAGAAGATGATCGGTCAATTCGTCGCCTCTCTGGAAGAGAAGCTCGCAGCGGGCGATTCGGCCGCCGCAGCAGCGACGGCCGGTCCGGACAGCCGAGCGGTACTGGCGCAGCCGGTCGCGGAAACCGAACCGGAGCCGCTCGATCTGGTCGAGCTCGTCGGGCCCGCGATGATCAAGAAGTACGCGCCCGTCATCGCGTTCGTGCTCGCGGCCGTACTCGGAATCATCCTGGTACGCAGGCAGATGCGCGGGAAGCGATGACGCGAGCGGCACTGCTGCGCGTCGATCTGGCCGCGTTCGCTGTCGCGGTGGTCGCGCGGCTGCGGCGTGGTGGCGTCGCGGTGGCGCCGAGCGGGCCCGCGCTGTTCGTGCAGGCCCTGCGTCGCATGGCGCCGCGGTCGCGCACCGAACTCTACTGGGCTGCGCGACTCACGCTCGTCGATCGCATGCAGGATCTCGCCGCCTTCGACGCGGTCTTCGCGACGGTGTTCGCCGACGCGGTGCTGGGTGTGGACCCACCGAGCCGAACGCACGGACTGCCGACCGAACGCGCGCCGGCGCCGGGCACGGGCGGTCGGGGACAGTCCGGGCAGGGTGGTGAAGTCCCTTGGGCGACACTGCAATCAGCGACCGGCGCCGACCGATCGACCGACCGGGGCGTGGCGCTGCCGGACGTGCTGCCGAGCCGGTTCGCGGCCCGGGAACAGGAGCCGTTCGCCCGCTTCGATCCGGACGACCTGCGAACGGTCGGCGCCTGGCTGGAGCAGGCGTCGGCGCGGTGGCCGCAGCGCCGGAGCAGGCGCTACGGCCACCATCCGCATGGCAAGCGGATCGACTTCCGGGCGACGATGGACCACTCCCGCCGCACCGGCTGGGAGCCGGCGGTGCTGGTCCGCATACGCCACCGGCGCCGCCCGCGCCGAATCGTCATGATCTGCGACGTCAGCCGCTCGATGCAGCCGTATTCGACGATCTACCTGCACCTGATGCGGGCAGCGATGCAGCGCCGTTCGCCCGGTCGCCCCGAGGTGTTCGCCTTCTCCACCTCGCTGACCAGGCTGACCTCGGTGCTGGCACACCACTCCCCGGATGTCGCGGTGGCCCGGGCCAACGACAAGGTGGTCGACCGGTACGGCGGCACGCATATCGGCCGGTGCCTCGGTACGTTGCTCGCGACTCCTTCCGGCAACGCCGTGCGCGGCGCTGTCGTCGTCATCGCATCGGACGGCTGGGACAGCGAAACCCCCGATGTCCTCGCCCGCGCGATGGCCAGGATCCGACGCCGGGCCTGGCGCGTCATCTGGCTCAATCCCCGCGCCGGCGACTCCCGATTCCAGCCGACCACCGGTGCGATGGCGGCGGCGCTGCCGTTCTGCGACATCATGATGCCGGCGCACACGCTGGCGGGTATTCACGCGTTCATGCAAATCCTGGCATCGACGATCGTCACGGAGCCATCAAGTCCGCCGGAAAGTTGGTTCAGGCACACATTTTGGTGATTGTGCGCCTGAACCGCGCGCAGCCGGGACGGCTAACGGCGATCGTGGTCGAGGGTGAACTTCACCTGGTACAGACCTGGGTCGGCGTTGCCGAATGCCTTGTTGCCCTGGATCAATCCCTGGTTTGTCAGGTGCTCGATGACGCGCCGGGCGGCGTCGATGTCCTCGCTCTGGGTGCGTCAGTGCAGGCCTGCCAATGGTTCCCATGCGGACATGGCGGCAGTGACGATGGCCTCCAAGTCGGCGCGGGTGGCGCCATCGCGGGCCTGTATCGACATGCCCTGGTGGACAGTGGTGTAGAACGCGGCCATGGTGTCGACGGTTGCCTCGGCGGGAAGGTCGCCCTCGTCGACCGCGCGGCGCAGCCGGGCCGCGATCGCGGCTTGCATGCCGTGACGGAGGTCGGCGAGGAATGCCTGGGCGTCTTGATTTGTCGTGGTCCGGGTGGCCAGCGTGACCATGCATCCGGGCGGAGTCGCGGGATCGCCGGCGGTAGGCAAGCTCTCGGACAAGGTCGCGCCGCGCTATCTGCTGACATTCGGCTTCGCCCTGTTCACCCTGGCGGTGTTGTGGTTCATCGGCCTCGCCACCCCGCACGGGTCCATCCCGCTCATGTGCGTGATGTCGGTCCTCTGCGGTATCGGCAGCTCCTGCATTTGGGCGCCGCTCCCGGCGACCGCGTTGCGGAGCCTGCCGCTGCAGCAGATGGGGGCGGCCTCGGGTATCTACAACACCACCCGCCAGGTCGGCTCGGTGCTCGGTAGTGCGGGCATCGGCGCGCTCCTCGCCGCGCGCATGGCGGCGCATTCGCTGCCTGCCGCGTCCGGCGAAACCGGTCACCTCCCCGGCCTCAGCAAAGCACCCTATGCCTCGGCCCTGACCGATTCGCTGTACCTCACGGTGATCCTGCTGGCTGTCTGTGCCGTCACCGCCACGTTCTTCGCCCCGACCAAGACGTTCAGCGCCGCGCCGTCCCCGGCAGCAGAAGAGAAGGCCCAGGCCGACCTGGCCGGCCAGCATTAGCTGTGCCATCTCAGGAGGTTGGTTCCATGGCGTCGAGGTCGAGGGCCGGCCGCATCGGCCGCGCCGTGCTGCCCGCGCCGCTCCCGGTACGCACGACGATCACCGTCGAGATCCTCGACAGTTGACACCGACTCGGAACCGTCAACTACGCGGCATTGGTACTAGGGTCGGGCATGTGATCGATGGCGAGTTCTACGACTGGGTCGATCAGATCGCGACGGCCGAATCCATTGCTGTCGGACACATTCCACCCATCACGACACCCGTGGAGTTCACGCTCGGAGTCGTGCTCGACGACGGTGATCCAGACGATCCCCAACGACCGAGCCGACCACCAATGGCGAGCACATCGCGTGCGTGCTGATCATGAATATGCGAGGACTCATCGAAGGGGTTGCCTACGGCCTCGAAACGGGCGACATGCGCTTCCTGAGCGAACGCGAAGTCATTCCCCCAGAATTCGCCGAAGGCCTCCGCGCCGCGCTCCCGATGTTGCAAGAGTATGGGCAGGGTCGGTTCTGATCTGTCCATCGCGGCAAACCTCTGACGCGTAAGGCTTCGCAGGCTCGAATCTGCCGAGGGCACACCCTTACCTGCGCTTTTGCTGCGTGCAGGCGCATCGCAACACGACCCGGACGCCGCGGCAGCCGAAGAGCTGCCCGGAATGTCGGAGGTGGTGCATATCCTTGGCCGAGCAATGCCTTCGGAAAGTGCTGCGAGCAAGGGGGTTTCGGGGATGTTTGGTCGCAATGCGCATGTTGCCCGTCTGCGCGCGGCAGTCGCCGCGGCGTGGGTCAGGCAGAAACGAGAGGAAGGAGCCGCGGCTCGGGGCGGCAAGCTCGACGGCGAAGCGCTCTTCTTCTGGCTTTTCTACATGGTGTCTCTCGGAGGCCTGGGTGGCTGGCCGCTCACGTACGGTCTTGTACACGATTTCGGGAACTACGTGATCAGCATCCTGCTGTTGGCGATCGGCGCGTTCTGCGGGCTACGGGTAGTCGTGATCCTTCATGACTACTTCAGCAAATAGTTACGCCGGTCGGCTCCGGCGGTAACCCCACCAGCTCCTCGCAATATGAGCCGAACCGCCGACAGATGCGGACCTGACCACCCGGAAACCAGGGTGGCAATCTCCTTGGGCAGGAACCAATTCCACGACACGGGCCGGAAACGAGAGCAGCCGGGTGCGTTTTCTTCGATCTTTGCCGCGGCACTCACCGCGAATCAGGGTGGGTGAGCGGACGAATTCCGGGTTCACCCCGATGCGCGCCAAACTTCCTGTGCGACACGCTGAATTCCGGGTCGGGACACTGTCGATAAGGAGTTACACGCATGGCTCAACGGTTGCTGGTCGGTCTGGGTACTGCCGCTCTGATCGCCGCTGCGGCTGGCGCGCTCGCCCCGGCGGCGAACGCCACGGACCTGGCCGAAGGGGTGTCGTGCAACGATCGCAGTTGCCGCAACGACACCGACGACGTCTACCGCGTGCAGGCTCGGGTGCGGTGCACGGGCACCGTTGGCCCACACGAGATCTCGTTCTTGGTCAACAGCCACTCCGCCCAACATGTAAGTGCCTCATGCCCGGATGAGTGGTTCAGCAAACACCGACTCATGGATTGGAACACTGTGAAGGGCATCGACTACCTGAGCGCCACGGTCGACAACAGCAGCCGCCGCCCGGCCCCGGCACCCAGCGGGTCCTGATCCGGACGATGTCGCCCCGAGCCCGCACCGCCGAGGAAGTCCGCACCGAGATTGTCCGCGCTATGCGGTCGACCGACATCCCTGCACGGGCACGCTGCTGCTGGTCCACGCCGATGCTCAATTGGTCGGTGGGAATTGCCCCTTCGCCACTACCTTGCCACCCGAGAGTGTGAAGGTCACCACGCTGGGGCCGCCGCTCGGGCAGCACAGGGCGTCACTGGATTT
>NZ_JBFAXK010000047.1:0-31174 GCF_040680715.1 Nocardia sp. NPDC051981 | reverse complement strand
GCACGTCCTGCCACGGCGTCCCCGCCCGTGTCCGCGCGACCTAACTTAAGATCAACGGCCCCGGGGCATCTCGGGGCCATCGCGGTGTCCGCTCAAGCCGCATACCGCGCTGACCGAACCGGCCAGCGCGGGGCATCGGAAGATCAACTGGCCGTGCGGATCCGAGGCCGGCGGAACGTCCGCTACTGCCGAGTTGCGGATGATTTCGATGCCGCCATATCCTTCGGCCGGCCGACCACGAGGACTCCTCGAGCAGGTACCGAGAACAAAACCACGAGTACGACAGGCAGATTCAGCCCAACCAAAGGATAGAGTCGGCAATGACCTGGTCAAGACCACGAATCACCATCGGCGATGAACGTCGAATGCTCGAGAACATGCTCGACCGCAACCGCGCCGAATTGGTCAACACATTGCGCGGCCTGTCCGAACAGGACGCCCGCCGACGCCTCGTCGCGTCGATGACCACCCCGATCGGACTGGTCAAGCACGCCGCAGTCGGGCAGCGTATCTGGTTCCAGCACGTCCTGGCGGGCCTACCCGAGGGCGAATGCGACGGCGGAACGACGCCGGGTGATGCCAGTTTCGTCGTCGACGACACCGAAACCGTGGCCGACGTGATCGCCGAATTCGACCGCGGTAGCGAACGTTCCCGAGCGATCGCCGCCGACTTCGACCTAGACGACGTGCGGACCCACCCCCGCCTCGGCGAGGTGAGCCTGCGATTCATCTATCTGTTCCTGATCGAGGACTTCGCACGTCACGCCGGCCACGGTGACATCCTGCGCGAGCAGATCGAACATCCCTGAGCATTGTGCCGCACGACAATCCAACGACAGTCGGTGCAAGTGACCGCTCATGCCGCGAGCCGCGCGGTTCGAAGCGGCTACGGAGTGGCTCCCCCGAACGTTCTCAATTGCCGCATACCGAGCTGACCGAACCGGCCAGCGCCGGGCATCGGAAGATCAACTGGCCGTGCCGATTCGACGCCGGCGGAACGTCCGCTACTGCCGATGAGCGAGTATCCGTTCCCCACTCAGATGCGCAAGTATGGCGGGATGGCGAGCGACAACTTCATGCTGATCCACGATGCCGAGCTCCAGGCCCAGGGCGAACGGGTTCTCGGTGCCGAGTTCAAAGCGATGCACGAGCGGGTTGTGCAGGTCACCGAGTTGACCTCCCGGCTCAACATCCTGCCCTTCGACGACGAGACCGGAAAGGCAGCCCTGCTCGAACAGATCCTGGGCCGCCGCCTCCCGGCCGGAGTCACGATTTACCCGCCCTTTTACACCGACCATGGCCTTCGACTCGACTTGGCCGAGCGCGTGTTCATCAATCAGGGGTGTACCTTCCTGGACTACGCCGGTATCCGGTTGGGCCGGGGCGTGATGATCGGCCCGAAGGCCACGTTCATCACCATGGGCCACCCGGTAGACCCGGAGGAACGGCGCCGATTCCTCACCGGTGCACCGATAGATGTGGCGGAGAACGTGTGGATCGGTGCCGGAGCGATGATCTTGCCCGGGGTCAGTATCGGGCGGGACGCCGTGGTCGCCGCCGGCGCAGTCGTGGCCGATGATGTGCCGGCGAGGACCTTGGTGGCTGGCCCCAAGGCCGCTGTGCGCCGAGATTGGTAACGCGGGACAGTGGCGACCCACCTTGCTGCCCAGCATCCTGTCATGCCGCTGACCGCTCGGTTCGGAACGGCTAGCGCGGCGCGGCCGAAGATCAACCGGCAGAGAAGATCTGAGGTCGGCCGGCCGCACTGAAATGCCGAGATACGGACGAGAGGCGCGGTGTTCCAACCTGCAACTACGGGTGGCTGCTGCGAAGATTCGCAACATGATCTGGCCGATACGCATACCCGTCGACCGACTCGATGACGGTGGA
Organism: Nocardia sp. NPDC051981; assembly: GCF_040680715.1. Classification (NCBI taxonomy): domain Bacteria; kingdom Bacillati; phylum Actinomycetota; class Actinomycetes; order Mycobacteriales; family Nocardiaceae; genus Nocardia; species Nocardia sp. NPDC051981. The sequence goes on along the minus strand of NZ_JBFAXK010000047.1, from coordinate 29,284 downwards.
GTGTCGTTGAGTTCGTATTCCTCCGCCGACGCGGAGTCGTTGTTCGATGCGATACGTGACGAACGTGCGTGGGAGCACATTCCTCGCAGGGTGCCAAGGGATTCCGGCGAGCTCGATGCCGATGTTCTGGCTGCGCTCGCCGACGGTCATCGTTTGACGTTCACGGTGCGTAGCGCGGCAACGGTGGTAGGCAGGACGTCCGTGCTCTGGGAGCCGTCGTCTCCCGATGGTGTCGAAATCGGTGGGACGCAGTTCGATCCAGCAGTGTGGGGCACCGGTGTGAACATGCGGGCGATACTCTGGCTTCGAGCACGAGATCGCTCTATGCGAAGACAATGGCGTTACCGCTTGGGGTGGTCAGGACGAGCTCGGCGCCCCAAAGCGGGGAACGTGCCGAGCGAGCCGAGGATGTGGGCGTGGTCGAGGTGGTCGAACGCGGCGGCCAGATCGGCGTCCAGAATCCACACGCGTTTGGCGTCGGTGCGGCTGACGGTGGTATGGATGGCCACGATGGCGTCGTGGCATCCCCGGCCCGGCCGGAACCCATAGGATTTGGGTTCGAACCGGGCCTCCCACTCGGGTTCCAGCGCGTTGACCGCCAGCGCTTGCAGCGCCCGGTCGGCGATCACGGGAATCCCCAGTCCGCGGCGGCGCCCGTTGCTTTTCGGTATGAACACCCGCTTGACCGGCCGTGGCGACCACGCGGCGGTGCGATGCTGCAACCAGTCGACCATGTCGGTCTTCGGCTCCGCATCGGTCACCACCTCGCCGTCGATCCGGCGGTCTTGCGGCCCGCGTTGATCTCCGTGACCCGCCGCACCGACATCAGCGCGTTCGCGCGGGAACGAAGCATCAACTTCTGCAAATTCCGGACCTTCTTCAGGTCCCCTGCCTGTGATGCCGCGAAGATCCGCTGCCGCAATCGCCGTACCTGGTCCTCGACCGCGCGCCATCGCACGGCGTCCCAATCCAGGACCGGGTCTCCGGGTCCGTTCACCAGCAATGTGTTGTCCAACTTGCCCCTTGAAGTTCCAACGATTCGGTCATCGAGTCATCCGCAGGCTCACCCGGCTCGCGTCAGCGCCCTTTCAGGTCGAGGCAGCAGCCTCTATCCGGCCATTTATGTGGGGTCACCAGCGGAGGAACTGGTTGTGCGGCACCCGGTTTCCTGCGGCCTTTCGGCCCACCGGCATTCGCTTCTCGAGCCATCCTGCCCCCGCTGCGGAAATCAGCCTTCCTCACAGTCGGCCTACCAAACTCGAAAGAGGTTGGACCGCATCGGGATTGTCACGTTCCGCATGAGACAGACACGACCGGATTGGGTGCCCTCTGTACCTCGGGGACGGTGGTGCGCACCCGCCCGGCCAAATTCGCCCGGACGGCACCTGCCGCATTCCAGCGGCGAGTCCCTATCTCCCACTGCCACTTCCCATCGGTGAGAGTGCTCATGACGAGGCGTCGACGAGGGTTCACACGATTCACCCGCCCGGTCTTCCCCAGCCTGTAACCCCGGATGGAACGAGGGTCCTTGGGCCCGCGCCCTCGGGCTTCGCACCCCACGGTCACCCATGACGCACGCCGAGGCGGGGACGATCCACGCGCACGGGATCGGGAACTACGTCATCGGCATCAGCCGATCCCTCCTTCTCCGAGTTCCACTGTTACTCATGCGACTTCGTGTCGCACAACCTCGTTGATCCACGACGACCCTGCCCAGCACTGGGGGTGATGGTGGACGACACGCCATTTACCTCCTCCGTCCCTTCATTTGCGTGACCTGGCTGGGGAGATAGAGGTTTGTTGGTCACCGGCTGAGTCCTGTCGGCATACGATCGCTGGGCGTACCCGACAGGTCTCACCGGTGCGGTAATCAGCGCCCGACGATGGCGCTGTTGATGAATTCGGCGGCGCGTACGGGTTGGCTGATGAAGGCTGTGTGCGAGCCGTCGATCTCGTCGATGGTCGATCCCATGCGTTTGGCCATGAACCGCTGGGCTTCGGGGTTGATGGCGTTGTCGTGGCGGGCGACCTGGTACCAGGAGGGGATCTGTTTCCACCCGGCTTCGCTGGCCTTCTCGGCCAGTGCGGCCGCGGCGAGCGGTCGCTGTGCGGCGCCCATGACCTGTGCCAGGTCGACCGGGACGTCGGCGCAGAAGGTTTCGCGGAACCGCTCCGCATCGATGTACAGGTCGGGCCCGCCGGCCGCGCCCGGCGCGTCGTAGGGCGTCGGACGGGCCGTTTCGGCCAGCAGCGACGGCGCGAACGGCTGTTGGACGTCGATACAACTCTCACCGGCGTCGAGACTGAACGCCGCCAGGTACACCAGCCCCGTCACATTGCTCAGCCCGGCCGCGGCCTGGCCGATCACTGCGCCCCCATAGGAATGACCCACCAGCACTACCGGCCCGTCGATCGCCGCGGCGACCGAGCGCACCACCCTGGCGTCATTTCCCAACCCCCGCAGGGGATTCGGTGGCGCGATCACGGAGTGACCGGACGCGGACAGTTCTCGGATGATCCCGGCGAATCCCGAGGCGTCGGCGAAGGCGCCATGGACGAGCACCACTGTGGGAGCGGCCTGATCAGACATCGGTTCTCCTTCATCGTTGTGTTGTTCAAGCATGTGCGATGCATTTCCCGGCCGGGCTGCAATGTGGGAAGTCCGTTTCTCTTGTGTTGTGCTGCAGCCGGAACGGCGCATTCGTGGGCCCGGGTGCGGGTTATCGACGAGTTGCGACTGCGGCCTGTTCGATCAGGTCGGTGACCGCGTCGGGGGCGGTCTGCATGATCAGGTGCGGTCCTGCCACCTCGACGGTGTGGGCACCCGCACGGGTTGCCATGAACCGCTCCAGGTCCGGCGCGATCGCACGATCCTGTTTGGCGACCAGGTACCAGGATGGGAGGTTCTTCCAGGCCGGGGCGCCGGAGACCCCGGTCACCGCGGCCAGACTGAGCGGACGCTGTTCGACCGCGAGCGCCCGCTGCTGCGACGGCGACACCGTGTTGTCCAGGAACACATTCGGGTATTGGGCGGGGTCGATGGTGAGTTCTGTTCCTGTGCCACCGGTGTCGGGAAAGGATGACGGCGTGGCCGGGACTGCGGGGATTTCCTTGCCCTGTGGACTGGAGTTCAGGCTCGCCAGCGAGTCGCCCTGATCGGGTGCGAATGCCGCGATGTACACCAGCGCCTTGACCTGGGTGTTGCCCGCCACGGCGTTGGTGATGACCGCGCCTCCGTAGGAATGCCCCACGAGGATGATCGGCCCGGTGGTCTGGCGTAGCACGTCGGAGATGTATGCGGCGTCGGAATCCAGCCCGCGCAAGGGATTCGGCGGTGCCTTGACGGGGAACCCCGCCTTCTGCAGTTCGGCGACGACGGGCGTCCAACCCGCCGCGTCCGCCCACGCCCCGTGCACCAGCACGATCGTCGGCTTGTCACCCTGCCAGTCCGCGACCCCCGACACCCCGGCCGAGGTGGACGCCGGCGCGGAGTCGTGGTGGTCGGTCTGCGTACAAGCGGTCAGGGCCCCGGCCACGGCGGCCATGGCCGCGGCGACGACAGCGGCCCGGCGGGCAAGAGTCTTCATGATGGTGAACTCCCAATCGTGTGGATCGTGAGGGCGGGTTTGGGGTGGTGGTGTTCGAGCATGCGCGCGCATTCCCCTGTCACTCCGAAATTGCTGGAAAGTCGTATCTACTTGCCTTGTGGTACAGCCGAATCGGTGGATCTGCGGCCAAGAATGCGGGTCATCGACGCGTCATGACTCGCGGCCCGCTGGCGATCAGACGACGGAGACCAGAGAAGCGGTCTGGTTAACGGATGGCCTGGTGTCCGCCGTCGACGGGCAGGATCGCGCCGTGGATATGGGCCGCCTCGGCACTGGCGAGGAAGACCACTGCGGCGGCGACCTCGGCGGCCGTGCCGGGGCGGCGGTCGGGTGTCGACGCGGCCAGACTGCGCAGTGTCTCGTGGTAGGAGGCGTTTTCGTCGGTCATGGTCGGGCCGGGGGCCACGGCGTTGACGCGGATGCCGCGCGGCGCGAGTTCGGCCGCCCAGGATGTGGTGAGCGAATGCAAGGCCGCTTTGGTCGCGCCGTAGAGGGCGGATACGGCGTTGCCGGCCAGGCCGCTGAGGGAGCCGGTGTTGACGATCGCACCGCCTCCGGCCGCGATCATTGCGGGGGTGATCGCGGCGGTCAGCAGTGCCGGCGCCTTCACGTTCACGGCCAGGGCCCGATCGGCGAGCGTCTCGTCGACGTCGAGCAGGGACTGGGCGGGGATGAGCAGTGCGGCATTGTTGACCAGCAGATCGACCGGGGCGCCCAGGGCCGCCGCCGCGGCATACGCTAGTTCGGCTGCGGCGCTGCCTGATTCGGCAAGATCGGCGCGGACGAAGTGCGCCACGCCTCCGGTCGCGCGGATCGTCTCGACGACGGCCTCGCCCGCATCCTTGCTGCGGCCCGACACCACGACTGCCGCGCCTTCGCGAGCCAGTGCGATCGCGATTGCGCGTCCGATACCCGAGGTCGATCCGGTGACCAGTGCGCGGCGACCGGTCAAGCGCTGGGTTGCGGTGAGATTCATGCGGAGAGCCTTTCCGTGGGGACAGGTAGGGGGCATTCCGGAGCGCGTCGGGCCCCGGCAACGAGAAGTGCTGTGCCGAGCAGGATTTCGAAGGCGAGGATGGTGTAGACCGCGCCGCGTTCGGGTATCCCTCCCGCCGCGTGATACAACGGCCGATCGGCCTGCAACAGCGCGAACGAGGCCAGCCCGAGGGCCCCGAGGGCAATGCTGGTGCGGCGCAACCACCTCGGTGTTCCTCGCCGTGTACCGACGAGAATCGCGACGACATTGCCGCTCACGATGGCCGCGGCCGCGCCGATGCCGTGCACCACGAGAACGCCGTTGTGCTGGTTGGCGGCCGATTCGTGGAAGAACCCGACCAGGATGACGCCGACGCCGTGCGCGATCACGAGTCCGAACAGCAGGCGTTCACGCCGTTCCCGGGCTGCGAGCAGCAGTGCCGCGGCGATGAACAGCACGCCCTGGCCGACGAACGCGGTGTTCATGACCGAGTGCAGGGGTGAATCGATCGTGCGGCCGTCGAAGACATCCCCGGCGACCGGGTTGCCCAGATCGCTGATGAAGTTCACGGCGTAGCTGTAGGTGGGGTGGTGCCAAGCGCGAGCTGTGATGTACTCCAGGGCCACGTATTGCAGCCCGGCCAGCACCAGCAGCGCGCCCGCGAAACGGCCTCGGCCCGAGAGGTTTTGGACTTTCACGTCCACTAGGCTGGCACCAATTTTTTGGACTTACAAGTCCAGAAATGTAGGGTGAGGCATGCCCACTCGCAAAGGGGAGGCGACCAAGGCCCGCATCGTCGAGGCCGCCGCCGATCTGCTCGTCACCGGCAACGACGTCAACCTCGATGACGTCATGCGCCTGACCGGCACCAGCAAAGGCCAGCTGTTCCACTACTTCCCCGACGGGAAAGACGAGTTACGCCGCGCCGCCGCCGAACGCCACCTGACCCGCCTCGCCGAAGCCGACACCCCGGCCGCACCGCTCACCACTTGGCAAGGATGGGAAGCGTGGATCGAGCAGATCCTGCACCTGCATTCCCAGCAAACGATCAATGACGCCTGCGAAATCGCGGCCCTCGCGGGCCGCGCGCTCGACACCGACACCTTCACCCGGGATCTGGTCGGCCGCATGTACGACCGCTGGATCGACCAACTGCGCGACCAACTCTCGGCCATGCAACACGCCGGTCTCCTGCGCTCGGACGCCCCGGTATCGGCACTGGCGTCCGCGTTCGTCGCGGCCCTGCAAGGCGGCGCGATCATGGACAAGGCCACCGGCTCCCACCAACACCTCACCAACGCCCTGCATCAGTCCCTGGCACTAATGCGCGCCTACGAGGCATAGGTTGCTCGACATTCACTCCCCCCGACCGTGTCGTGAAGTACCTGAGTCAATGCGGCTGCTCACGGTTGGTTCGACTCACCGGCCGGACTGCTGATCGTATGGTGGAGAAAGCTGTCGCGGTGAGTGTGGATGAACTCGGCGAAAGTCTGGGGCGGACGGCCGATAGCGTCGTCGAGCGAAATGGGGTCGTGCCGCGGTGTGATCGGCCGTTGTGAGAATTTCTCGCCGATGCTGGAGATGTGTTGGGCCATGGCGGGATTGATCGTGGCGAGGGCGTCGTGTCGCGCGAGGTCCTCGAGGTCGCGTTGCCACCGGTCGGCCGGAATGTGTTGATATTCGACGGTCTTTCCAGTTTCGCCGCTGATGAGGGCGGCGATGTCTGCGTGTGTGTACAGGGCAGCGCCGGGCGGATACACGATGGAGCCGGCGGGGTATCGGTCCGGGTCGGTGAGAGCGGCGACGGCGAGGTCAGCGGCATCGCGGCCGCTGATCCACGGCATGGCGGCCGTACCGAAACTGTTGGCGAAGGTTCCCGCGCTGCGGATGGATGCGGCATGCAGGAGCGGGATGTTTTCGTAGAACAAGGCGGCGATTCGCAGGATCACCGGTTGCAGCCCGGCCCAGGAGAACACCTCTTCGGCGGCCGAATGGGCACGACCCAGTGCGCTGGGACTATCGGGGGCCGCGGCGGACATCGACATCACCACCAGACGCGGCACGGGCGCGGCGGCGCGCATCGCGGAGGCCAGATTCGCGGCGGCCTGCACGACGCCTGGCGCCACGGGGTAGGTGAAGTACACCGTGCTCACGCCGTCGACTACGGCGTCGAGTGTCCGGCGATCGAGTAGATCACCCCTCGCGATCTGCACCCCGATCTCACGCAGTCGGTGCGCTCGGTCGTCATCGATGCGAACCAGTACGCGAACGGCCCGGCCTTGCTCGCGAAGACGTTGCGCCACATGGGAACCGGTGCCGCCGTGGCGGCCTCCCGCGCCGATGACAAGCGTGATGGACCGTGAATCGATGGAAGAGGTCACGGCACGTCCTTTCGATAGTTCACTCACAGATGAGTGCCGAATCGCGGCCGTGGATGGCCGCTGCGCTCACGCTAAAACAGTAACTACTATTATGCAAGTCACTAGTTGGTGGGAGGATGAGCGGATGCGACGCACGAGTTTCGAGACCATGGGCTGTCCGATAGCCGGTGCGCTCGAGCATGTCGGCGACTGGTGGACTCTGCTGATCATGCGAGACGCGCTGGACGGATTCAGCAGGTTCGACGAGTTCGGCTACAACTTGGGGATCGCCCCGACCATGCTGACCAGGCGCTTGAATACGCTGCTCGAGAGCGGCTTGCTCGAACGCAGGCAATACCACGACGCCCCGGCGCGGTTCGAATACATCGTGACCGACAAGGGTCGGGATCTTGTCCCAGTGCTGGTCGCCCTCTATGGGTGGGGCCGCAAGCACGCCGACGCTAGCGAGCCGAGCGTGGTCCTGGTCGATCGTGAAACCGGTGACGAAATCGTTCCCGACCTTGTTGACGCGGATACCTGTCGTCCACTGTCGTCCGTGAACCTCACCTTCCTGGCTGGGCCAGGCGCCGACGACCGGCTGCGCGAACGCCTCGACCCCGATCGCCGCGCCGCCCGCCGCCGCCGCAACCGCAGTACGGTCGATCAGCGAAAAGCACCGACCCCAGCCACTCTGAATCCCAGAACCACACCGTCCCCGGCCGACAACTCCGCCGCGCCCCCAGGCGCGATTCCCGGACCGTCGGAGAACAACTGATTGATGCGCCAGGGCGCCGAGCCCGTGCACGCCGCAGACGCAGTCCGATGGGTGCGCCCCCAGCCCGGCGCACCTCGATGACCGGCAGGGCTTCGAGGCGAGCCATGCGTCGGTCGACGGCGAGGTCCTCGGCGCCCCTAGATGATTGATTCCAAGGGGTGTGGTGCGCGGCGTAGCCGCGCGCCACACTCGCAGCGATGACCGGACCGGTGGACGCCTGCCGCTGCAAGGTGGTGAAAGATCTTGCTGGACAATGAATTCCGCTGATTGCGGAGAGAATTGGGCGAGAGTGTCGTAGGTCAAGGTGGTGAGCTCCACTCACCCGCGAGCAATCTCGATCGACCGGACGTCGTTGTCCGAGCTGACGGCCAGTGGACGTGGTGACATGTCGTCACATATAGTCGAATTCGACCAATCGAATTCGAACAAAGGAGGAGCATGCCGCCCAGGCCACTGTTCAGTCCTGCGGCGCTGGCCGTGCTGGGGCTCCTGGCGGAAAGCGCGCGGCACCCGTATGAGATGCGGACCCTGTTGCGCGAGCGCGGGCTCGACCGCACTCTCGAGCTCAAGCACGCGACGCTGTACGACCTATTGCCCCGGCTGGCGGCTGCCGGACTGGTGGAGCAGGACGACCCGGCGCGCGCCGGAAATCGGCCGGAGCGCATGGTCTACCGCATCACCCCGGATGGGGTTGCCGCGCTGCGGAAGTGGCTGCGGGAGTTGCTGAGCGATCCCGTGCACGGCGCGGCCGCCTTCGCCGTGGCGCTGGCCTTCATGTTCGCGCTACCCAGAAGTGAAGTGGCGGAACTGGTTTCGCTCCGGGCCGAGCGCATCAGCAGCACCATCGGGGAGGTCGATGCCGGGCTCGCTGCCGCGCTGGGCGTCGAGCCGGTCTTCCTCACCGATCACACCTACGCCCAAGCACTGCGCCGCGCCGAGCGGGACTGGCTGCTCGCCTTCGCGGCCGACCTCCGCCAGGGCACCCTGTCCTGGCCCCTCGCGGATGAGGAGTACTCCGATGACCATTCATGACATCAACCGGCTGCTGGCTCGCGCCATCAACGTGTGCCCGAACCTCGGGTCCGAATTGGAGTCCGGCTACACGATCGAGCTGACCGCACACGAATTCGACCTCTTCCAGCAGGCGGGGTTCTGCGCGGTCCGGTTGGGTGTCTACTGGGCGGCGCACTGCGGCGATGCGCCCGAATTCCGTATCGTGCCAAAGGCTTTGGACCGCGTGCACACCTACCTGGACCTGGCGGCCGAGCGCGACCTGGCGGTGGTGCTCACCAATTTCCTCGACCCGGACCTGATCGCGAACCCACCCCAGCATCTACCTCGCCTGCTGTCGATCACTGACCAGGTCGCGACCGCGTTCGCCGACCGCCCGCAGTCGGTGGTGCTCGAGCCATTCACCGAACCCCGCGACGCCCTCGACCCACTGTGGAACGACACCCTGCGCGAGCTACTGACCGTGATCCGCAAGACCGACACCGAGCGCGCCGTCGTCTTCGGCCCCGGCGCTTACAACAACATTCGCATGCTGCCCCAGTTGGCGCTGCCCGACGACCCCAACCTGATCGTCACCATCCATCAGTACTGGCCGATCACCTTCACCATGCAGGGCGAGGAATGGCTAGGCGCCGACACCCCGTTCGGAGAACCGCGCTCATGGCTGGGCACCACCTGGACCGGAACCGACCAGCAGCGCGGCGAATTGGCCGCAGGCTACGAGGGCTGGCCGCCTGGGCCGAAGCCAACCAGCGCCCCGTCTTCGTCGGCGAATTCGGCACCACCGCCAAAGCCGACCCTGCCAGCCGCGCCTGCTGGACCGAGTTCAACAGGCGCCAGGCCGAAGAACACGGGTTCTCCTGGGGCTGCTGGTCTTTCGCGCCCACCTTCGCCCTCTACGACCTCGAATCCCAGAGCTGGAATCAGCCACTGTTGCGCGCACTCATGAACTGACAAGGTCGCGCCGATGCGGTCCTTCGGCGACTCATGGTGACACGATTCTTACCGACAGGTTTCCCGTGGGTTCAGTCGGACTGAAGCGATTTCAGCTGGAACTCACGGCCTTTCGACGGGCGCATGCACGGAATCGCGGTGGGTTCGCCGCCGGAGTCCAATGGCTCTCGAGATTCGGCTACACCACCATCGGCGAGCAGCCACTCGGCGATCTCGTGGCTGATGTTGAACACCATCGACAGGAGCAGTGGATCTGGGCCGTCGGTCAGCGCCTTGTGCAGGATGGGGTCAGCGCGGATCGGGTCGATGCTGAAACCATTGGGGCCCAAGGAGAACCGCACGACTTCATGGGAGACCGGTCCGGTGCCGAGCGAGGTGCGTTTGCCGATGAGGACGTGCCGATTCGGGCTGTGGCCAACTCGCGCGGCGATGGTCGAGTGCGGGTAGTACACAGCAAGGCTCACGACTGTTCTCGCCATGCACGATTTCACCGCCGCGGCGGTCCGCGGACGGTGCGCCTACTACTGTCCGGACCCGATCGCACACGATGATCCCGGAATCGGCCACTCAGAAGCCTTCCGACCAAACACAACCCAGTTGTTCCAGCACTCTCCAGTCATCGGCGCGGCCCTCGGGCTGCCTGCCGAATATTCGATCGCGAGGAGCACCCATGCCTGTCAATAATCACCGCCGACGGCGTCGACATCTACTACAAGGACTAGGGAAGTGGACAGCCCATCGTCTTCAGTCACGGCTGACCGCTGTCGTCGGACGACTGGGACGCGCAGCTGATGTTCTTCCTGGCTCACGTCTTCCGCGTGGGCCAACTGCTGATTGCGCCAATGCGCTCGGTACCTGGAGCGGGATTTGGTCCGGGCGGCTCGCAGCCGTTCCAGCCCGGTGTCGCGGGGTCCTGGAACATGGTGGAACTGGTCCATCCGACCGGCGGAAACCGGAGTAAGTGGTTGCCGCCGGTCCCCTCATGATGGATTTCAGGACCGCATCTGGTTGCCCGCAGGGTCCAGGTGGTGGCGCGGAGTGTGGTGGCTGTCGGCGGGGCGATGTCGATGCGCCAGAACGCTTCGGCAGGGGCGTTCAGTGTGCACAGCACAGCGGCGCGCGTACCACGGCGGGATGGGTGATCGCGACGATGGGCTCACCGCGGCCGGCCAGGTCGGTCATCCAGGTGCGGACACGGTCGAGCAGGTCGGTGATCGATTCACCGCCGTGGGCGCGGTAGGCCGGATCGGTGAGCCGCCCATCAACCGATCCGGGTCCAGCGCCTGCATCGATTGTCCGGTCCAGTCACCGCAATCCAGATCCCGCAACGCCGCTGCGGCGTCACCGCTGACCCCGAAAAAATCAGCGGTTTGCTGGGCCCGCCCTGCCCGACCATGCACGACCGATGCGCGGCCGGGCAGGCCGCCGATCTTCTCGGCCGAGCGCATCCCGAGGGGGTTGAGCGGTTCGGCGATTACTACCTGAACCCCTTCTATGTTCTCGTGCTGGTGAAGGTACTGCTCTGCACTGAAATCCCTGGTCGGCGTTGCAGTTTCGTCGGTAGCGGTGGTGTGCCCGGTGCGAGTCATTCGCTGGTATTTTCAGTCCCGCTCATGGGAATTCTCGAGCACGATCCGTCCGATCAGATTGTAGCGACGTGGGTCGTGAGCTCGGAAGAACAGTGCGATCGCTGCGCCGAGGACAAAGAAGCCGAGCACGATCCACGGCGTCAGCTTGAACAGCAGCGTCGAGGCCGCGGAACCGGCCGCCTCGGCCTTGTGCTCCCACAGCAGGTAGACGACGTAGAGCATGCCGATCCCCCCGAGCAGTGGAGCGAGAAATGTCTTGAACCAGTTGGCCGACTCAGGGGGGTGTTTGCCGATATGGAAGTAGGCGATCACCGCGAACGCGCACAGCGCCTGCACGATGAGGATCGCCATGGTGCCGAGAATCGCGAGCACGACGTACATCTCGGAGTAGGGGTCCATGCCTGCGGCCAAGAACAACAGCACGACGGCGGTGGCGATGCCGCTCTGCACGAACGAGGCGACGTGTGGCGAGCCATGTTTGGGATGGGTGGCGCCGATGGTGCGTTGCAACCTCAGCGACAGCCCCTCGCGGCCCATGGCGTAGATGTAGCGCGAGGCGCAGTTGTGGAAGGCCATGCCGCAGGCGAAGGAACCGGTGACCAGCAGAATATTGAACACGGTGACCGCCCAGCCGCCGAGGTACTCCCGGACCGGCCCGAAGAATATCTCCGAGGCGGTGTTCGAATCCTGGGCCAGTGCAATGGATTGCGTGGGGCCGGTACCAGCGATGGCCATCCACGACACGAACACATAGAAGATGCCGACACCGAGCACGGCGAACATGGTGGCCCGTGGAATGATCCTGCCCGGGTTCTTGGACTCCTCGCCGTACATCGCCGCCGATTCGAAGCCCACCCAGGACCAGAATGCGAAGAACAGGCCGAGACCAGCGCTGGCGGTGGCCACCCCGGCGGCCGGGCTGAACGCATTGAGCGGATTGATCGACTCAGGGGCGAAACCTTCTGGGCCGCCGCCGTGTACGAGCACAGCAAGTGCGCCGAGGGCCAGCATCACGATCTCGGTGACCAGGAACGCGCCGAGCACTTTCGCGGTCAGGTTGACGTCGAAATAGGCGAGGATCGCATTGACCGCGAGCATGCCCAGCGCGAAGACGATCCAATGCACATGGATGCCGAGTTCGGTCTGGAGCAGGTTGGTGGCGAAGAACGAGAAGATGCCGACCAACGCCGCCTCGAACACCGTGTAGGCCATCGTGATGATGAAACCGCTGGCCATCCCGATGATCCGGCCCAGGCCGTGGGAGATGAATCCGTAGAACGCGCCGGTGGCGGTGATGTGCTTGGCCATTGTCGCGTACCCGACCGCAAATAGCCCGAGCACGACGGTCGCGACCAGGTATCCCGCCGGTGCTGCTGAACCATTTCCGGCGCCGACCGCAATGGGAACGTTTCCGACCATTGCTGTGATGGGGGCCGCTGTCGCGACCGCCATGAAGATCACTCCGATGGTGCCGACCGCGTTGGGTTTCAGCCGTTGAACGGACTGACTATCGGTGGTGACAGGGACATTCTGGATATCTGCCATCGGATGCGAGCCTCCTGGATCGGCGTGAATCGTCCACGGTGGCGTGTGGCCTACGCCACAGTGGGTGACGGCCATAATGGCACCGCCAAAAGTGCGATGCAAGACCAAAACCGATGTTCAATCGATTTTTGATGAACCATTGACAATCAATGGTGTGACCATTAAGACTCAACGGCGACAGTGGCTGACCGCCCGGGATGACCTCGGGCCGAATCGACGATGGGCAGGCCATGCACGACTACGGATCGTTCACCTTCGAGTCCAAAAGTGAGGTGCTCGAGAAGTCCAAGCGGTTCTGGAACCCGGACAAGACCCAGTTCTGGACCGACGCCGGCGTCGACCTGGTCATAGATCGCCGGGAGGACTACTTCCTGTGGGACATGAGCGGTCGGCGCCTGATCGACCTGCACCTCAACGGCGGCACCTACAATCTCGGCCATCGCAACGCCGAGGTGGTGGCCGCGGTGTCGGATGCGATGACCCGCTTCGACGTCGGCAACCATCACTTCCCGTCGGTTGCCCGCACCGCGCTCGCCGAGGCGCTGATCCAGACTGCGCCGTCGGGCTTGACCAAGGTGGCCTACGGGTCCGGAGGCGGCGAGGCGATCGACATCGCGCTCAAAAGCGCCCGGCACGCCACCGGCAAGCGCAAGATCGTTTCGATCGTGAAGGCCTACCACGGCCATACCGGGCTGGCGTTGGCCACCGGTGACGACCGCTTCGCCAAGATCTTCCTCTCCGACCGCCCGGACGAGTTCGTGCAGGTGCCATTCGGTGACCTGGCCGCGATGGAGCAGGCGTTGTCCCGCCGCGATGTCGCGGCGGTGATCATGGAGACCATCCCGGCGACCTACGGGTTCCCGCTGCCCGAGCCGGGCTATCTCGAGGCGGTCAAGGCACTGACCGAAACCTACGACGCGCTGTACATCGCAGACGAGGTGCAGACCGGGTTGATGCGTACCGGCGAACTCTGGGGCATCACCAAACACGGGATCACCCCCGACATCATGGTGACGGGTAAGGGGCTGTCCGGCGGCATCTACCCGATTACTGCCGCCTTGCTCAACGACCGGGCCGCGCAGTGGCTCGACCAGGACGGGTTCGCCCATATCTCGACCTTCGGCGGCGCCGAAATCGGTTGTGTCGCAGCACTGAAGACGCTCGAGATCACCACCCGGCCCGAAGTTCGCTCGATGGTGCACTACATTGCCGCGCTGATGCGGGAGGGACTCGAGGCGATCCAGGCGCAATACCCTGACTGGCTGGTCGGCATTCGGCAGAACGGCGTCGTCGTGGGGCTCGAGTTCGATCATCCCGAGGGCGCGAAGTACGTGATGCGCCAGCTCTACGAGTTGGGAGTGTGGGCGATCTTCTCCACCCTCGACCCGCGAGTGCTGCAATTCAAGCCCGGAATTCTGATGCCGCGCAACCTGTGTGAGGACGTGCTCGATCGCCTCGACGTGGCGGTCGGACGCGCCCGCAGCGAAGCGCGCAACACCGATCGGAGAGCAAAGTGATGACCACGGCACGGGCCGGGCACATGCTGGAACGCGCGCGCTGGGCGGCCGGCGCCTACGCGAGCTTCGACGCCGCGAGCGTCACGGCCATCGTCGAAGCTGTCGTCTCGGTCGCCGAGGTGAACGCGCAACGATACGCAGAGTGGGCGGTGACCGAGACCGAAATGGGCGTCGTCGCCGACAAAGTCCGCAAGAACCGGGCCTGCTCGCGCGGTCTGCTCGAGCACTACCGCGGGCAGGACTTCGTCTCGCCGCGTCTCGACGAGGCCCGCAAGATCGTCGAATTGCCCACGCCCGCCGGTGTGGTGCTGGCAGTGACCCCGACCACCAACCCGGTTGCGACGGTCTACTTCAAGATTCTGCTCGCGTTGATGACTCGCAACGCGATTGTCATCGCGCCGCATCCACGAGCCAAGGAGGTCTGCGCCGATGCCGCATGCACGCTCGGTGCGGCGGCTGTCGCGGCCGGTGCCCCCGACGGCATCGTGCAGGTGGTCGAGCAGCCCTCGATCCCACTGGTCGAGGCGTTGATGTCCGATGAACGCACCGATGTCATCGTCGCCACCGGCGGCACCGGGGTGGTGCGGTCGGCGTTCTCGTCGGGCAATCCCGCGCTCGGCGTCGGCCCCGGCAACGTGCCGGTGTTCGTGGACGCCACCGCCGATGTGCGGGCGGCGGCCGCGCGGATCGTGGACAGCAAGGCCTTCGACAACTCGGTGCTGTGCACCAACGAATCGGTACTGATCGCCGAAGCGGCGATCGCTGATCAGCTCGAACGCGAACTCGCTCGCGCCGGCGCATATGTGCTCGACGGCGACGCCGCGGATCGACTGCGCCGGTACATGTTTCCAGCCGGCCATCTCAACACCGAGGTGGTGGGCAAAAGTGCCGCCTGGATCGCCGAACGCGCCGGTTTCCGGGTGACACCGAAGACCCGGCTGCTGGTGGCGCCGTTCGACCATGTGCTGGGCGAGGAACCGTTCACCCACGAGAAGCTCTCGCCGGTCATCGGATTGACCCGGGTCACCGATGCACGGCGAGGTATCAACGCCGCCCGCGCGGTGGTGCGGATCGCCGGTGCAGGTCATTCTGCGGCAATCCACAGTGAGAATCCGGCCACGATCGTCGAGTTCGCCGCTCGGGTGCCGGTGCTCCGGGTCTCGGTGAACGTCGGGAACAGCACGGGAAGTTCGGGATTGGATACGAACCTCGCGCCGTCGATGACGATCGGCACGGGGTTCGTCGGCCGCAGCTCCATCGGGGACAACCTCGAGCCCAAGCACCTGCTGAATTGGACGCGGATCGCGTACAACAGCGACGCCGCGGTCCCGATGGGCTCTTTCGCCGGACTGGACCCATCCCAGGGCGCTCCCGCGCAGACCCCGGAATACCCGGTCGCCTCCAATGACCGCGGTCCCGTAGTCCCCTCGATCGACCGGGTGCTCGGCGTGGCGCAGCAGCGCCTCTCCGGCTTCAGCAACAACCAGATACGTGCCGAGCTACGACGCATCGTCGTTGAGGAGCTCGCTCAACTCAGCAAGGGGTAGACCGTGGCCGAGCTGCGTTCCTTCATTTTCATCGACCGTCTGCAGCCACAGACGATGTCCTATCTCGGCAGCTGGATCAAAGGTGCGCTGCCGCGGGCGAACATGGCCGCCCAGATCATCGAGGTAGCTCCTGGACTGGATATCGAGGGGGTCACCGACGTGGCACTCAAACACGCCGACGTGCAGGCCGGAGTCCTCGTCGTCGAGCGTCAGTTCGGTTACCTCGAGTTCCATGGCGAGACCGGCTCGGTGCAGGCAGCCGCCGATGCCGCTCTCGATGCCCTCGACTCGTCTGCGGCGGTGGCGATCGCGCCCACCATCCTCGCCTCCAGGATCATCACCAGCGTCGAGCATCAGCACGCGTTCCTGATCAACCGCAACAAGATCGGGTCGATGGTGCTGGCCGGTGAGTCGCTGTTCGTGCTCGAGGTGCAGCCGGCGTCGTACGCGATCCTGGCAACGAACGAGGCCGAGAAGGCCGCAGACATCAAGGTCGTCGACTTCCGGATGATCGGTGCCACCGGTCGGGTGTATTTGTCCGGCACGGAGGCCGATGTCCGGCAGGCGGCCACGGCCGCTCAGGAAGCGTTGGGTGGGCAGGCGCTGTGACCAGTACTGTTCCCCCCGACCTGCGCGCGCTCGTGCAGGAGGTGATCCGCGAAATCGTCGGCGAGAGCAAGGCGAAGAGGCCCACGACTGCACCCTCGCCGGCAAGCACCCCCACACGTCGCGCTGCCGCCGAACCCGATGCCGCGCCGTCCACTTTCGCCGCCGAGATCGGTGTCACTCCGACCGGTCCGGCAGATGCCAGCGGTCGGCAGCGCACCGAATCCGTGCGATTGACCAACGATGTGGACCTCGCCGGGTTCGTCTCGATGCTGCTCAGGCTCTTCGAGAACCCGAAGAGCCGGGCCGACCTGCGCACCGGTCGACTGCGGTTCCGTCTCGTCGGCAGCACAGCCGGGACGGCCGGTGCGGTGCATCGGGTCGAACGCGGCGTCGTGACGGAGCGGCAGCTCGCTGCCATCGCCGAGGCGGGCGGGCGGTTGGTGCTCGGACCTGGTGCGGTACTCACCCCCCTTGCACGTGAGAAGGCCCGGGCCCTCGGGGTCCCGTTCGAGAAGGAGCGCAGATGATCGCGGCAACAGTCACCGGAAGTGTCTGGGCGACACGACGAATCGACGGGCTGCCCAACGGCGCCTTCCTCGAGGTGGAGGCCGGCGGGTCGCGCTTCGTCGCCTTCGATGTCCTGGGTTCCGGCATCGGCGAGCGGGTGCTCGTCGCACAAGGATCGGTGGTGGCCAATTGGTTCACCGGACCAACGCCGCCGGTGGACGCCTTGATCATCGGCTCGATCGACACCGACTCGATGGGCACCGACAAACCCGCTCGCACCACCAAATCTCGCTGACGGACCTCGTTCCTCGGCCACCCGATCAGCTCCGTGCACGATGCACGGGCACAACCAGAAGGAGCACCACATGTCCAGCACTGCCATCGGCATGATCGAAACCAAGGGCTTCGTCGCCGCGCTCGCGGCCGCTGATGCCATGGTCAAGGCCGCGAATGTCACCATCACCGATCGGCAACAGGTCGGCGACGGCCTGGTGGCGGTCATCGTCACCGGCGAGGTCGGCGCAGTCAAAGCCGCGACCGAGGCCGGCGCGGAAGCCGCCGCGCAGGTCGGTGAACTGGTGAGCGTGCACGTCATCCCGCGGCCGCACGCCGAACTCGGAGCGCACTTCTCGGTCGCTTCGAAGTAGTCCGCACCGGTTTCCCGTAGAAGGAGGTTCACCCGTGGGCGAGAAACGCGCCGGTGCCGGCACCGACATCCGGGTTTACCTGATGGTGCAGGATTTGCAGCCGCAGTTCGCCGCGTATATGGGCACGCCCACACGCGCGCGGGGCTACCCGCCCTACGAGCGCGACCACGCGTTGATCGTGGAGGTTTCCCCCGCTCTGGCGATCGAACGGGTCATCGACCTGGCGTTGCGGTCAGTGCCATCGGTCGAGCCGGGGATCCTGTACGTGGAACGGCAGTTCGGCGTGCTCGAGATACACTCCCGGCAGCTCGACGACGTCATTGCCGCAGGTCAGGCGATCCTGGCCGGCACCGGCAACAAGGCGAGCGATCAGCTGCGCCCCCGGGTGCTCTACCACGACATCATCGAGTCGATCACTGACCAGCACGCGGTCATCCTGAACCGCAATCGCCAGGCGTCAATGGTGATGCCTGGGGAATCGTTGCTGGTCTACGAGATGACCCCGGCGTTGTTCGCGGCGGTTGCCGCAAACGAAGCCGAACGCGCGGCTCCAGGCATCACACTCGTCGACGTGCAGATGATCGGCGCCGCCGGCCGCCTTTACATCAGTGGGTCCATCGCGGACGTCACGGTCGCCCGCGACCGGATCACCACGGTTCTCGCCGGTATCGAGGGCCGCGAACACGGCTGACCGACCGGTCGGCCCCGACACGAGGAACAACGATGGCAGCGAATGGGATTTGTTCCCGCGACGACGAGGTCGCGCTGCGGGCGCTGGAGCACTACGATCTCGCTCCCGGCGTGTCATGCCGCATGATCAACCTCTCCGAGAATGCGACCTATCTGATCGAAGACGCTACTGGTGGGAACGGAGGCATTCTGCGTGTGCACCGCGAGGGCTACCACAGCCTGGCGGCGATCGAATCGGAGTTGAGTTGGCTGGCGGCGCTGCGGGCCGAGGCCGGCATCGATGCGCCCGACGTCACACGCACCCGAGACGGCCGTCGGGTGGTGACTGTCGAGATCGACGGCCGCCCGCGGCACGCGGTGCTCTTCGAGACCATGGGCGGGCTCGAACCGGACGAAGCGCAGATCGACCCGGCCGACTTCCGGATGCTCGGCGAGATCACCGCGCGGCTGCATCGGCACGCCAAGTCGTGGTGTCGCCCTGCGGGTTTCACTCGCTTCGAATGGGACTGGGAACACAGCCTGGGTGGATCCCCCCGCTGGGGACGGTGGCAGGACGGTAGCGGAGTCGGTCCCGCCGAGATTGCCCAGCTGACCCCTGCGGTGGACTTGCTCCACCGCAGGCTGACCGAGTATGGGCAGGGTCCGGATCGCTACGGGCTGATCCATGCCGATCTGCGCTTGGCCAACCTGCTGGTGGACCCGCCGCGAGTCAATGTCATCGACTTCGATGATTGCGGATACGGCTGGTACCTCTACGATTTCGGCACCACCGTGTCGTTCATCGAGGACGATCCAGCGCTGCCGCACTGGCAGGCAGCATGGTTGGACGGCTACCGATCGCATGCCGCGTTGTCTGCAGCGGATGAGGAGATGCTGGCCAGCTTCGTGTTGCTCCGCCGCCTACTGCTGGTCGCCTGGATGGGCTCACACGGCCACGCCCGCGAATCTGTATCCAAGAGCGCCGATTACGCGGCCCGGACCTGTGATCTCGCCCAGCACTATCTCGATTCCGGCGGCCGCAGTATCGGTTAGGTCGCCGCACAATCTCACCTTCAACCTGCCCGAGCTTCAATCCGCTCGGCTCGAACCATTCAGCCCCGACAGGTAGGTTGCCATGTTCACTTCTATCCAACGACGTTCCGTCATCGTCACCGGCGGCAGCAAGGGAATCGGGCGCGGGATCGCGCGAGTGTTCGCCGCGGCCGGTGCCAATGTGCTGATCACCGCGCGCGATGCCGACGGATTGGCCAGTGCCGCCGACGCTCTCGCAGGTCTGGCCGGGTCGGTTAGTACCTTGGCCGTGGATGTCACCGACCCGCTCGATTGTGCGGCGATGGTCCGGACGGCGGTCGAGCGTTACGGGGGTTTGGATGTGCTGTGCGCCAACGCCGGCATCTTCCCATCCCGGCGGCTGGAAGATCTCACCGCCAGCGATGTGGACGAGGTGCTGGGTATCAACCTCAAGGGGACGATCTTCTCCGTGCAGGCGGCCGTCGAGGCGCTCACCGCGTCCGGGCGTGGCCGGATCGTGCTGACGTCCTCGATCACCGGCCCGATGACTGGTTATCCGGGGTGGTCGCACTACGGTGCGAGCAAGGCCGCGCAGCTGGGGTTCATGCGCACCGCCGCAATGGAATTGGCGAAACGTAAGATCACCGTGAACGCGGTGCTGCCCGGCAACATCAAGACCGAGGGCCTCGACGGGATGGGGCAGCAGTATCTGGACGGGATGGCCGAGTCGGTGCCGCTGGGCCGGCTCGGCGAGGTCGCCGACATCGGTAACGCTGCGCTGTTCTTCGCCAGCGACGAGGCTGCCTACATCACCGGTCAGTCCCTGGTCGTCGACGGCGGGCAGGTGCTGCCGGAGTCGGCCGCGGCGCTCGCCGAGATATGAGGCGCAACGACTCGCGAATGGTCGCGTGCGGTAGCATTTGGTCCTACCACAACGAGCGCTCCAGAGGAGGTCCAGGTTGGGCGGACAGACCGACGAGGTGCGCCGGCGCATCGAGGCCGACATCAATTCCGGTGAACTGCCACCGGGGTCGAAGCTGGGCAGCGAACGTGAACTCGCCGAGCACTACGGCGTGAGTCGTTCGAGCCTGCGACAGGTGCTCGCGGCGCTCGAGGAGTCAGGAATGGTCAACCGTGCGATCGGTCGCTCAGGTGGCACTTTCGTCGGCCATGCCAAGGTGGAGCGCGATCTATCCGGCGTCGTGGGGGTGCCGGCGTACCTGGCGAGTCAGGGCTACATCGCCGGATCCCGGATCCTGTCCACTCAGATCGCCATCCCGGACCATCGAACCCAGCGAGCGCTGTCGCTCAGCGGGTCGGACTTCGTCGTCGACATCCGCCGTATCCGGCTCGCCGACGGCAACCCGATCTCACTGGAGCACGCCCAGCTACCCGCCGATCGGTTCCCTGGGCTGCTGGAGCGTCCTCTCGGCGGGTCGATCTATGAATTGCTGGCCCAGCACTATGATCTCGTCCCCGGCGAGGCCGAAGAACATATCGAGGCGGTCAACGCCACCGAGACAGAGGCGTCGATGTTGGGTGTGAAGCCGAAGGCGGCGCTGCTGCTGATCACCCGGACCACGCGCGACACCAACGGTGTTCCGTTCGAGTTCTCCCGGGATCTGTTTCGCGGCGATCGCACCCGGATCGCGGTGACCGCACCGGGTCACGGTATCCGCGCGGATACCCATCACAGCGGCGGCATAGTGGAGCTGCGAGCCGTCGAATCAGCTCGAACTATCAGCCGATCCGACCGGAGCAATGATAAAACCCTGTAGATGCCCGGGAGACTTCCCGTTCGTGGCCGTCGTCCGCGGCTCGGCCGCAGCATGATTCGTCGATCGGGACATCCGCCACGGCAGCCAGTTTCAGCTGTCGGCCGATGGACCATGGCTTCGCCGGTCTTCCCGAGTCGCACCACGCATTCGTGAGATCCGTGCAGGCTCCACACCTTCACGGGATGCTGGGCGGCGCGCGGCAGGCAGTAAACGAACGGATAGTGCGTCACGAACGTGGAGAGGGGCTGGTGGTGTAGGAGGAGCTTCTTGAAGCGGTGCTGCGTGAGAGATGGGATTTCTGGCCCTCCGGTGTCGCCCAGTATGGGGGAGGCATCAAACCACCCTCTGCTGCGTTAGCTGAAGATTCGGCTGGACAACCGAATTCTCCAGAAACCGCTGACGCCACTTGCCGACCGCCGTCAGCGAAACACGTTCGGCCGCAGCAACATCAGTGTTCGACCGCAACCCGCCCTCCTCCGCGCACGCCGGCACGATCCGTGCCCGCAGCGCCAGCGCCGACTTGCGCCGCCGGGTCCACCCGGTCACACGGGAGCGCGTCGGCTGTTGGCGGGATGAACTCACAGGGACGGCGATAAGCGGCCACACAGCCGATCTCTCGCGCGCCCGATCCGTCGATGCGGCCTCGGGCACGAGGCAAGCGCATAGGACGCCGGCGGTCAGACGGTTCAAGTACCGTCCTCGACCTCTACCTCAGTCGGGCTGACAGGATTTGAACCCGCGACCACCCGACCCTCAGATTCGCATCCGGATCATTTGTGCACGTCACACACGTCAGGCATGTTCGCCCAGCGTCCTTGCGACCAGGCATTGTTCGGTGGCGCGAACGCCGTGCGGCCACTAGATGGCCACCGCCGCGATTGTGATCGGCGCCGTTGGTCGTCAGCCTGTCGGGGTGGATCTGCTGGAAGTGGTGTCAAGTGAACGGTGGGACGTCCTGCTGGCAGACCGTGCCGGGTGGGGGCAGCGCGCCACGGATGACGTAGTCGCTCTCGTAGGCTTTCGCGCAGCTGCTCGGGTTGAACAGCGTGGTGTGCCCGTATCCAGCGACGGTAAGCAGCCTGGCGTTGTGCAGTTGGGCGGTCATGGCCAGGGCGTTGTGATACGGGGTGGCGGGATCGTAGAGGGCGTTGACGGTGAGGATCGGTGTCGCGGAGCGGCCCCACGGGCCGGTGTAGCGATGGGCGGCCTTGGCGGGCCAGGTGGAGCACGCCTCGGTCACCCACGCCCAGAAGGGCCCGACCGTACCGGCTCGAATGGTACTGAACTTCGCCATGGCGCCGTAGATGTGCGGATCGCGCGGGTTGGGACTCTCGCCGCATATGATCGCCAAGGGCTGCTCGACGCCCGTGTACTTTTGCTGTTGGGCCGAGCCTTCCCGGGAGGAGTGGCTCAGCGCTGTCGAGGACCGGTCCACCAGGCGATTCTCGCCCGGGTCGGGCATCTGCGGCGTTGCGCCCAGCCACAGCTGCTGCAGCAGCTCGGCCAGCGCCGTCCAGTTCGCTGGGGAACCGGCGGTGGCATGGACGGTATACAAATTAGCGCGTACGGCGTTGGCGGTGGCGGCGTAGGTGAACCCGTCCTGCGGGTGGATGAGCAGGCGGTGCAGCAGTGCCTCGTACTTCGCTCGGGTCGCCACCGCACTGCCGGCCGAGAACGGGCAGCGGATCGGGCCTGATTGGCTGCACAGGTTCAAGAACTGTTCCAGCGTCTTGGCCGTTCCCAGGTCGGATGCCTGCCGTAGGAAGGTCGACAACACCGGATTCCAGTCGTACCACGCAGACGGATCGATATTGCCGTCCAGCACCATCGCCCGGACCCGGTCGGGGAAAAGGTTGGCGTAGGTGGCGCCCAGCAGCGTCCCGTAGGACACCCCGAAGTAGGTCACCAGCTGTTCGCCGAGGACTCTGCGCAGCAGATCGATGTCGTACGCCGAGTCGGTGGTGGAGACGAACCGCAACAAGGCCGGATCACGCCGCTCGCAACCCCGGCCGAGCTCGGCGTACAGGTCGATCCACCGCTGCTCCTGCTGGTGGCCGACCGGAAACCCCACAGGCAATTGCGCGAACCAGGCATCGAACTCCGCCTTATCGTCGAAGCATTGGACGGAGGTCGATTCACCGACCCCGCGCGGATCCCAGCTGACGATGTCGAACCGCTCCTGGATCTGGAGTGGGAAGAGCGGATATGCGATTGGGAGGACTGTGGTGCCTGCTCCTGCCGGCCCGCCTGGGTTGAACAGCAGGCTGCCGATCCGATGCGCGGGGTCGGTTGCCCGGTGTCGGATGACCGCCAGTTCGATCGTGCGCCTGTCGGGATGCTGGTAGTCCAATGGTGCCGGCACGGTGGTGCATTCGAAATCCGGCTGGTCGGGGCACGGGGTCCAGACCGCGGCAGGCGTTCCCCCAGGCGCCTCATCCGACGGCTGAGCCGTGGCGGGCGCGGCGCCGCAGGCCACAGCCGCGGCCACCATCATGGATGCAACCATGCATCGGGTGAAACGAGCGCGGTTCGTCACAGATCCTCGCTATCGTCACGGTGAAAATGCGTGGCTGTTTTACAAGGAACCTCGACGCCGAACCGTAGCCGATCATGCGGCAAATGCCTGGTTAGGTCGATTCACCGGCGTGGTCCGATCGATATCCCACACAAGCCGGTGACTAACCAAATGAGCAATCTCAGGTCCGTGGGTTGCGGCGTGTGCCCCGACATCGGGCTCGCCCGTCTGTCCTACGGCCGGACTCGGCAACTCCCAGGACGCCACGACCTGAGGCGAGAACCCCGACGCGCACCGTTGACCAGGCCGAACGCGGCTTCACGTACCGCTGCGGACGGAGCCTCTTGTCGAGGGGGCGATGATCGTAGAGACCGCGCCCGCCCTGCGGTGGGCATGGGATTTGAACCCACGGTGGCGTGAACCACGACGGTTTTCAAGGTGGCTGATCTCGACGTTTGCGTGTGACGGGTGACGTTGGCATTTGGGGGGATTCGACATCTTAAGCAGGGATCACGTCACCATGACTACTGAATGGAGGTTCGACTGGTCGATATGTGTTGCTGCCGTTCCGGTGATCCGCCACCGGCGGAGCCGACCACAAGCGCATGGCAACGAATAGTTCTGTGCCGCAACGTTGTTCACGACGCTGGTGGTGGCATCACTGGCGGGCGTGGGGCCTGGCGCTGCGCCACATGAGATCCGGCTGGCGCTCGGCTGTTATGCACCCCGTCCTGGGACGGACCGATTCGATCAGTTCCGTGTAGCCAGAGCGTACATTTGGGCGCTCGGGCTCCAGTCGGACCGGCAGACGGCGAGCTGTGGGGCACGGGCGATCGTACCGGGCGTTGGCCCCAGAACGAATCGCTAGGGCGTCGTGCCTACCCGTGTCGTGCTACGTCCTCGCACAGGACGCTCGGCCAGCGTGCGAGATCGGCCGGTGTGTGCGCCACCTCCAGTGTGGCCGCCGGCAGCAGGTCCACCAGCGCCTCGGCGGTCGACACCGGATGGGCGGGGTCGTCGATCCAGGCCAACACCGTGGTCGGCACCTCGATCGCGGCGATCGCCTCGGGGGCGGGCAGGTCGCTCATCGCTGCCCCGCGGAACAGTGAGGGCAGTAGGTGCTCGGCGACATCCGGCACGGTTTCCGGCGTTCCGACGGTGGCCGGCGGGCGAGGCACGGTGAGATCGGCACCGAGGAAGGCGTCGAGTCCCTGCTCCTCGATCAAGCGGGCATTCTTCCGGTAGATGTCGGCCTTCGCGGCGCGGGTGCGCCAGGCGGTCGCGGGCACCAGCAGGGTGAGGCCGGCGAATCGGCCGGGATCGCGGACAGCGGCATGCAGCAGTGTCCCGGTGCCCATCGAAGGACCGACACCGTGCACCTGTTCACCGGGGAACCAGTGGTCGAGCAGGTTCAGCAGGTCATCGGCCAGAACCGGCCACCGATAGTCCTCGGGGACGGTACGGCCCGTCGAGTGGCCGTGGCCGCGCGCGTCGTACCGCAGCAGTCGGGTTCCGCTGAGTCCGCGGCCGAGATCGAGGTCCATCAGACGGTCGCGGTGGCGGCTGGAGGTGAGGCCGTGGAGTTGGACGACGGGGTGGCCGCCCTCGTCGCTCAGTTCCACGTCGAGGTCTGCGCCGGGAACACGGAAGGTCGGCACGGCGGCTCCAGGGTGCTGGTGAGACGGCGATCGCTCGGGAAGAAGCCTAGGATACCGTCATGCGGCTGACCAACGTCGCGCACTTGCGCCTGCCGTTCGGCCGCCTGCTGGGCTTCGACGTCACTGCGGGTCGGGTGGGCCGGTCACTCTCCGTATCCTTCGACCAGCGACGCCACGTCGGCGCCGGCGACCGAGCGGGATCCTGGATGGCGTTGTCCTTCAGGCTCTCCGCGCCGGTACCGCTCGACGAGCTCGCGACCGCCTGGCTGGCGGTGATCGAGCGGCACGGCACGCTGCGGTCGGTCTTCGTGCCGGGCGAGGACGGCGAGCCTCGGCTGTACGAGGTCGATATCCTCCCGGGCGGCTGGGTCGAGCATGTGATCGCTCCGGGGCAGGCGGTCAACGATGCGCTCCGCGCCGTGCTCGACCGTGCTTGTTCACCGTACGGTCGTCCGTCGTACCGGCTCTGTGTGCTCGAGACCGCGGTAGGGCCGACCGTGGTGGTCGCCGCCGACCACGCGCACGTCGACATGTGGTCGATGCTGGTGATCGCGCGGGACCTGCTCACCGCGCTGGCCGCGGTGCAGAAGGGTCGTGCACCCTCGTTGCCGCCCGCCCCCGCCTTCGCGGAGCACACCCGCGCGCTGCGGGACCGCCCGCCGGCACCCGACGAGGTGCACCGCCGTTGGGCTGAGGTGCTGGCGGGCAGCGGCGATGTGATGCCACGGTTCCCGCTGCCGCTGGGTGAGGCGACGTTGCAGGAGGAGCGCGTGGAGGTGCGCGATGTCCTCGACGTCGACGACAGTGCCGCGTTCTCGGCGCAGGCCCGCGATGACGGCGTCTCGACCTTGGCGCTGGTGGTGGGGGCGATGACCGAGGTGACCCATGAGTTGGCCGGCACCGCACTGCGGGCCGTGTTTCCGGTGCACAGTCGGTACGACCCCACCTGGCACGACTCGGTGGGGTGGTTCATCACCAACTCGGTGCTCGAGTCGGCCGACTCCGATCCCCGTGCCAGCGCGGAGGCGGTGAAGGAGGCCGTCCGGATGGGGTCCTGGCCACTGGAGGACATCCTGCGTCCGTGGGGCGGGATGCCCGAGGCGCCGGGGATGTTCGCGATTTCGTGGCTGGACCTGCGTCGGCTGCCGGTGCGAGTCGACGCGACCGGATTGGAAGCGCAGTACGTCGGCGCGACGATTCGGACCGACGGCGTGATGCTCTGGTTCATCCTCGACGAGGCGGGGCTGCACCTGCGTTGCCGGTATCCGGACACTCCCGAAGCCCGGCGGCACGTCGGCGCCTGGCTGGACACGCTGATCGCCCGACTGCAGTCACGGGCACGGGCTTCGGTCGGTGGTCGGCTCCGACTCGGCGACCGGATCTATCGTGTGCAGCGGGCGGGGCGTGCCGACGTGCCAGCGCTGGTCGCGCTGCTCTCCGACGACGAGATCGGCCGTACCCGCGAAGGTTTCGAAATTGCCCGCTACGAGGAGGCATACGACGCCGTCACCAGGGACCCGTCGCACTATCTGGCCGTGGTCCGGGACGAGGGCGACCGGATCGTCGGCACCATGCAGCTCACCATCATTCCGGGGCTGTCCCGCGGCGGCGCCACCCGCCTCCAGATCGAGGGAGTCCGGGTCGCTGCCTCGGAACGCTCTCGCGGCATCGGAACCGCGATGCTCGAGTGGGCACACGACCACGGCAGGCACCGAGGTGCGACACTCGCGCAGGTCACCACAGACCGGGTGCGCGAGCGGGCTCACGCCTTTTATGCGCGGCTCGGGTACGACAACAGTCACGTCGGGCTGAAGCGGGCGCTCTGACCGATTCCCGGCGCTCACTCAGGGGCGCGAGAGGGGCGCCTCGTCCAATGTCCGGTGGTGGCTGAACCGCCGTGGCAAGCCGATCAGCTGGGCGACGAATCCGGTGGCGGGCCGCGTGACCGAAGCGATCGAGTTGTTCGAACACGATCTCGTCGACCGGATGCGGGTCCTGGCCGCTGACCACCCCGACACCCTGCGCTCCCGCCACGACATCACCCACGCCTCGTTCGAAGCAGGCTTGTCCGAACCGGACAAGCACCGACGGCTCTGTGCGGCGACCGCAGAATCCGTGCCAGGCACTGCAGTGGCGGCGTGGGCGCGGGCGACCTGGGCGCGGTAGCGCAGGGCGTCCAGGCCTCGGACCTTGCGGGCACCCTTGAACAGGTTGCCCAGTTCGAAGTGGGGGAACCGGGTGGCCGCATCAACTGGCGCCTGACCCCCGAACGGATCCTGATCCGCCTCGGCCTGGCCGACCCGACCGACCGCACCGCCAGCGAGGCCGCCGCCCAGCGCCGCCTCATCGACGTCGCCCTCGCCGTCGATCACGCCAAAACCCTGCGCGACACTGGCGCCCGCACGTGGCGGATCAACCGCTCCAAGCAGCAGTTGCAGAAGGCCATGCGCCGCGCCATCGAGGACGGCGGCCTGATCATCGAGCCCGGCCGCGACCGGCAAGCCGTCCTACTCGACAACATCCGCATGCTCTCGGGCACCACGGCACTGCTGGAACTCGACCTGCCCCACCCCTGGGTGCCGACCCCTGCCGAAACTGCCGACACCGCAACCGAACCGGTGCCGACGAATGCCGACCGGCCACCGAGCCCGCCTCCGGATTCCTCGGCAGCCCAACAAGAACTGCCGACCTATGCCGTCGCGGCACCCGCCGTCGACTCCATCGAGAACGAGCAGGGTCGGCACAACCCGCGACCAACGCGGCAACTACGCAAAGACCCGACAGTCCGCGCCCGCGTCCTCGAACTACGGGCAGCCAACAAACCTGTCACCGAGATCGCCGCCGCCCTCGACACCAGCCCCCGCACCATCGGCCGGATTCTGGCCGACCTCGACGCCGAAACCGACAGCCCGGCTGCCGACCTGCCGACTCGGCAGGACATGCCCGACCCGGCAGGACCATGGCCCGACGGCCTGCGAATCGTCACCGCCACCGACGCCACCGACCAGTCGGCCGGCGCCGACAGCGAATCGGAGGTTCTCGACGCCGAAGTCATCGACGACGACCAACTCGAAATCACCCCGCAGCCGCGCTGCCCAACACGGCAGGAGGTGCCGGGCGATGACCGGAATCGAGTGGACCGAAACCACCTCGAACCCCACCACCGGCTGCGACCGCATCAGCCCCGGCTGCGACCACTGCTACGCCTTGACCATGGCCAAACGGCTGCGCGCCATGGGATCAGCGAAATACCAGACCGACGGCAACCCCCGCACCAGCGGACCCGGATTCGGTCTGGCCCTACACCCTCAGGCGCTGACCGAACCGCTGCGATGGCGGCGCCCCCGGCGGGTGTTCGTCAACAGCATGAGCGACCTCGGCCACGCCCGCGTCACCCGCGAGTTCCTGGCACAGGTCTTCGCAGTGATGGGCATCGCCCACCAACACACCTTCCAAATCCTCCCCAAACGCCCCGGACGCCCCGCGAAGCTGCTGGCTGACAGTGGATTCCGTGAACAGGCAGCGCAGGCGATGCTGTTCGAGGACGGCAACGGTGGCGATGACGTGTTCGACTGGCCGGTTGTGAATGCGCCCTGGCCGTTGCCGAACGTGTGGATGGGAACCTCGATCGAGTTCGACGAATACTGCTGGCGGGCTGATGAACTGCGCAAGATACCCGCCGCGGTGCGGTTCCTGTCGTGCGAGCCGTTGCTGGGACCGCTCCCGAGCCTGGACCTGACAGGCATCGACTGGGTCATCGCTGGCGGCGAATCCGGACCCGATGCTCGCCTCATGGACCCGGATTGGGTTCGGGCACTGCGCGATCAGTGTGTCGCTGCCGGGGTCGCGTTCTTCTTCAAACTTCTCTGCACCATGACCAGGACGAGTCGTGGGTGAGGGGCCGGAAAGATTTCGGACAGCGCATCTTTGGTTTCTCTACGCTGCCTGGTTCCGTTCGAACCACTCGGACTCTACTTCGTTGGGAG
Source organism: Nocardia sp. NPDC051981 (assembly GCF_040680715.1). Classification (NCBI taxonomy): domain Bacteria; kingdom Bacillati; phylum Actinomycetota; class Actinomycetes; order Mycobacteriales; family Nocardiaceae; genus Nocardia; species Nocardia sp. NPDC051981. The sequence goes on along the minus strand of NZ_JBFAXK010000047.1, from coordinate 1 downwards.
T
>NZ_JBFAXK010000046.1:0-33462 GCF_040680715.1 Nocardia sp. NPDC051981 | reverse complement strand
CTCTGGGACGATTGGCCTGGTTATGTCGTGGACCTGCACTGGGAACTAGACGCCAGTGTCCGCGCTGCGGTCGAACGGCTGAACCTCAGTCTTCCCTCACACGTGCATCTCACCAACGTATTTGACTAGAAAGCATGAACGCACGGTAATGGCGATGAGCGCGCCTCGGCCGACCATGACCTCTCGCCGGATATGCATCCGCGACAAGGTCTTTCTGTCACATGCATGACCTACTGTTGGCAACGTGTCTGTGAATATAGGGGTGTGCTTCAGCGTGTGACCTCAAGGTTGAAGACGCCGACGTGATCTACGAAGGAAACGCGACTGGAGCCTGAGGTGATCATCGCGCTTCGGGACAACGACGATGGGACCCGGGATGTGCGAGTGGTCTCCGAGGCCCTTGTGGTTTTCAGCCGGTTCTATGAGTGGCGTCCGGACTTTGAGAAGTCTTTGCAGCATCGGGTAACAGAGGCTGTGCCATCCGCGAAGGTGTCCTTCGAATGGCACTACTCGGCGCGGACGCCACGCACCGTGAAGCCATCTTCAGAGCCTTGATTCGGAATTCTGGTTTCGACGAGGACGCTGGTGCGTGCAGTCTCACCGGGGCGCGGGATAGGTTCTGCCAGAACCGAACAGGTTCGCGGGCTGGCGATTCAATCGGTCGAGTTCTCCAGCGGGCCGGGACCGGGATGCTCGATCACGCCGCCGCCGATACGAACCGTGACCAAATGCACGACGGCCCATGCCAGCTCCCAATAGAGCGCACCACTCGGAGCCCATGGACATCGAGAGCTACCAGCTGAAGTACCATGCGAAGGCAGACCTCGAGTGACGCTGCGTTGCAGGAACATCCGCAACTGCCTGCGAGCTCACCACCCTTCGCGCGACGGGTCAGGTCTGGCGCAATGCCACCACCCGGCGTCGTCCACTTTGTCGTAAACCGTGCTGGCCGAACAGGCCGGCGAGGTGCCCGGAAGCAGGCCGACGACTGTCGGCCGATGCAGCCGGCGGGAGAACAAGTCGCGCAGTCAGCGCCCGGGTCGGCACCGGCTTGATTGTGGTCTGTGTAGGTGGGTTCGTCTGCGAGTCAGTCCTGGTGGGTGACGGTTTCGAGCCAGCGTCGTCGATAGCCGATCCGGGTGGCCAGCCGGGCGAGTCCGCCGAATGCCGCATGCTGCAACCAGACCGGGATCCCCGCGAGATAGCCGTCCTGGTACTCCCACAGCAATGCCAGTGCCAGGGGGTTGCGTGGTGTCCAGGAGCGCAGGGTGGTCTTGTGCGCGGCATCGAGTGCGTGCCATAGCTGGAACATCTCCCAGTGCCGTAGTGGCGGGCGGATCTCGTGGTCGAAGACCGTGTCGGGCGCCTCGCTCCAGAATTCGTGGACCGTGCGTGGTGGTGCGGTGAGTGAATCGCCTGGATGCACAACGGTTTCCGAACCATCGATCTTGAAGCGGAGTCGGCCGCGCCGCAGGGTCCACGATTCGCTGAGTACCGGATGCCAATGCGGACCCGCTTGTCGATCGGCTTCCGGCAGTTGATGTTCCACCCGCAGGTAAGGGCCGCGCTCGTCTGTGCCGCGTGCGAGGAGAGTGATCCGATGACCGTTGCGGAAGGTGAGCGTGTCGCGCATACCGCCTTTTATAAAGGTAACCTTTGTTTTATGTCAACGAGCGAATCTCCCGCCACCTTGTTGAAGCTGCTCAGCCAGGTGACGCATGCCTTCGAACGCGAGCTGAACCGGGAACTGAGGATGGCACTGCGCGAGGATCTGCGCCCCGCGCATTACGCGGTGTTCCGCTACCTGGCCCCGGAAGGTTCGCGGATCAGCGCGTTGGCCGAGGAAGCGGGCATGACCCAGCAGTCGATGGGGGAGCTGGTGACACACATGCAGCAATGCGGGTATGTGGAGCGGCGGATCGACCCGGACGATCGGCGGGCGCGGCTGGTCGTGCTGACGGCGGCGGGCGAGGCGGCGCTCGCCACGGCAGCGGAGCGGATCAGGCAGATCGAGCAGAAGCTGGCAATCGGTCTGGGCGAGCGTGCATCAGCCGATCTGCAGCGATCTCTGAGCCGCGTACACGAGCTGTTGATCGGTTGAATTCATCGACCCCGCATGAGCTCGCCGAAAGCGTCAGCGGCACAGAGCAGTTCACATGACCCAGGACCGCAGCCGATGTATCCGGCACCGTGTGGTCGAAGTGTTCGGCGGCGTAAGCGTAGGGGTGGTCGGGGAACGCGCTCGCCTGCTGGAAAATGCCGGCAACGCACTGAATTGCCGCATACCGCGCTGACCGAACCCGCCAGCGCGAGGCGTCGGCGGTGAGATCGACAGCGGCCCAGAGACATCCGCTACTGCCTGTGGTCCGAGGGGTAGCGCAGCACTGGGTTTGTCCCTGGTGGCTCATTGAGGCCACACCGAGTTCAGGGTGTTGCATGGGAGTGGGAGCGATCTGGGCGCGCCGATGCACAGGTACGACGGCGTTCGTGGGCGCGTCCCCGAACGGGTTGAAACGATTGTGGATACACTTGGCCGTGCCGCTCACCTTTCCGTCGCATGCGTTGGCAGTGCTCCCGATGAAAATCCGGTGGCCTCGTCATCTGGATGGTGTCGCGTTGGTGGTCGGCTCAGCGGTTCCCGATGCCTCCTATCCGGTGGCAGGGTTCTTTTCGATGCCGGAGACGCACGCACTACCTGCGTTGCTGTGGTGGTGTCTACCCATGGGGATCGTCGCAACGGTGGTGATCCGTTGGGGTGCCGCGCAGATTGCCGCACATCTGCCACGGCTCGGCGCGCTCGATCTGCCCGCCTATGGCGTACTCGGTGTCGTGCGATATCGGTGGTATGTCACGGGATACTCGATTCTGATCGGTGCGTTCACTCATATCTTCTGGGACGGGTTCACCCATGATCCGGCCGGCGGGCATGGCTGGGGAGTAGCCAGATTTCCCGTGCTGTTGCAGCCAGGTCCGCTCGGCAGGCCCTGGTGGTACCTGCTGCAGCAGACATCGACCCTGGGCGGTGGGGCACTCGCGGTCGGGTTGTTCTACTACATCGGCCGGCGCGGACTGCTGCGAGCCTGGCACGGTGACCCACCGCCCATGCGGCGCGCACCGAGGCGGTTCTGGCTGGCGGCCGGACTGGTCGCCGTGTTGGCCTTGTCGTTTATTCCGCTGATGCCCTTGGCATTTCAGCCGTTCGTGTTGGGAGTCCGGTTGCTCTATGTAGGGGCGCTGTCGTTGCTGGCAGGCGCAGCGTCGATGCGCCTGCCGGGTCATGAATCCCACGACGCCGGCCCCGTCGGCGCCGGCAAACCAGACCTCGGCGTTCACGGTGTCGAAGGCGACATGCCGAGGCGCTGAGATGTCGGGACTCGCCGATGCCGATCGCCGGCACGATGTCATGCCGCTTCCCGCGCTGACCAAGTTGGCCGGCTCGGGGTACGGAAGATCAACGGGCAGGGCGCGTTACGGCCTCGAGACGCCATGATCGCCGGAGAACACCGGCAGTGCGGGACCTTCGACCGTCCCTGTCGAGCTCGGGTGGCTGATCTTCAGCCCGAGCGGGCCGAACATTCCGTGCTTGCTCCCAGCACGGTGGCCGCCAGCCCGGTGATCACCGGGATGGCGTCGAGCAGGTCGCCGTCGGGTCCAACCATGGTGTCGAACGTCTCGAAGCTGGTGAGGGTCAGCAGGATACGTCCGAAAATCGCTCTGCCGAGCGGCTCCTCGAGCCTGTCTGCCGGACACTGATCGCCTCCGGCAGACGATGCCGCGCGCTCGAGACGATGTCGCGTGCTCGCCCGGCGCGGACTACGTCAGCCCTGCTGGGGCTCGGCGGCCGGGGCCCAGCGGTTGGCGGTGAGGGCGTAGCCGGGCAGCGCGTCGGTGGACATCTTGGATTCGTAGATGCGCTGGTAGCCGGTGCTCGCGATGCGCCAGACGCCGTCCTCGCGGCGGTAGGTGTCGTGGTAGTAGGCCGCGCCGCGGATCAGCAGGCCGTAGTCGGCGGCGATCACGGTGTCCTCCAGGCACCAACTGCCGGAAGCGGTATCGCCGTCGACCGTGATTTCCGGATGGTTGGCGACGTGCACGGTGATGATGTTCCCGCTGAGCGCGTTGCGCATGAAATCCACGATCTGGTCGCGGCTGGTGAACTGGGCCGGCAGTCCGCCCGACGGCGATCCGTAGGACCCGACGATGTCCGCGCAGAGCGTGTCCCCGAACTCGTCCCACTGCTTCAGATCCAGCGTGCGCAGGTAGCGATACTTGAGTGCGCGAATCGATTCGAGAGCTGCAAAATCCATACCGCAATGTAGCCGAATCGGACGTCTACCTAGCAAGCATTTGCTACGTTTTCGGACATGATTTCCACCCTGGTCTGGGGTACGGGCAACGTAGGCCGTGCCGCCATCCGGGCCGTCACGGCGCATCCGGGTCTGGAGCTGACCGGCGTTCTGGTCCACAACCCGGCCAAGGTCGGCCGCGACGCCGGTGACCTGGCCGGGCTGGACACCGCGGTGGGGATCGCGGCGACCGCCGATGTCGACGCCGAGCTCGCGGCCGGACCCCGTGCCATCGTCTACGCCGCGTCCGGCGACATCCGCCCCGACGACGCCCTCGCCGACATCGAGCGCGCCTTGCGCACCGGGGCCGTGGTGGTCACGCCCGCGCTCTACGCGCTCTACGACCACCGCAGTGCTCCGATCGAACTGCAGGACCGGGTGTCGGCGGCCATCGCGGCGGGCGGCGGCGCACTGTTCGTCTCCGGCATCGACCCCGGCTGGGGCAACGACGTCCTGCCGCTGCTCATGAGCGGCCTCGGCAGCAGCGTGGATGTGCTGCGCTGCCAGGAGATCTTCGACTACTCCACCTACGACCAGCCCGACTCGGTGCGTTACCTCGTCGGCATGGGCCAGCCCCTGGACTATCAGCCGCCCATGCTCGCGCCCACCATCCCGACCATGGTGTGGGGCGGGCAGATTCGGATGATCGCGCGCGGACTGGGCGTGGCGCTCACCGACATTCGCGAGGTGGTGGAGCGGCGCGCACTGGACGAGACCGTCGAGACCGAGCGCATGGGCAAATTCGAGGCGGGCACCCAGGGCGCGGTGCGCTTCGAGGTGCAGGGCATCGTCGACGGCAGCCCGCGCATCGTCATCGAGCACATCACCCGCATCCACGCGAGCTGCGCCTCCGACTGGCCGCACCCGCCCAGCGGCGCCGGCGCGCACCGCGTGCTCATCGAGGGCCGCCCGCGCATCGAGATCACCGTGCAGGCCACCGACGAGGACGGCAATCACTCGGCGGGCGGAAACGCCACCGCCGTGGGCAGATTGGTGAATGCCATCCCGTGGCTGGCCGACGCCGAGCCCGGCCTCTACGACGCCCTCGACGTCCCGCTGCCGTTCGGCACTCTCGGAAGGAACCCATCGGCATGATCATCGACATTCCCGAGGGCAAGGACCCCATCGGCTACGTGTGGGGCGAAATGGTGCCCGGCATCGGTGTCGCGGCCTCCAACTTCTCCCTCGCCGTCTACTCGCACAGCACCCTGGGACTGCGTGAATTCGAGGCCGCCCGGTTGCGCATCGCCCAGATCAACGGCTGCCTGTTCTGCCTGGACTGGCGCACCGATCGCAATGGCGAGAAGGTCGAGGAGTCCTTCGCCGACGACGTGACCGAGTGGCGCACCACCGAATCCTTCGACGACCGCACCCGGATGGCCGCAGAGTACGCCGAGCGCTACGCCCTCGACCACCACAACCTCGACGACGAGTTCTTCGAGCGGATGAAGACGCTCTACTCCGACGCCGAGATCGTCGAACTGTCCATGTGCCTCGGGTCCTGGCTGGCCTTCGGCCGCCTCAACCATGTGCTCGGCCTCGACGCTGTCTGCGTCCTTCCCGGTCATACCGCACAGCAGTAGAACACCGGCCGGAGTGCCGCCCGCCCCTGCTCGGCAGCACCCCGACCGGCAGCCGCGTCAGTTCCGCTTGTTGAACACGTCGGTTCCGAAGCGCGGCAGTCCCGGGGAGGCGGCAAAGCCCAGATAGGGCAGGCCGAAGCGATCTTCGATGCTCGCCAGCAGTGAATAGTGGTTGTACGGGGTGTCGCTGAAGGTGCCCGGCGTCACCGACTTCGGTGAGATCACCAGTGCGCCCACCCTGCCGCCACCCAGACCCGCGATGCCCGGCAGCGGACTGTTCGGCCCGGGGCCCTCACCGCAGCAGGCCGAGGAATCCTGTTGCGGCCCATCGGATTCGTCGAACGTGATGATCAGGATTCCGTTCTGCTGGAAGGCCGGCGCCGAGGTGATCACCGGAACCCACTGCCGCAGCCAGAGATCCGCCGACGCCAGCCCGCCCGGGGCGCCCGTGACACAGGGGGAGTCGTGCCCGTCGTCGCACAGGTCCGGGGTGACGTAGGCGAAGTTCGGCGTCGTATCCGGCTGTGCCAGATCGCTCTTCAGCGCACCGAGATCGACCACCTGCCGCTGGCAGGCGGGCGAGTCGATGATCTCGTGGAAGTACACGAACGGGTTGTGCCGGGCCGCGTACTGGCTGGCGACGGTCGCCTTCTGGGTGGTGTCCTGGCTGTTCAGAGCGGGATGACGGCAGGGCGTGCCCATATCTTCCATATAGCCCTTCCAGGTGCGGCCGGCCCCCGTCAGTTGTCCGGCGAGCGTCTGCACCGACGCGGGGTACACACAGCCCTGACCGACGGCCTGGCCCGGCGGAACCGTTCCCGCGCCGACGAAGTCGCTGTAGATCTGGCAGTCGGCCTGGGTCTCGGCGTTCGGTCCCTGACCGGACAGTTGCGCGATGTAGTTGTCCAGACTGTTGTGCCCGATGCCGTAGTACTGGCTCAGCAGTACCCCCTCCGACCGCAGCGTCTCGCTCAGATACGGTGCGGCCGACGCAGGTCCCCAGGTCTCGTCGTACCCCTTGTTCTCCAACTGGATCACGAAGATGTGCGGCGCGCCTGGATCCGCGGTCGCGTGCGGACCGTAGCCCACCGCCAGCGCGGCGATCGTGAACACCAGCACCACGATGAATTGGCCGAACCGGCGCATCACAGACTCCATCCCGTCGATGCGGCCAAGGCGCGCAGGGTATTCCACTCTTCGAGGTCGGCGACCACCGCCGGAGCGCACACCCCGGGCGGTGCGGGCGGCACATTCCATTGCGGCGCACTGAGATTCGGGGCGCTGCCGAAGTCGAGCACCTCGGCGATATTGCGGGCGGCGGCGTCGCGCGGGGTGAGGGACGGCAGCCCCCACCGCCATTCGATGGCCTTGAGCACCGAGGTGTGGTCGTACACATCGTGGGCCACGTGCCCGCGCCGGGCCAGCGGCGAGATCACCAGGCACGGCACCCGGAATCCGCGCAGCCCCCAGTCCGGGTTGGCATCCGGCGCGACCTGCGGGGGCACGTGGTCGAAGAAGCCGCCCCACTCGTCGTAGTTGATGACGAGCAGCGTGCGCGACCAGGCGGGGCTCTTGGTGACCGCCTGATATACCTGGTTCAGGAATGCCTGCCCCGCGCGGATATCCGCGTGCGGGTGATCGTCGGCCGAGGTGCCGGTGTCCTCGTCCAGGAACTTGGGGTCGACGAACGATACCGCGGGCAGCGTGCCCGCCGCGCAGTCGGCCAGGAAGGTCGCGAACGGGCGGCTGATGGACAGGTACTTGGCGCCCCACAGTGCCAGGAACGGGGTGTCGTAGAAGTAGTAGCGCCCCGGCACACCCGCGTCCGCCAGCCGGTCCCAGATGGTCGGCAGCGTCGAGATCGTCGAGGAATTGTGGATGCGGTCGGTCTGGGCGGCGTGCTGATAGAAGCGGTTGGGATACGTCTCGGCCATGATCGCCGAGAAATAGTTGTCACAGACCGTCCAGGCCGGCGCGGCATTGCCATAGAAGCCGAGATCGCCCTGTTCGTAGTAGCCGATGGCGAATTCGTCATTGGTTCCGGCGCGCAGCCAGCCGTCGCACGCGCCGTTGTTGTACTCCACGCGCCCGCCCTCGAAGGAGTGGTCCGGGTCGTTGTACTGGCAGCCCTGAGTGGTGGCCAGGTGGAAGGTCTTGTGCGCCAGGCCGTTCCGGTCGGTGAAGGTCTGACCTGCCTGCTTGCCGTTCGCCCCGGGCAGCCAGCCCAGATAGTGGTCGAACGAGCGGTTCTCCATCATTACCACGATGATGTGGTCGATCCCGGAGGCAGCGGGCGCGGGCAGCGGGGCGGCGGTGGCGCGGGGGGCTGTCGAGCCGAGGGCCGCGCCGACCGCGAGGGCTCCGGCGCCGGCGAGGACGGTTCGGCGGTTGGTGGTACTTCGAGGGGAATCTGTCACGAGTCATACATCGCGTCGGCGATTACCGGTGAGTAACCAGTCGGGCGAATTCGAATGAGAATTTGATGAACGCGTCAACTATTGGACGTTCGACCAATCTATCGCGACCGAGGCTGGAATCGCCTTGTTCGCTGGTGTGCGCTTGTTCGGCGGTGGGTCTGGGAGTACTCTGGCCAGAGTAAGCAAATACTCTGATCAGAGTAGCCGGGGTGAGTATGGCTGGGAAGCGGGCGTTCCGCCGGGTCAATCCCCTGGCGCTGGCCGTACTCGTGCAGCTCTGGGAGCGGCCGATGCACCCGTATCAGATCTCGCAGACCCTCAGGCAGCGCGGCAAGGACGGCAGCGTGCGGATCAATTACGGCGCGCTGTATCCGGTGGTCGAATCACTGCTGAACCAGGGTTTCATCGAGGTCGTCGGCGCTGAACAGGACGGCAAGCGGCCCGCGCGGACCGTGTACCGCATCACCCCCGACGGTGTCGTCGAGATGCGGGACTGGTTGCGCGCCTGGATATCCGAACCCGAGAAGGAATATCCGCGGTTCATGGCCGCGCTGTCGTTCCTGCCCGCACTCGGACCCGACGAGGCCGCGGCCCTGCTGCGGCGGCGAGTCACGGTGCTGGACAAGCAGATTGCCGAGATCCGCGCCGCCACCGACGCCGTCGTCTCCTGGCTGCCCGAGGTGCTGCTCATCGAGGGCAACTACGAGATGCACATGCTCACCGCCGACCGCGACTTCACCGCCGCCCTGGCCGCCCGCATCGAATCCGATGATCTGGGCGGCATCGAGGGCTGGCGCACCATGGCCGACCTGGTCGCCCGATACCCCGCCGGCCGGGTGCCCCCGGACATCGGCGACAAGCTGCTCGAGGAATGGGGGTTGCCGACACCGCCGACGTGAGCCGGGCAATCAGCCCGGCAACAACGACGGCCCGGGTGCGCCAACACCCGAGCCGTCGCCGAATCCGAACGACCGACGGCGAACCGCCGGATGCTCGAACCGCATTCCCAGCATATCCACCGGTCCCGTGGTCGTTCCCCACCCCTGACGAGGAACGAACAACCATGTCCGTCACACCCATGCCCTCGACCGCGGTCGAGGTGCACGACCTGGTCAAAACCTATCCCGGCGGCCGCCGCAAGCCCGATGTGCGGGCCCTCGACGGCCTGAGCTTCGGCATTGCCGCCGGCACCGTCTACGGCATGCTCGGCCCCAACGGGGCGGGCAAGTCCACCACCACCAAGATCTGCACCACCCTGTCGCGGGCCGATTCCGGGACCGCGCGAGTGGCCGGATTCGATGTCACCACCGACGCGGCCGCCATCCGGCATCGCATCGGCTACGTCTCACAGGGCTCGGGCGCCGACCCACGGCAGACGCCCTTCGAGAATCTGGTCATGGCCGCGCGTCTGCACGGCCTGACCCGCCACGACGCGGTGACCCGGGCCGACGGCCTGCTCGATCAGTTCCAGCTCGCCGAGGCGCGAAACCGTAAGGTGTCCAAGCTCTCCGGCGGCATGCGGCGCAAACTCGACGTCGCTGTCGGACTGGTGCACACGCCGTCGGTGCTGTTCCTGGACGAGCCGACCACCGGCCTGGACCCGCAGGCCCGGGCCGAGATGTGGTCGGAGATCCGGCGACTGTCCACCGAGGCGGCCCTCACCGTGGTGCTCACCACCCACTATCTGGAGGAGGCCGACGAGCTGGCCGATCGCCTGGTCATCATCGACCACGGGCGCGCGGTCATCGAAGGCACACCGGCGCAGCTGAAGTCGACCCTCGACGGCGACACCCTCACCGTCGAACTCATCGCACCGGATGTAGCCGCCGTGCGCGCGGTCGGGGAATCCATTCCGGCACTGCGGGATATCGTCGTCGAGCAGGACGGGCCCAACGGCAGGCTCATCGCCCGCACCGACGACCCCTCCGGCATCGTCGGCCGGGTCATCTCCGAATTCGACGCCGCCGCCATCGGTTTCGGCGCGGTCTCCATCTCCCGGCCCTCCCTCGACGATGTGTATCTGCACTACGCGGGCCGCTCGTACCGGGCCGACAACAACCGCGACCGGGCGGAGGTGGCGGCATGACCACGCTCACCGACGACCTGCCCGTCACCCGCGAAAACCCCACGGCCACTTGGCCGGTGGCGGCCGGGCAGATCTTCCGGCGCTGGATGGTGAACACCCTGCGGGAATCCTGGGGTGTGTTCGCGGCGCTGCTGCAGCCGATCGTGTGGATCCTGCTGTTCGGGCAGGTCTTCAAATCAGTCGGCGACATCCCGGGATTCGGGGCGGCGAACTACATCACCTTCCTGGCGCCCGGCGTGCTCATGATGACCGTGCTCTACTCGGGCGTCTGGGCGGGCACCGGATACATCGAGGACATCGACAACGGCGTGATGAATCAGCTGCTGACCGCACCGATTTCGCGCAGCGCGGTGGTGGCGGGCCAGCTCGGCGTGCAGCTCACCATCGGCCTGGTCCAGTCCGCGCTGGTCCTGCTCATCGGATTCGCCGGCGGCGCACGCTATCCCGGCGGCGTGACCGGCATCGCGCTGGCGCTGATCGCGGCCACCCTGCTGGCGGCCGTCTTCTGCGCGGGCTCGGTGGCCCTGGCCCTGATCTCCCGCAGTCAGATCGCCCTGATCGGCATGTCCCAGCTCATCATCCTGCCCCTGACCTTCCTGTCCTCGGGCATGATGGCGACCTCGCTCATGCCGGGCTGGGTCCAGGGCATCTCCAAGTTCAACCCGGTGACCTGGGCGGTCGACATCGGCCGCACCGGCCTGGCGGGCACAGCCGACGCGGGCTCCGTCACCGCCCACCTCGGCTACCTGACCGCCCTGGCGGCGCTCGCCTTCCTCTGGGCGCTGTCGGCCTTCCGCACCTATCAGCGGACGCAGTAACAGGCCGATACACGCGAAAAGCCCGGCCTGCGTGGCGATCTCGCCCGCAGGCCGGACGTCGTGCCTCTCAGGAGATCTGGGGCGACGCCTCTGAGAGCCACGAGAGTCGTGCCTCTCGGAAGGTTCGGGGGCGAAGCCTCTCGAAGCTACGAGAGTCGTGCCTCTCAGGGGGCTCGGTGGCGAAGCCCCGGAGAGTTATGAGAGTTGGTTGGTTCACCCTACTTGTCGAACAGCGCTAGATACTTGGTCTGCCCGAACATCTCGGCCGCGTCGCGCGCGGACGGGCTGCCCGCGTTCGGATCGGCCCCGGCCGCGAGCAGGGCGTGGACGATCTCATCCGAGCCCTTGAACACCGCGCCCGAGAGCGGGGTCTGGCCCTTGTCGTTGCCGAAGTTGGGGTCCGCCTTGCGTTCCAGCAGGGCGTTCACCGCCTCCGGGTGTGAGTAGTAGGCGGCCAGCATGAGCAGCGTGTCGCCATTGTCGTTGGTCAGGTTCACCGGCACCCCGGCGTCGAGATAGGCGCCCAGGGTGGCGGCATCGCCGTTGCGGGCCAGATCGAAGATCTTGCTCGCCAGCTCGAGCACTTCCGGATCCAGGTCTTTGGGTTCCACCAGGCCACTCTAGCCAGCGGGACCGCCGCGACCGAGCGAAGTTCGCTATGGGAAGTTGGTGTGCTCAGGAGGTGATGATGAGCAGTTCGGTCGGCGAGGCGATCTCGGTGCGCAGCCCGGACTTCTCGGCAACCCGGGCCAGCCCGTCGATATTCGACGGCTCCGACCGCGACAGCACCAGCGCCCGCGCCAGCAGTCCCTTATGGTGTTTGTTGAAGTGGCTCACCACGGTTCGCTTCCCGTCCGGACGCTCGGTCAGCACTGTCGCGGTGACCGAGCCCGGGACCCGGCCCAGATTCTGATAGGTGCCCGACCGCAGATCCACCACCAGGTGCCCGGCCGCCTCCGCACGCAGCGCCGCCGGCAGCGCCGCCTTCCACAGCGACTGCAGCGTCGGCAGACCCGGCAGCTTCGACCCGCCCGAAAGCCGGTAGGCCGGAATCGGATCGCCCGCGCGGATCACCCCGAACAGCGCCGAGCCGATGCCCAGGCGGGCCTCGGCCTTGGCGCGCTGGGCCTTGGTGAACCGGGTCACGTCGAGCGCGTCGTAGAGCACGCCGGTATAGCGGTCCAGGGCCGGGCGGGTGGCGGAGGTGCGCAGGGCGGCATTGCGCGCGATCTCCGCGTCAGCCCCCTTGCCCAGTGCCAGCGCGGCACGCGCGGCGTCGGGATCGGCGGCCAGCGCGATCAACTCGGTGACGAGCTTGTCGCGCACCGCTGTGAGCTGCGGCATCGCGAGGGAATCCAGGTCCAGGGGACCGCCCGAACCACCGTCGGACTTGGTTTCTGAGGGAGGCAGCAGCACCAGCACGAGCCAACACGGTAATGCCTTGTGAACTGTGCGCGAGCAGCGGCTACTGTGTTGAGCCGTGATCACCCGTCTCTCCCACCTGTTCCTGCGCACCCTGCGCGACGACCCCGCCGACGCCGAAGTGCCCAGCCACAAGCTGCTGGTGCGTGCCGGTTACGTGCGTCGCATCGCGCCCGGCGTCTACTCGTGGCTGCCGCTCGGCCTGCGCACGCTGCGCAAGGTCGAGGATGTCGTCCGGTCGGAGATGAACGCCATCGGGGCCCAGGAGATCTCGCTGCCGGCGTTGCTGCCGCGCGAACCGTACGAAACCACCAACCGCTGGACCGAGTACGGCGACGGCCTGTTCCGGCTCAAGGACCGCAAGGGCCAGGACTACCTGCTCGGCCCCACCCACGAGGAGCTGTTCGCCCTCACCGTGAAGGGCGAGTACAGCTCCTACAAGGATCTGCCGGTCACGCTGTACCAGATCCAGACCAAGTACCGCGACGAAGGCCGCCCGCGCGCGGGCATCCTGCGCGGACGCGAGTTCATCATGAAGGACTCGTACTCCTTCGACCTCGACGAGGACGGGCTGAAGAACAGCTACAACGCCCACCGCGAGGCATACCAGAAGATCTTCGACCGCCTCGGCGTCAAGTACGTCATCGTGGCCGCCACCTCCGGCGCCATGGGCGGCTCGGCGTCGGAGGAGTTCCTCGCCGACAGCCCCGTCGGCGAGGACACCTACGTCATCTGCCGCGAATCCGGTTACGCCGCAAACGTGGAGGCCGTGGTCACCACCGCGCCCCCGGCGATCCCGCTGGAGGGACAGGCCGACGCCGTCGTCCACGACACCCCCAACACGCCGACCATCGCGACGCTGGTCGACTGGGCCAACACCGCCAACGTGCTGGGCCGCGAGGCGACCGCCGCCGACACGCTCAAGAACGTCATGGTCAAGCTGCGCTACCCCGACGGCAAGACCGAGATCCTCGGCGTCGGCATCCCCGGCGACCGTGAGGTCGACGACAAGCGCCTCGGGGCGTCCGTCGAGCCGGCCGAGGTGGAATTGCTCGACGAGACCGATTTCAAGGCCAACCCGTTCCTGGTGAAGGGCTACATCGGCCCTAAGGCCCTGCAGGCCAACGGCATCCGCTACCTCGTCGACCCGCGCGTGGTCTCCGGCACCGCCTGGATCACCGGCGCCGACGAGCAGGGCAAGCATTACGTCGGCCTGGTCGCCGGACGCGACTTCACCCCCGACGGCACTATCGAGGCCGCCGAGGTTCGTGACGGCGATCCCTCGCCCGACGGCCGCGGCGTCCTGGAGGCCGCCCGCGGTATCGAGATCGGCCACATCTTCCAGCTCGGCCAGAAGTACACCGACGCCTTCGAGGTCGATGTGCTGGGCGAGAACGGCAAGCCGGTCCGTCTCACCATGGGCTCCTACGGTGTCGGCGTGTCCCGCATGGTCGCCGTGCTCGCCGAGCAGATGCACGACGACAAGGGCCTGCGCTGGCCTCGCGAGGTCGCCCCGTTCGATGTCCACGTCGTCATCGCCAACAAGGACGAGGGCGCCCGCGCCGGCGCCGAACAGGTTGCCGCCGAACTCGATTCCCTCGGCTTCGAGGTTCTCCTCGACGACCGCACCGCCTCCCCGGGCGTGAAGTTCAAGGACGCCGAGCTCCTCGGCATGCCCTACATCGTGGTCGTCGGCCGCGGCTGGGCCGAGGGCAAGATCGAACTCCGCGACCGCTTCGCCGGCACCGCCGAGGAACTCCCGGCCGAGACCGCCGTGGCCTCGGTCGCGGCCAAGATCCGCGGCTGACATCGCTGTCGCGAAACTGTAAGTGGCGCATCACCGTCCGGTGATGCGCCACTTTCTTCACCGAGCCTGGCCGGTGTCCGCTCGCCAGATGTTCCAGCCGAGACCAGGCCCGCGAACCATCTCCTGGACGGCGTGCTCGTAACACTTCTTCGCCGCACAGTCGTCCACGCACGCTCGATGCCGATCGAGTCCGCTCTTCGCCTCGGCGAGCGTGGCGGGCCGCCGATAGGGTGCCCGATGCCGATTACGGATCACACGTGCCACAACCCGGCTCCATTCGACTCGCCGGAAACTGAATGACCTTCGCGGACTCGAGCTTCTCCGCGTCGGTCTTGATGATCTGCCGCGCGGCCATCTTCCGCTCACACATCGCGGTCAGGCAATCCTGATGCAACACCAGCGATTCCATTGCCTCCGCCGAGGTCATCGCCGGTTCCCGCTCCCCGACATCGCAATTTTCCAGCCGTTCGTAGATGTCCATGACCCATTCACCTCCCGACGCTTGCCAATTTCCTTGCGTCCGCGTCCGCGTCGGTGACGGCCACGCCCGCTATTTCCGTACCGACCGGAATTTCTTATATCCCCGCCCAGACAGGCGATGAAGACACCTGCCTCAACGGTCGTCAAGAGCATCAAAGCCCAAGCATCCCAAGTCATTTCGACTCCTGTTGCTTTTCGGATTCATTCCACTGCGGCGGGCCGACCCTGCCGCCGTCAGGCGCCATGCACTAAGCATGCACCGAAAAGTGCTGCGGCAATACGTGCATAGCAAACAGTCGCGTGAAATAAGATTGAGGTGCAGAACGCACATGTGCGTAGAGAACGTTTCCCAGATAGCGAGGCTAACGAAATGGCCGGTTTGACGGTCTCTCGCATGGATTTCGGAAACTTCATGAAATCTGTGCGATCAAAAGCACCTCGTACGGCCCTGTCGACCGCGGCGGCCCACCTCGAGGTCACGCGGTTTGTCCTGATGCGAATGGAGGAAGGCTCGCCGACCAAGCTCACCAGGCCGCAGATCAAGGACCTGCTCGAGTACTACCACGCTTCCCCGGAGGATCAGGCCAAGGCGCTCAAGCTTCTGGAAGAGGTTCGAGCACAGGACAATGCGGCCAAGGCGCAGGGTAACTCGAAGGGGTTCTGGCAACCGTACAGCGACCAAGTCGCGCCGAACTTCGAGAAGCTCCTCCGACTCGAAGGAGTGGCAGAGCAGATCATCACGTACCAACCGGTAATTGTGCCCGGCTTGTTGCAGACTGCTGACTACCGGCGGGAAATCGTCCGCGTCACCCTGCCGCGTCTGTCCGCAGTGGACGTCGAACGGCGGGTCGAGCTCACCCAAAAGCGCCAAACACGGTTGGACGATGCCGGTTTTCGGTTGGAGGCGTTCCTATCCGAAGCGGTCCTGTGGAACAGGCCTGGGCCGCAGGAGGTCATGTCAGCGCAACTGCGGTGGCTCGCCGAGATTGGAGACCGGGACAATATCGAGATCCGGGCGCTCCCCTTCGCTATCGGCCCACACCCGGGGCTTGTCATACAGCAGTTCATCCTGCTCCATCTGCCCAAAGGCACGAGTGGGATGACTTTGCCGCCAGTGGTATACGCCGAAGGCGCCATCGGCAGCGTTCTCCACGAGCACGACGAAGAGGTCGATGAATATCGTGAAGCAATCGCCGGTCTTCGGGCTGTAGCGTTGACAGCGCAGGACACCAGGGACTTGCTGGTGCGAATCGCAAAGGAGCACACGGCATGAAGAAGCCGGTAATGAGCGAGTGGTACAAGTCGAGCTTCTCCGATGCTGGCAAGGAGTGTGTCGAGATTCGGCACGACCCGGATGTCACGCTGGTGCGCGATACGAAGGACAACGGTCGGGGTCCGATCCTGGCGTTCCCCGCCGACGTGTGGACGAACTTCATCGATAGCGGTATTTGGCAGCGCTGACGAACTGACCGCACGACGAAAGCCCCTGGCTGGGTGCGCGATTCAGTCGGTGGCTCTCGTCCGGCGCGGATCCGAGGCCAACGCGCTCAAATCACTTCGGTGTCATGAACGCGCCGAGATGCCGAGGTCCGGTCGACCGGTGCATTCGCGCACGATCCAGTGCTGAACAGCAGTTTCCCGCCAATTTCTCAGTCATAGTGCGTGTTCGGACCGGTTCGGCCGGCCGCTCGAGGGTGCCGGTGGCAGGTCGGGGCGGCCGACGATCTGCAGGCCCATGTCGGTACCCACCGCCAGCGTGAGGCTGAGGGCGATTGCCAGGGCCAATTGCGGTCCGCCGCTTGCGAAACGCCCCTCACTGAGAGCGAGCAGCCCGAGATAGAGCGAGCGGCCGGGGAGCGGGGGAGCGAGGGCGGGCACCAGCAGCGGCAGGGTGCTGCTGCCCAGCACGCGGGCTCCGAGTCCGCTGACGATCCCGATCAGTATGGCCGCCACGGCCGTGGCGGCCACGGGGGCCAGGTGCGCGACGACGAGGAGATGGTAGGTCGTGAAGCACGCCAGGCCGGTGGCCGTCGCCGCTGCTATCGCCCGCGGAGGAACCTCGTGAAATGACAGCGAAGGCCGTGGTCAGCGCCCCGGCTGTCAGCACGAGTGTCCAGCCGGCAGAGGGAGTCCGGCTGAAGGTGGTGTCCTGCACGGTCGGTCCGGCTCCGGCCAGGCGGCCGATGTACAGGGTCGCGGTCACCCCACAGACGATGGCGGTCAGCAGGAAGAATGCCTCGAGCAGGCGTGCGCCGGCGGTCAGGAAGTAGCCGGCCAAGCCGTCGTTGATCGCCAGCACGGAGCGGGCGGCCGGGGAATTGCGCGAAGAGCGCGCCGGTGATCATGGCGCCCGCGTGAGACCGATCGGTCACCGTGCTCGCGGCGACACCGATTCCGGCTGCCGCTACGGCCGCGGCGCCGAGCTGGTAGAACGGCGCAGCCCCGGTCCGGGCTACGGCGGCCGCGGCGCGCTCGCCGACCAGGCCGCCGCCGAGCGCGCCGACGAGTTCCCACCAGCCGCCGCCCACCATGACCGCCGCGAAAGCCGAGACCAGCGCGGTCGCTGTCGACAGCACCCACTGCCGGTATGGGCCGGGCCCGCATTCGATCGCGGCCAGCTGCTCGGTTGCCGCGCTCGGTGGCAGACCGTCGACAATGCGCGCGGTGCGACGGTCGACGTCATCCACACGGGTGTAGTACGAGCCGCGATCCAGCACCGATCGATCCGCCGCCAGCGGCGCCACGTCCACCGATGGCTGGTACGACAGGCTGATCATGGAGAAGGTGATCGGGACGCTGCCGTTCAAGCGGTATGCGCTGGTGACCGCGCGCATCGCGCCTTCGACTTCCAGGCAACTCGCCCCACCACTCAACAGTGCTGCGGCAGGACGCGAACAACGTTGTCGCACTTGCCACCTCCGACAACCTCGCCGCCATCCGGGCCACCGCCCGGGCCATCAGGGCGGCCCGCCGCACGCTCATCATCAGCTCCGGCAGCGGAGCTGGTCCCCCCCACATCCTCGGCTATCCCGGTGCCATCGCCGGGCACGACATCCGGCTTGCCCTCGGCTCCCCACCACGCAGGCAGTCGACGTCGCTCGGCTCGAAAAGGGCGACTGCCTGATCACCATCAACATCTGGCGTCTGACCCGAACCCTGCGTGGCCTGACCCGGCTCGCCCGCGACCGCGGCGCCACCGTCAGCGTTCTCACCGACCTTCGCACCTCCACCCTCGCCGGGGACGCCGACCACCTCATCCTCGCCCCCATCGAGGCCACCCATGCCGGACCATCCCTCACCGGCGTCGTCGCCGCAATCCAGGCCATTCTCAGCGAACTCGCCGACGACGACGCGATCCGCGCCTCTGGTCAGATCCAGCAAGTGTGGCAAGACCTCGATCTCATGGACGACCAACCCTGAACCCGCCCAAGGCATCTGGATTTGCCGACGAGCGCGCATCCAGTCCTCGTCTCGCTGCCAGAGATGGCTATTTTCCGCTGTTGATCACCTGAGTAAAATTCGGTTGAGGGTGATCGGACGTGGGGTTATTTCATGGACGACGTCCCTGGACATGCGCAGACCGGGCTTACTCGGATTTGCCCGCCGAAGCGGGATTCACGGCGACACCATCGACCGCGCCGTTAACCCCGGATGGTCACGACGACGTAGTCGTTACTCGAACGAGACGTGCGAGGTGCCGAAATCGATCAGGCGTAGCAGTCGGTTCACCGAGTCCGGGAAAGGCAATGATGATGACCAACGAGACTTACCGAAGTACCACACGTCAGCTGTTCACCGTGTTCGTGCTGGCGGGGGTGGCGATGGCAGTTCCCGCGACGGCGGCGGTTCCGGCCCTGGCCGCGCCGAGTGCGGCGCCCGGCGTGGTGCAGGTCGATCGGACCTGGGGGTGGGTTGGCAATGCCGCCGAGCCGGTTCCGCCTCCGCCCGTCCCGCCCCATGGCTGCGACAACGAAAACTGTGGGGAGAACGGTGGGGGCGACAACACCTGTACCGACCCCAGCCAGACCGGGAACGGCTGCAGCGACCACGGCGACACCGGCGGGACCGGAGGTGGACCAGCGGCGACCGAAGCACGCGGAATCCACTCCACCATGGCCACGTCCCAAGAGATCGAGAGATAGCGTCACCAGCCGCTCAACTGTGCACAAACGGACGGGCTTGCAGTCAGTGCAAGCCGTTCGAGTAGTGGCGCGAGTGTGTAGTTCTTCCAGGCGCAGCTGTCCATTTGATGCTGGTCACCGGAGAGGTTCACCACCCGGTCGACCTTGCCGCCGATGGTGAAGTGCCACACCAGCGCCCAGACGGTATCCACCTTGCCCGCGCCGGCGGTGGAGTAGCCGCGGTGGATGTCCGCGACATACTCGTCGTTGGCCTCCAGAAAGAAGGACTCCGCCTTCATACTCGGATACCGCCCCAGCGCGGGTTCGGAAACCGCTCCGGCCTTGGTGGACAAGCTCGTTGCGAGCTGCCCGGGTCTGGGTATCGGTGCGACGCCGATGGCGACACCCGAAATCCCGGCGGCCGTCGCCGCGGGCCGGGTCGACGCCGGGATCACTCGCGGTGAACAGCCGGGGCATGGCGTGCGCCGGCTTCCCTTGTGACGTGAGCGGATCGGGGTCCAACTGGCCACGGACCATCCGCTCGCCGGCGAAGCAGAGATCGAGATCGACTCGGCCGCAGCGTATCCCGTCCGAATCCACGATCGTGCCGCCAACCCGGCCATCCACGACCAACTGAAGGCACTGCTACACACCGCCAGCCGAAAACCTCGATTCCACACGCCGGCACTCTCTTTCGACATCGTCCAGCGAGACCTGCGTGACCGAGCCACCTTTTCTCTCCGATGAGGCAGCCCTGTCAACCCAGGTAGCGGGCCTCACCTGGCGACCCCTACGTGGCGCACCCGCCCTGACGATGTATCTGGCGCTGCCACGCGAGCAGTCACCCGCTACACCGCCGCATCCGGGCCGCCGTCAAAGACCTCGCCCACGAACTCGGCTGGCTCCAACAGAGCTGCTCGAACGCTGCCCCCAGTTTTGGGGGCCGCCAGTGTTGCTAACGGTATCCGGGGATCATCCGACGAATGGACGGTGAGTCCGAAAAAGCGCAAGGTTCAACAGTTCTCGGCGCGGATCGGTGTCCTGGCGGCGGTTGCGATCGCGACGCTGGTCGGGGCCGGCGGACCCGCCGCTGTTACGTCATCAATGCGACGGATGGCGTGATCGTCGGCAGGGGCACTGCGGCTCTCACTCTCGGCCGGCGGCAGACCGTCCGGCCGAACCGATTTCGACCCTGACAGGAGATCGATACACCATGACGCGAATTCTGAACTCGCCCAAGATGAAACGCATCGTCGCGGGTGCTGCCGCACTCGGCGTCGTCGCAAGCGTGACCGCACTGACCGCGCCGTCGGCCTCGGCGACCGTCACCAGCATCGCGATCGCGCCCGCCTTCACCCTCGGCACCCACACGTACGGAACGACCTGCTCGTACACCGTCACCGTCGCGGTGGACGACAACAGTCAGACCGTCTATTTCTTCGAGGAGGGTCAGGGCCCAAGCGGATTCGCCGAGGCGAAGCCTTCCAACGGCGTTGCAAAGGCGACCTGGACCCCGTCCTCGACAAAGATCACCTACATCTACGCCATCCAGCCGAACGCGACAGCTCAAATCAGGCAGCCCGTCGACGTCGGCACCGGCATCAACCTCGGATCCGCCTGCGTGGCAATCTAATCCGCCACCACCCGACCTCTTTTGCCCCACCCCGATGCTTTGAGGAGTTTCAAATGCTCGCACGCCGTGGAATCTCCGCCGCCCTCCTGATCGGCGCCGCAACCCTGTCCGCCGCCGGCACCGCCACAGCCAACCCCCTCCCGCTCGAATCGCCCTCTCCGGCAACAACCGAACCCGTCGCCGGCGGCCTGTGCAACGCCGACCCCCTGCTCGCCCTGTGGTGCTTGATCGCCAGCCCCTCGGCATAGCCGTCGTCTGCCCGCAGCGGTGGCGGGTCGCCGAGGGCGACCTCGCCACCGCGCCGACGGCTAGCTCAGTGTCCTCAGTGCTGCCGCGTCGTACGGCTTCAGTTCGTCGATCCGGCCCGCCAGGACCTTGGACGCCCACTCCGGGTCCTGGAGCAAGGCTCGGCCGACGGCGACCAAATCGAATTCGTCACGCTCCAGCCGATCGAGGAGGTTGTCGAGGCTGCCGAGTTCGGCGCCCTCGCCGGTGAACGCGCGCAGGAAGTCGCCGTCGAGGCCGACCGAACCGACGGTGATGGTGGGCTTGCCGGTGAGCTTCTTGGTCCAGCCGGCCAGGTTCAGGTCCGAGCCCTCGAATTCCGGGAGCCAGTAGCGGCGGGTGGAGGCATGGAAGGCATCCACGCCGGCCGCGGCGAGCGGGGCCAGGATCGCTTCCAGCTCCTGCGGGGTCTCGACGAGCCGCGCGTCGTAGGCCTCCTGCTTCCACTGCGAGTAGCGGAAGATCACCGGGAATTCGGGTGAGACGACCGCCCGGATCGCCGCCACGATCTCGGCCGCGAACTTCGTCCGGGCCACGGAATCGCCACCGTAGGCATCGGTTCGGCGGTTCGTCCGTTCCCACAGGAACTGGTCGAGGAGATAGCCGTGGGCGCCGTGCACTTCGATGCCGTCGAAGCCGATGCGCTCGGCGACCGCAGCGGCATCCGCGAAGGCGCCGATGACGTCGTCCAGGTCACGCTGGGTCATCGCCTTGCCGGTGCCCTCGGTGCCGTCGACGCGAATTCCGGAGGGGCCGACGGCGGGGGCATCGGCGTAGGGCTCCTCGCCATGCTTGCGGACCATGCCGATGTGCCATAGCTGCGGCACGATCCTGCCGCCTGCGGCGTGCACGTCCGCGGCTACCTTCGCCCACCCCGCCAACTGCTCTTCACCGTGGAATCGCGGCACCCGATCGCTCTGCCCGGCCGAATCGTGGCCGACATAGGTCCCCTCGGTGATGATCAGCCCTACGCCGGCGGCGGCGCGGCGGGCGTAGTAGGCGCGGACGTCCTCTCCGGGAACGCCGCCAGGGGAGAACATGCGCGTCATCGGCGCCATCACGATGCGGTTCGGAACGGTCAGTCCGTTCAGCGTGACGGGCCGTGACAGAACCTGAGCCGTGCGGACGGCGTCGGACGCGGTGACGGTCACTGGACACTCCTCGTAGTTACTTGTCAACGTAGATGGTTGAGAACTTCAAGCATTATGGCAAACGCTAGTGGTGAATATTTGAGGTAGTCAAGTTTCTGTGGATAGGCTGGTTCGTATGGCAGAAGCTCCCCGCGTCGACACCGCTCAGCTCATGGAGCTGCTCTCGGTGTCGCTCGGCGCCTACTATGGAGACTTCACGCTCGCGGCGGCGAGCGAGAACCTCACAGCGATTCAGGGCAAGGCGCTGACCGTGCTGCGCCGAGGCCCGATTGCGATGCGTGCCTTGGCCGACATCATGGTCTGCGACGCCTCGAACGTGACAGGGATCATCGACCGGCTGGAGAAGCGCGGCCTCGTGCGCCGCGAGGCCAGCGCCTCCGACCGGCGCGTCACGAACCTCGTCATCACGGTCGAGGGTGAGCAGGTCACCGACGCCATTCGAGCGAAGATGCACACCACTCGAGATGGCCTGAACAGACTCAGCGCCGAGGATCAGGACCACCTGTACGCCTTGCTGGAACGAGTCTTCGTCGCCCGGCGCGCCACCCGGCCGGAGTGACCCACTGGGGTCCGGCCGAGCTCACCCCACCCGTGTGGTGGCGAGGATTCCGGCGAGAATGACGCACACCCCGTGGTCGAACTCCGTGTCCGGTCATGGAAACCACCGAGGTAGTCATCGCCGGATCCGGGCCGACCCGGCTCACGGGTCGGGATTCACGCGCTATAGCTATCACTAGGGCGATCGGCTGGTATACGAGGCGCAGCACTCACTACTCGACACCCTTGGCGCAAGAAGGTAGATTGCGCCGGTACTATCGTCGGAATCGACGGATGTTCCAGATCTAGATGCCTGGATCGGTATTTGTCGCTGGCCCGCTCGTTGGCATTGAGAAACTCGACGGTGCATCTCTCAAAAAGAGCACAAGTTCTTCGTTGAAAGAGTCATTTTCTGGGTTTCCACACAAAAGGGCCATGCCGTACCTATGTACGATCAGCGCAACTGTTGGTTTCGTGATGTTATCGACGAAAACCGTTCCTTCTGCTTGACGCTCGATCACTGCCGTGGCGAACATGGTATTGAATGGAACCTTGCCCGCTAAATTTGTCACCCTTGAGTAGTCGGAGCGGGAAAGCTGTTTCATGCAATTTCTCCAATCGGCGGGGGATTCTTGCTACCGCACCGCCAAGGCTATAGGAATTCGATCGAAAAATTCCGCCCTGTTTCGGATTCAGATGTGGCAATAGTGGGCAGGATGCACGATAGTAGTACCGCTGGGGCAATACCCGGGCGTTGAATCGGGCAGGTCCTGCAAGGACGTTGGAGCGTACAGCGTATCGACCGTGCCGTACCTAGCCCCGGCCACGACCGGAAGTGCGTCAGAGCCGTTATCCCGACACTCCCTGGAACAGCGCAAATAATGCGATTGTGTGGAGGTGCCGTGGGTTGGCCCTGTTGTAGCCCTGGCCTGCCGTTCGGGTAAGTGGTCACTGCGCGAAATCACTTGTGGCGAACCGTACTTCGGGATGGCCCGGATCGGGGCCTGTGTGCAGTGCGCCTTTGTGGCCGCGGAGGTGTTCGTCGAAGAAGGCGAGGAGGTAGTCGTTGACGATGGTGATCGACCGGTACGGATCGATGTCGCCGACCAGGCCGAACAACCGCAGGAGCGGTGAAAACAGCTGCTGGTCCATGAAATTGTTGTGTTTGGTGCCTTCGATGTAGACCACCGGTCCGCCCGCGCGGGCCACCGCGCGAATGTGCTCGCGTTCGGCGGTGAGATTGGCCAGGTCTCGTTCCATTTCGGCTCTGGTGATGCCGAGGTCGGCTAGTTCGCGGTCGCTGTAGACGAATCCGCGGCGTGCCTTGTCATAGAGGTCGAAGGCTTGGGCGGAGTAGACGAACATGAACGGTTTGGTCGTCGGGGGGCGTCCGCGGAACCCGTACAGGGTACCGTCGAGGTCGATCCCGGCTCGGATGCGCGAGTCTCGCATCGCGTCGTAGGCAGCGGCCCCGCCGAAAGAATGCCCTAGTACTCCAACCCGATCCATGTCGAGTGCGTGGGTGAACATGCTGGGGATGGTTCCGTCGTTCATCGCCGCAAGGCGGCCGAGGGTGAACTGGATGTCCTTGGTCCACACCTCACCGACCGTGGAGCGATAGTCGTATTCGCCGATTCGTTCCTCGTCGGTGCGCATGGTGGTGACGCGACCGTCGGGGAATCGGGTGGCGAGCGAGCTGTAGGTGTGGTCGATGGCTGCGACGACGTATCCGTGGCTGGCCAGGTTTTCGGCTTGTGTGGTGTGGAAATAGCCGGCCGACCCGTAACCGTGATTGAGCAGCAGTAAAGGGTAGGGCCGTTCCGATGTCGCCAGTGGAGCCTCGATCCAGGAATGACTCTTGATGGTGGGCAGGTAGGCCAGAGCGTTGGCGGGTAGCCCGAATCCGCGCGCCATTTCTCCGATGACCGCCGGGCTGTCCGGTATCACGGGCGCTCTGCGTCCTTGTCGCGCCTGCGCCGGATACCACAACTGCACCATCAGCTCCCGCGGCCTGTCGCTGTCGTCGAAGATCTCCTGCCGCTGCGTGTCGACCAGATGCAGCGCGTGCGTGCCGACCGGCAGGCGACCCGATGGCGCGGGCACCACGAAAACCGGGAACGCCACGATCGCGGCCGCGGTGACCGACACCGTGACCGCACCCGCGGTTGTCACAGCGAACCTGCTGCGGGCGGATCGGAAGCGATCCTGCTCCCCGCGCCGAAACCTGCGAACCACAGCGAGAATCAAGACGGCGCCCGGAAATGTGTAGGCGAGCAACAGTTGTGAGCGGTACCCCTCCACCAGGATCTGTGCTGCCGCCACCGCCAGCCCGCTACTGCTCGCGCACAGTAATGTCCGGGTGCCGACACCACTGCGGAATCCGAGCACGGTCAGGACCACACAACACGCAACGAGCAACAACTCGAACATCCTCATCGCCACCAAGTCCCTACGGGATGGTCAACGGCGAGCAGCGGCCCAACGGGGAAGACCGGCGACATGATCATGTCAACGACAATCACAGGTGGATCGCCCAAACGAAATCAGTCGTCAGGCGAAAACTGCTCATACTCGCGGCCGATGTTGCTTCTCAGGGAAGTCCCGGATGGTCTTCGATGATGGATGCCGACGGCGAGGCCCGCAGCCAACCCGCGGTCTGATCTGACCAGGATCGACCAGCCGGATATCTTCGGCAGTCATGCACTGGCGAACCGTTCAGAACGCGAGCGCATCGAGCGGCCAACGCACAGTACGAGATTCCGGAGCTCACACTAATGCGACCGCTCGGTTTCTTCTGGGGTAGCGTTCGGCGTATGGTGCGCCATCCGGCGCCGATGCTCGCCACGACCGGGCCAGCTCCCGCTGACGACACCCGGTACGCCTACGAATGACCTACGACGGAATCCGCTGTCTGGCATGGATTCCGGCGACGTGTGCCACATGGTCAGCCGCAACGGCAACTCCCTCAACGCGGCCTTCCCCGAGATCTCCCACGCCCTGCTGTTGCTGGCGGCGGGGCGGGAGATCACCCTCGACGGTGAGCTGGTGGCCCCGGACTGCGACGGGGTGCCGCGGTTCTCCCGGATCGGGCGCCGACGGCGTTTGGATCGGCGAGTCGCATTGGCTGGCTCTAGCGAACTCAAGTGCACGGTAATGCCGACGAGCGGGCTCGAGGGATCGTCGAGCGGCTGGGTGAGGAGTCCTGCCGTAGCTGCTGATCGAACCGGTCCGTCGATGAGTCCCGTTATGCGACAACGATCGTCTCGCTGACGGCGGTGGTGGCTATCGTCGATTCGTCGCGGACCCACGACATGACCCAGACCCGCCCGACCGTATGCGAAAGCGGTCCGAGCAACCTGGGATTGCGTAGCTGTCGGATGCTCGTTCGTATGCTGGCGGCGTGAGCGACTTGGCATATTTTCTGGCGGCGTCTGAGCAGGGGTTCGCGCTCGATGTGGACGAGGTGGTGGATTCCTTGATCCAGGAGGGGATTCTCTTGCCTGTCGACTGGTCTGGTGAGGAACGGACCGGACAGATAGCGCAATTCGTGGCCGGTCGGGTGACGGCCTTCGGGAAGGACCGCGCGGTTGTCGCTGCCGTCGAGTCCGCGGCCAAGCAAGCGGCCGGGGCCGACCTCGAGCGTGGTGAACACGTGCCGGCGATTCTGCGCGCAGTGGATGAAGCCCTGGCGAGTGCGGGGTTGGCGCTCGGCGAACTCCGTTCCGGCGACGACACCTGCCGTATCGGCGTCATGCGTCGCACGACGGCCTCGAGTCTGGCGTGGGGTGTGAATCCGCCTTCTCCCGAGTTGCTCTACGTCATCGACTGTCCGTGCGGTGGCATGAACGTGTGGCAGCTCCCCGCGACGGAAGCGAAACCTGCGGAGGGCGAATGCGACTCGTGCGGGCGGGACTTGTTCGATTCCGCCGGTACCCCGATCGCGCCTGTGGTCGTGGAGCCCGTCCGCTGAGGTAGTTCAGTGCTCGCGAGCGTGGGCAGGACGGAAGTCGCGCGGCATCCGGCTGCAGTGCCCGCAGCTTTGATTGCGGAGTGCCCTCGTGCCGAGTTCGTCCACGAATCTGTGGATTTGGATCCACCATGCCGTTGCATTGCGGGATCAGGCCAATCATCTTGCCGACGTCCGTACGGAAGTGCATCCGCACATGCCGCATACCGCGCTGACCGAACCGGCCAACGCGGCGCAGCGGAAGATCAACTGGCCGTGCCGATCCGACGACGGCAGGACGTCCGCTATTGCCGATTATGTGGCAGAGGCGGACCCAGTTATCTCGTGTAGCGATCCCCCTGGGCTCGCCAGAACGTCGGCAACCACCAGTACAACGTGGTGCGGTCCTTCGGCCACGGAGCAGAATTCGCAGTTGCGCAGTCCTCGAAGTCGTCGAACGGTGCGATACACCGCCACGCAGGATCCATGGCTTCCTCGGCGGTAGCGGGACGGACAAACCCACGCGCATGCTCGTCGTACGCCCCGAATGCAATGACGTTGCGCTGAGCGTCCACCAACGAGACTCGGTTGGCCCCCAGGGCGAGGGTTGGCCACCGGAGTTGCACACCGTCGTCCTCCCAGAAACAAACGGGGCAAACCAGGTGGCAACCGGGCGGCTGATCGAAGACGCGGTGGCCGCAAGCGGGGCATGGATAGGCTGGATTCACACGATCAGTCTCATTGATGGCATTGCGACGATGAACATCCGCTAAGAAGCCGCTTACAGGGCGGCTCGGACAGGCCGAGCCGGGGGCCGGCCGAACGCACCCTCATGCCGACGAGCGTGCGATCAGCTGGGCGGCTTCGATCGCCTGCTTCATCTCGGTGATTCCGAACTGCGTGCGGATGCGGATCTCCGGCGCGACAGTGTCGGGCAGGACGTCGGTGATCCAGACCAGTCGGCCGTGCTCGCCATCTGCGCGGACCTCGAACGACGCATGATGGTAGTCCAGCGCGGGCCGGGCCCCTTCGACAACGGAGTACGCCAGCCGCCGCGAATCCTCGTCGATCGCGACTATGAGCTCACGAATGATGTGCCCGTCAGGGAAGGTCAGAAACCGTTCCGCCCCTTCGATCCTGGTGTCGACCACACGTCCGGGAAGCAGACGTTCATGCACGGCCCCGATATCGCGAATGACATCCCAGATATGTAGCGGTGCAGCCTTTATCGCGACTTCGTGACGGATGGTGGCCATAACTGCCCTGATCTCACGACAGAACAACGCTCAACCTGTCCCGACAACGTCCGCCGGACACCTCAGCCATCGCCCGAACATCCTGCATTGCCGCGACTCGGTTGTTCTGAACCAGGCCGCGGGGCCCGGTCGGCGAGTGCACGCACACGCCGAATGCGGTACACCCACTCATCCCGGCGAGCGTGCATTCTTGCAGGCGAACGTCGAGAAGGCATCTGCGCCAGTGCCTTCTGGTGGGCAGTCTTCGAAGTGGCCGAGGAGGTGCGTCGCAGCCTTGTCGGCGGGGCGGGTTAGGGTAGGTGGCGCCCGCTCGGGTTCCGGCCCGCAGTGTCTGCCTTGGGCGGCCTGGGGCAAAGGGGGGTGGCTGGACGGTCCCTCTGGTACGCCTCAGGGACCGGAGTAGACGCCCGATCCCACCCCCTTCACCCCTGCCGCGAACATCCTGTAATCAGCGTAAGGCGTTTTGTGTCAAGCGGTTCGGTCGGTGCCCTGGTCTGTCGTCGTCCCGGCATAGCAGTAATGGGGTTGGTTCCCTGCAGCGTGTAATCGGTTGCGATCACCCCGGGACACGCCACTACCGTTACCCATGGAACGTCCTCCTACCGCGATGGGACACCAAGCCCCACAAGCGCATCAGGAGGACGTTCCCCACGTCCAGACACCCGACGCACAGAACGTCTTTCTATGCCGCATACCGCGCTGACAGAACCGGCCAGCGCGGGACTGGCGGGGCAACGGAGCGCGTCGATCCAAGGCGGTGCAACGTACGCACATGCCTGCCATACATCAGGAATCGGAAGTATCGGGTCAAACACCGAGCTCGTCGCACAGATCGACGTACCGGTCGAGGTAGTCGGGCGTCGATCTATGAGCCGCCAGGCCGACCGTGTCGAACTCATCCGATCCCGCCGTAGCGCTGATGCCCAGCGCACGCAACGCCGTGTTGATGGTGTTCACCGACCGAACCGGTCCACCGCCAACCGATACCGCTGCCCACTGGTCTCCGACGCCGCCGAAGTAGTCCGTGAGCACCACAGCGAATGTCGGGTTGGGTCGGGTCGCCAATTCAGCCGCAATCGTCGTCACGACGCCCTCGCGAGGGAACAGTCCTGGCGCTTCGGAAGGGAGTTCGAAGTAGCTCGAAATCCCCAGCCGTGCTTGCCAATACGCAGTGTAGTAGTGGGTCACGTGCAGTAGCGTGAGATCGCATCGCAGCGATACCGGCATCAGGTCCCATCGGTCCGCTGCTTCAGCACTGACAGGGCAGGGCAAGATCATCGCGGTGATGGCGTGCGGCACGCCAGAACCCTATCGCGCCACCTGCAGCAGCCACCATGCCATTGCGAGATGTAGCGGCTCCGCCTGGAACATCCGCTACTGCCGCATGGCGCGCTGACCGAACCGGCCATCGCGAGGCACCGGCGAAACGACCGAGCCCCACCTGGACACCGGATGGGTGCTCAGCAGAATCGCTACCAGCAGTGATACGTGCGATCTTTGACCAGCGTTCGTGAGCGGACCGGCGAGTAATGTTCGCTGCCTGGGCGATTGCTTCCCAGGTGGCGCGGGCAAGGGTCACGGCCTTGATGCGCCGTTGATCGGCGTCTCTGATCTCCGCGGTGGTGAGTGCGACCTCGTGAACCGCGGTTGGGGGAGATCCGCCACCCTCGCCGACATCGCGAAGCTGGGCCGAGAGCACGGTGCGTGAGGAGATAGCCGACTCGGTGACGACGGCTCTCGTGGTCTGTCTGGTTTCCGCGCCCCTCGCCCTCAGCTCACGGCTGCCGCGACGAGTCCGACACTGGTCGAGAGGAACGACAGACTACTCAGGCTCCGGTATCCCAGGGTGCGGGCCAGACCGTCGCGGAAGGCCAAGGGCAGGAACAAAGTCGGGTTCAGCAGGGTGCCGATCACGACGAGCACTGCGATCCAGGTGGCCAGGCCGGGTAGGGCCAGCCCGACCGCGACCAGGATCAGGCCCATGATCACGTAATCGATGTGTGCCTGCAGTATTCGACGCGGGTTGACCAGGCCCAGCTTCCGAAGCCGGTCCGGTGCGGTGAGGTTGGCCGCGACGACCCATCCGAGTAGTGCGCCGGCGGCCGTTTCGGCCAGCCCGATCCGTACGAGCACGCTCATCGGCCCGCCACCTGCCGCCGATAGAAGCGCCGGCCGTGCCAGCGCTGATAGTGCCAGGCCGCCGACGGCAGCGCACCGCGGCGATGTAGCCAGAATCCGGTCGGCGTAGTCGATGCGGGATGCTGGGCGCCAGGTGTGATCTCGCCGAGCACGATCCCCTCGCCATCCTCCTTGCGGCGTTCAGCGATCACGGTGCCGTCCGCTGTGGTGATCAGCGTGGAGCCCTCGAAATGGCCGTGGTAGCGCAACGGCATCCACGGCATCGGGCAGTTCAGGTTTCCCGCGTGGGCGGCGTGTACCACCGGCGCACCCACGTATCGCGCGAACTCGGCCGCGGCCCGGCGCGCCGTGACGGTGTTGTGCTGCTCGAGCCGGTCGAACAGCATGCTTGGCCGCCAGGACGGTACCGACCACCAACCCGACCCGGCCATCACGAGATCGACGCGGCCACGCAGTCGCCGCACGGTCTGGGTGCGCATCAACTCCCAGCACACCGCTGCACCGATCCGCAGCCCACCTGCGGCCAGCACACCGTCGTCGTGGCCGCCGATGTAGAAGGCGTTCTCCCACATCGTCGGCAGGTCCTTGTCGTGGCGGCCGACGACGCCGGTCGCATCGGCAAGCAGGTAGGCGTTGCGGACGTGCCCGTCGGGGTCGCGGCACAGGAATGAGCCGCCGACCAGGGCCCCATAGCGCTGCGCGATCCTCATCAGCAGCGCGGTCGCCGGGCCGTCGGGCGGCAGCGCGGCGTCGGTGAGTCGATGGAGGAAACCGACTCCGGTCGTGAAGAACTCTGGTAAGGCGATGATTTCGGCGCCGGCCCGGCCCGCCTGGTCCGCCAGCCGCTCGCAAGCGGCCAGATTCGCCGAGATGTCACCAGGTACCGCGTCCAACTGCACGGCGGCTGCTATCACCATGTTTTGAACGCTACTACAAAATTGAACGCTGCTACAAGAATTCAAGTGGCCAGGCCGCGGTGCACGATGTCGCGTCCGATCTCCAGCACCTGCTGCAGTTCGACGTCGTCGAGAGCGAGCCGGTCCGGGCGCATGCGCAGCGCGAGCACACCGTTCCATGCCGCCCACAGGAAGATCGCGGTCCGCTGGGGATCCGGACAGCGGATCTGGCCAGCGGTGTCGGCCCGCCGCAGCGCATCGGTGACGCCGCCGACCAGCGCCTCCACTTTGTCGGCGATCCGCCGTTCCGCTTCGCTCGCCAGATCCCCCGGCGGCACGTCGAGCACCCGCAGCGCGATCATCCGGAAGTACCCCGGGTTGTCCAGATGGAATCGACAGTAGGCATCGCTGGCCGCGAAAAGTTCCTCGATCGGATTGCGACCGCCTCCGTAAGCGACGGCCATCGCCTTCTCGTTGACCTCCAGCGCCCGCTCGACCAGCGCCAGATACAGGCGCTCCTTGTTGCCGAAATGGTGATAGATCGAACCCACCGCGAGCCCGGCGGAATCGGCGATCGCGTCCATGGTCACCGCATGGAAACCGCGCTCGGTGAACAGCCGATTCGCGGTGTCGAGAATTGTCGCTGTGGTAGCCGCGGTGCGGCGGTCCGGGCGCCGGACAACAGATCGTGACACGTACTCAGGCTACGGCCGATCGAGTACACACAGCACACGGCCTGCCGGGCCCGACCGGCTCGAACGCTGCGAACCGCTATCTGAATTGACGACCACGCTCGCAAGATGATCAAGGTGTGAACCCTGCTCTGCCGCAGCCGGCCGAACGCACTACTTTGCCGCATACCGCGCTGACCGAACCGGCCAGCGCGGCACCTCGGAAGATCAATGGGCCGTGGGCATCTCGGACGGCAGCCCGACTGCCGGCAGTGCACGGTAATGCCGAGTTGCGGATGACGGTCCAATCTCGCACTATCGGCTGTCGAACCGCAGTTTCGCGCGAATTCCTCAGCCGTAGTGCGCGCTTAGAACGGTTGCACTGCGATCGGTCCGCGCGTGGCAGTGCACTCTCCTGCCGCATACCGCGCTTACTGAACCGGCCAGCACGTGGCATCGGAAGATCAACGGGCCGTGCCGATCCGAGGCCGGCGGAACGTCCGCAACTGCCGATTTCCGCACATTGAATGCCACATCCGCGTGACCGATGACCTAGTCGGTTACGAGCTTCCTGCTGGCGTGCTGAGTACTGGGCAGACCTGGCAGTGTGTGGTTGATGAGCAAGCACGGCAACCGATCTCGCAGCGGCCGGTCTCGTCCCGGACCGTCGGGGATCTTCGCTGCGGACGTCCAGGTGTTTCGGTTCTATCCAGACGGGGTGGTCCTCGACGTGCTGATCAAACCGGCGCCCACGTCGGCGAATGTGCCCCTCATCGAGACATGGCTTCGCAGGGAATCTGTGCTTGCCGGGGTTCATGTCACGCAGTACACGCTCAGTACGGGTAATCGCGTCGCCTTCACCTCGGCCAGCCACCTCTACAATTGCATGGTTGAGGTGGACGGCGTCTGGAGTGGCCGCCATATGACACTGAATCTCCGTGAGGGCGGCAGGTTTCAAGGCGCAGTTCGGTTTGAACGAATCGGATGACAGGCTGATCCACCGGGGACGAACCCTCATGCCGTGTGGCGCGCGGAGGCGGGCCAGCCTAAGACTGCGGCATGTCCTTTGCTCCAATACGCTTCGGCCGTGCCGAAGATCAGATTCAGGAACCCACACACGGGCAGGCCATTCCTGCTTTGTGTTGAGCCCTTCGCGGAGGAGTACTGGCTGCGCCGGGGGATACGTTCACCATCGAGTTCGGTGAAAGCGATCGCGCAGAGCAGATGATCGGCGCCGCAGACTTCGATGTGTCCTGGTACGACTTCGGGATCTTCGTGTGGACGGCATCGTGAGCCTTTTTCATCCTCGTTCCGACCTGGTGCGGGGCGGAACGTCCGCTATTGTCGCATACCGCGCTGACCGAACCGGACAACGCGAGGCTACGGAAGATCAACGGGCAGAGCGTCGTACGCCCGCCGGTAGTGCACGCTCATGCCGAATGCCGTGCATCCTGCTGGGTTGATCTGGACAGCGCCGTGGACTGCGAGGGCCAGGATCCGTGCGTGCACGATGAGATAGGCGCGGTCACATACCGCGGTGGATGCAGCGGCGCGATTCGACTGGAGGTGGGCCGGTACGGATCTGGAGAGATTCCCCGCAGCGAAGGGTGGGAAGGGCCGCGGAAGACACTGTGCTCGCGCATGCCACGGCCGACGCCCTGTATTTCCCGACCCGGCCGCGCGAACTACCGTTGGGTGAGCTCCTGTCGGCGCTACGTTCGCGTGGTGGTCCTCGAGTGGGCCGGATCGGTGGGTGGGCCGAAGACGGCGCGCAGTACCGTTCGCGTGCCGGGTGCCTGGCCGATGTCGGCGAGCATGGCGATGAATTCGTGGAAGTTGGTCTTGATGGGGTTGAAGGTTCCGATGTT